>CAIKEU010000048.1 GCA_903826575.1 uncultured bacterium
AACAAGGACATGCTCATCGAGGTCGAGGTAGACGCGTACCGCGCCTGACTCACATGGGCTGGTTTCGCGCCTACGCGTGTGGATAGACGATGATCAACAGGGGGATTGTTGATATGCGGGTTAGAACCGGGGCGATGGCCATTCGACGGCCGGGACGCATTGGGCGTCTCGGCAGAGTCGGGTCAATTGTCGCGTTCTTGCTAGGATCGCTGGTGGTTGAGGCCTTTGTACTTACCGGTGTTCCAGCGTCGGCAGCGGGGACGCCCTCGCTCGTTCTAAGTGCGCCAGCCTCAGCGACAGCCGGCATTGGTTTCCAGACAGCGGTCACTCTGACTCAAGACTCCGCCCCAGTCGCGTCAACCTCGGTGACGTTGACCGCGAAACAACGTCAGCATCCTGATGTGACGCTCACGGTCGATTCGGACGAATCCGGAAGTGGGCTAGCAAACCTCGTCCTACCTGTCAGGGGTGACTGGACGATTGTGGCGTCTTACATCGATGGTGCGAACACGATCTATTCGAATGAGGTTGTGGTCGCGGCGGCGGGTCAAACGGTGGCCGTAACCATCAATGCCCCGACGGCAGTGACAAGTGAAGTCGCGTTTAAGGCCACCGTATCGGTGGTGAGCGCAGTGGATGGCTCGCCGATAGCCGGAGTCTCGGCCACGCTTCACCGATCAACTGACGGTGTGCAGCCGGCGGCCGTTATCGGTAAAGCGAACACGGACTCGTTTGGTCACGGCTTCTTGACTTCCACAGTGTGGAAAGCCTCGTCGTTCAGTGTGTCGATCGAGCAGGGTCCGATCTATAACGCTGCGATATCCGCGCCGGTCCGTATTACCGCCCGTCCGGTATTCGCTGTCGTTACGTACCCTCGCGGAGCACCATTGCCGAAAGTCCGATTTTCCGATGCTCCACGTGCCCGAGGCATTGGAGCCAATCCGCTCGTTACACCAATTCCCAACTCCGTGTGGGCATCGATGCAAGGTTTGACCTGGCACAAAGGGTGTATGGCCCGTTCCTCGCTGCGATATATAACGGTGAACTACATCGGTTTTGATGGCTTTCGATATCGCGGCTCAATCATTGTGGCGTCATGGGTGGCCAAGCCGGCCGTGAATGTCTTCACCCGCCTCTATGCGATGAGGTATCCGATCCGGTCGATGTTTCTTGTAGACCGATATGGCAAGGCGCCCAACGGATATCCCGGTGCGAACGACTATGCGTCGATGGCGTCGGATAACACCACCGGTTTTAACTGCCGTTACGTGGTGGGTAAAGAATCCCGTCGAGCGATGTCGCCGCATGCGTGGGGAAGCGCAATCGACATAAACACCTGGGAAAACCCGTACTACTCCGCGCGAGGTCCCTATCCGAACTCGTGGTGGCTGCCTCGCACTCGTACGTCGCGCGCAGTGCTGACGGCCTCGTCACCGGCGGTGAAGGCGTTTCGGGCAGCTGGCTTCACATGGGGTGGTTCCTACATGGACTACCAGCATTTCCAGCCTTAGACGATCGTTAGTTCAATTCCGATGTTGCCGCTGCCTCGGCGAAAGATCGCGGTGAACAGGCCCATCGCACGGTACTGAAGTCCGTACTTGGCCTTGTGTAGAGCGTCTATCTTTGCGAGCTCGGCTGGATCGTCAATGATTCGCGCAGACGCATCAACGGGGGCGCCCTGGCTGCCGCCACGTGCATCACATGGCGCGATCACGACGTGTCCGCGATTCCTGATTCGCTTGACTTTGCCGGCTTGGGCGTCTGTGAGGACGAAAAGTTTGTTACCCGCGCGACTTACCCAAACCGGGGTCGGAACCGCGGTGCCGTCCCTCTTGTAGGTGGTCATGGAGATGTACTGGCTGGCGGCGAGCCGATCAACCTCGGGGCTGGACGCGGGGGTGCTGGTCATGCAAACAAGGTTACGACGACGACGCGCAATAGTTCGCGGGTGACGAACATCGCAAGACGTGTCCTGAATTTCCACGACGGATTGTGAGCCAGTGCTCCAACCTGAACCTGTCCATCTAGGCTGATATTCATGAGCGTTGCCATCCGCGTCATTCCCTGCCTCGACGTTGACGCTGGACGCGTTGTGAAGGGCGTCAATTTCATTGATCTGCGCGATGCGGGCGACCCGGTCGAGTTGGCGCGCGCTTACGACCTGCAGGGAGCCGATGAACTCGTCTTCCTCGACATCACGGCGAGCAGCGGCAATCGTGAAACGACCTTGGATGTTGTCCGTCGGACGGCTGAGGAAGTCTTCATTCCATTAACGGTCGGCGGGGGAGTGCGCACTGTCGACGATGTTGATCGGTTGTTGCGCGCAGGTGCGGACAAGGTGGGAATCAACACCGCCGCTATTCATCGTCCGGAGTTCGTCTCGGAGGCCGCTGAACGATTCGGATCTCAATGTGTTGTCGTGTCTGTTGATGCACGTCGCTGCCCGGCTGGCATAGATACCGATTCGGGTTGGGAGATCACCACGCATGGTGGACGTGAGTCGACGGGGATTGATGCGATCGCGTGGGCGTTGCGCGTGGCGGAACTCGGAGCCGGCGAAATCCTTTTAACCTCAATGGATGCCGACGGCACCAAAGAGGGCTTCGATATTGCATTGATCAAGGCAGTTCGCGCGGAAGTGAACGTGCCACTCATCGCCAGTGGTGGTGCAGGGAAGCTCAGTCACTTTGTGCCAGCCGTCGTCGCGGGCGCGGACGCGGTACTCGCAGCCAGCGTCTTTCACTTCGGCCAGCTCACGATCGCAGACGTCAAGACAGAGTTGAGGAGTGCGGGGTACCCTGTGCGTTAACGCGGGTAGGCGATGAACGCGGCGATGTCCTGTTCACTGCCCATCATGTCGACACCGCGAGTTGCGCGACCAAACAGGGCCAAGACCAGTTCGCCAACGGGGCCGCTCAACCGCACGCTGCTCTTCCCATCGCGCAGACGCAGATCGGTGTTTGCGGCGGGACCATCAGTCGGGCACACCACGATGCCCACGGGGCTCGACCGAGTAAGTAGCTTGGCGAAGGTTGGTAGCCGCGACCACAAATCGGCGGTGAAATCGGCATCGAGTTGGCGTACTCCCCACTCAGGTCGTGCACGTCGAACATCTTCGTGATGGACGAAGTACTCGATCGTGTTCATCGCCTCATCAACTGCGGGTATCGCGGCCGGCGACCACTTTGGTGGGCCATGGCGCACCTCGGAAATCAAATCAGGCCAGTTCTTCGTCGATGCCTGGTCTTGAACTTTGCGCGTCCACGATGCAAAGGCCGGAATCACAAGACCGATACCTGCGTCAGGGCGGGATTCGCGAATCACAAGGTGAGCCGCGAGATCCCTCGTCGTCCAACCCTCGCAACGGGTTGGGGCATCTGGTCCGACCTCAGTCAGCAGATTGCACAGTGCGGCTCGTTCTGAGCGGCTATATCGCTCCGTGGATGACATGGCGACATAGTACGACCGGATGCTGAATGCGGCAGGTTGTTGCTCAACCGGCACAATAGAGGCATGGATTCCACCCTCAGTTGGACGCAGGTTCGTGAGCGGCTGTCGCCAGACGTGAACGGTCTGGTCGCTGCTATCGCCCAGCAGTGGGATACCGGCGAAGTCCTCATGTTGGCGTGGATGGATGAAGAGGCGCTGCGTCGCACCCTGACCACGGGTCGAGCGACGTATTGGTCGCGCTCGCGCAGAGAATACTGGGCCAAGGGCGAAACGTCAGGCAATGTTCAGGTCGTGAAATCTGTGCGCGTGGACTGTGACGGTGATGCGCTGCTGATTACTGTCGACCAGACCGGCGTGGCTTGCCATACCGGCTCGCGCACCTGCTTCGATGTGGAGATCACTCCACATGCATTCGGAGACAATTCCGATGCCAGCCATACGGAAGGTTCGAGTTCGTGACTCAACGCACCATGTATGCGACCGGCTTTTCCGGTGCGGTATCGCCAGATCTCGAAACTTTCCGCACGCTGGCTAAAAACCGCCGGGTGATTCCCGTTGTACGTCGACTGCTCGCCGATGGTGAAACTCCCATTGGTCTGTATCGCAAACTTGCCGGAGAGCGAGCAGGCACCTTCCTGCTCGAATCTGCCGAACATGGACGGGCATGGTCGCGGTACTCATTTGTGGGCGTTCGCTGTGCGGCAATGCTGACCGAGGTAGGCGGCGAGGTTCGCTGGTTTGGTCATGCACCCGTGGGACTGCCTGAGCATGGCGATCCTCTGATCGCACTGCGCGATACCGTCGCAGCCCTTCACACCGAACGACTTCCTGGTCTGCCTCCCCTCACGGGTGGAATGGTGGGCTACCTGTCCTATGACGTGGTGCGACACTGGGAAAAACTGCCCGATGCAAATCCTGACGAGCTGGGCATCCCTGAGCTCGCGATGCTGCTCGCCACTGATTTAGCTGTTCTCGATCACCATGATGGGTCGGTGCTCTTGATCGCTAACGCCATCAACTACGACGCTACCGATGAACGAGTCGATGACGCCTACGCCGACGCCGTTCGTAGGCTCGACGCCATGCAGGCGGACCTTGCAACATCTGCTGCGGCATCGGCGGCCACATATGATTCGACGGCCAGTGTTGAGATCACCTCACGTACGTCACAGGCCGAGTATCTCGCCGGGGTTGACGCGAGCAAGGAATACATCCGCGCAGGTGATGCCTTCCAAATCGTTCTTTCTCAACGCTTTTCGGCTCCATGCAAAGCGTCAGCCTTAGACGTTTACCGCGTCCTTCGTGTTACCAACCCAAGTCCGTACATGTATCTGTTTCGAATCCCTGCTCCGGTAGATTCCGACGAAGGTCTCAGTGATGTTGTGGCGCTCGACATCGTCGGTTCATCGCCTGAGGCGTTGGTCAAGGTTGCTGACGGTCGTGCGCTCTTGCATCCGATTGCCGGTTCACGCCCTCGCGGCGCAACGCCGGAACAGGATGCCGCGCTGGCAGAAGAACTACTTGCCGACCAGAAAGAGCGAGCCGAGCATCTGATGCTCGTCGACCTTGGACGTAACGACCTTGGCCGGGTGTGCACGCCAGGTTCAGTTGAGGTCGTCGACTTCATGTCCGTTGAGCGCTACAGCCACATCATGCACATCGTGTCGACGGTTGTCGGTGAGGTATCGCAGGGCAAGACCGCATACGACGTGCTCGCTGCGACGTTCCCTGCGGGCACACTGTCTGGCGCCCCAAAGCCGAGGGCGATGGAAATCATCGATGAACTCGAGCCAGTGCGTCGCGGAGTTTATGCGGGTGCTGTCGGTTATCTCGACTTCGCCGGAGATCTAGATACTGCGATTGCCATCCGTACGGCAGTCATCGTCGACGGAGTTGCCCACGTGCAAGCCGGTGCGGGCCTTGT
This sequence comes from uncultured bacterium, assembly GCA_903826575.1. Taxonomy (GTDB): domain Bacteria; phylum Actinomycetota; class Actinomycetes; order S36-B12; family CAIYMF01; genus Longivirga. The sequence goes on from CAIKEU010000048.1 coordinate 5,375, forward strand.
TGCGGACTCTGTGCCCGAGAGTGAATTCGCCGAGTGCGGTGCAAAGGCGGCGGCCGTGTTGCATGCGGTTGCGATTGCGTCGACCATGCGATCGGCGGGGCAATGACCAACGAGGCACTGCGCTCGGACGGCCCCGCGGCTTCGTCAACAGCGTCCGGTACCCCAAGGTCCTATCTCCTCACCTTGGCACTGCTGGCCATCGGTGCGGGCGCTTTGTTCCTCGGCTACGGGCGTACATGGTCTACAACACGATTGACCGAGTCTGGATTGCCCGCACTGCTCGTTGAGTTGAGCGGCCGGGACGTTCAACCGGCCGGCGCGGCCACGGCTATCGTCGGCCTGGCTGCGATCGCGGGCCTGGTGGCAACCCGTCGGGTCGGTCGAATCCTCAGTGCCTTGGTGCTCATTATCGTCGGTGTGCTCGACACAATTCTGGCCGTTCGGTTTGGGCTAGGTGAGCGAGCATCCGTCGTTGCTGCTGTGTCTGAGCGCGCGGGTCGGGATGTTGATCCTGAACTCGTTCGGGCGGCAACCACGACGTCGATCTGGTGGCTTGCCGCTGCCTTTGGTGGCGCTTGCTTTGTGGTCGCCGGCGTCATAACGCTGCTGAAGTCATCGACGTGGCCACATCTGGGCTCACGATACGAACGCAATGAGCAGTCGTCGGGCCGTGCACCTCGGGCGGTATCAGCCTGGGATCAACTCGACGAAGGCGTAGATCCAACGCTTGATGCGCCGACGTTGACGTCCCCGACTGCGGCGGCGCGTTCCGAGGCTCCGGCGGGTCCCGATGACATGACGAACGGTGCAACTGGCACACTATGATGGTCAACTCTCAAGGAGGATCCACAATGACCGCCGAGCACGAATACCACGGCAACACAGCACAAAACTGGACAGCCGTGACGATCATCATGGTCGCGGCGCTGATCGGGACCGTCGCTGTGGTTATCGGCAACTGGCCGATGTTCTGGATCGGTGGTGTTGGTGGCGTGGTCCTCGGACTAGTTGTCGGCAAAGTAATGGGCATGATGGGTATGGGCCCGTCGCCGGAAGACGCCACCAGCTGAAGCGCAGGTTCCCCCGAGTCTGTCCGCGGCGTAACCAGCGCAGATGTCGCAGCCCGTTGACGCATGCAGGCGCCTTCGCGACGTAGTCTGGACACGTGCAGCCACGTACCCGTCGACTCCTCGGACCAGGTTTGGTCGGAGCCGCAGTTGTTATGGCTGCGGTGTACATCGGTGCGGTTGATCCCAATACCCCCGGCCACTACCCGATCTGCCCACTTAAAGCATTCACCGGTCTGGATTGCCCCGGCTGCGGTGGCCTACGAGCGGTTCACTCACTTGCTCATGGTGATGTCGTTGGTGCGCTCAACCACAATGTTCTGGCTGTGGTGATGTACATCCCTGCGATCGCAATTGGCTGGCTTCTGTGGGTTCGTCGCGAATGGAACGAACCCGACGCTCAGACGACTCCTAAAGCGGCTGCAGACGATGGGGGAAACACGGATGCTCGCACGCGACAATTGTGGATGGCAGCGACGGTCGTCATGCTCCTGTTCACGGTGGCTCGCAACATCCCTGGCGTTCCTGTCTTTGAATGGCTAAATTCCGCAAACTGAATCACCGCTCCAGCGATCGTCAAGAAGCTGCTAAAGGAAACGCCCCGACTTCGTGTAATTCGTCATGCCAGATACCCTGATGGTGTGACTGTGTTGGACGACATCCTCGACGGCGTGCGCCTTGATCTGGCTGAGCGCCAGTCGCGGGTGACGCTCGAGGATCTCAAAGCTCGTGCGCAAAGTGCGCGGCCGTCGATCGACGCTGAGGCAGTCCTGCGTCAAGACGGCGTGAGCGTGATCGCTGAAGTCAAGAGATCGAGCCCGAGTAAGGGTGTTCTGGCTGAAATCGCGGACCCCGCAGCGCTGGCAAGTGAGTATGAAGCCGGTGGCGCTCACTGCATCAGTGTGCTGACTGAGCAGCGTCGATTCGGTGGGTCACTTGCTGACCTCGCGGCGGTTCGTGCAGCTGTTGACATCCCGGTGCTGCGCAAGGACTTCATCGTTAGCAGTTATCAACTCTGGGAAGCGCGTGCCTACGGAGCCGACATTGCGCTGTTGATCGTTGCCGCCTTGGATCAGTCAGCCCTCGAGTCGTTGATCGAACGGGCCCGAACCATCGGACTCACCCCTCTGGTTGAGGTTCATGACCAGGAGGAGGTCCGACGCGCAGTTGATGCTGGCGCGACGATCATCGGTGTGAATGTTCGCAACCTGAAGACCCTTGAAGTGGATCGGGATGTGTTCGCGCGAGTAGCGCCGAGCATCCCGTCTTCCTGTGTGCGCATTGCAGAATCGGGTGTACGTGGCCCACATGATGTTCTCGCTTACGCACATGCAGGTGCGGATGCGGTCTTAGTAGGGGAGAGTCTTGTTATTGGCGGGGACCCCCGCGCAGCCGTTCACGAGCTCGTGACGGCTGGGGCGCACCCTGCAACACGTACCAATCGCGACTGAATCGTTGATCAGGAGATCAGATGAGCACCGACCTAACCGGAGACCTGCGCGCAGCCATCGACGGGATTACGTCCTGGAACGCGCAGTTCCCTGACCCCGGAGGCCACTTCGGTCGATTCGGTGGTCGGTTTGTTCCTGAAGCGCTCATTGTCGCCCTCGATGAACTTGACGCAGCCTTCCGCGCAGCGAAGATTGATCCCGAGTTTCAGGCGGAGCTAGCTCACCTGCACGCGACGTACACAGGACGGCCAAGCCCGATCACCGAATGTCATCGCTTCGGCGAAGTTTCTGGTGGCGCGCGCGTCTTCCTCAAGCGTGAGGATCTCAATCACACCGGTTCACACAAAATCAACAACGTGCTTGGCCAGGCGCTCCTGACAATGCGGATGGGTAAGAAGCGGGTCATCGCCGAAACTGGTGCTGGCCAGCATGGTGTCGCGACGGCGACGGCGGCCGCATTGTTCGGTCTCGAATGTGTCGTTTACATGGGCGAGGAAGACACTCGTCGTCAGGCGCTGAACGTTGCCCGGATGAAGCTCCTTGGCGCTGAGGTGGTCGCGGTGACGGCCGGAAGTCGCACGCTTAAGGATGCGATGAACGAGGCCATGCGCGATTGGGTTACGAACGTCGATTCAACGCACTACATCATTGGCACGGTCGCCGGCCCCGCGCCGTTCCCGGAGATGGTGCGCGAGTTCCACCGGATCATTGGTGTTGAGTCGCGTGCGCAGATGTTGGAGCTCACCGGACGTCTGCCCGATGCAGTGACCGCGTGCGTCGGTGGTGGATCGAATGCGATTGGCATCTTCTCTGGTTTCGTCGACGATGCTGACGTCAAGTTGTACGGATACGAGGCCGGTGGCGATGGTGTCGAGACCGGACGCCACGCGTCGGCTATTACCGGTGGCTCCATTGGTGTTCTGCACGGTCAGCGCTCGTACGTACTTCAAGATGAGGACGGGCAGACGGTCGAATCACACTCGATCAGTGCCGGCCTCGACTACCCGGGGGTTGGCCCCGAGCACGCATGGCTCGCAGACAGTGGCCGCGCAACGTACATCGCTGTCACGGACACCGAGGCCATGGAGGCCTTCCGAATCCTGTGCCG
>CAIKEU010000049.1 GCA_903826575.1 uncultured bacterium
CCCCCGGGGAGCTCACGAAGTACTTCCAACTCCGGCAGGATTTCGCCATCGCCAGTCGGAGGGGCAACGGTATCCGACAGCAGCGGGATGTAGCCGTCGCACGTCCGAACAAAATCCGCACTCGCCTGCTCGGTGGATCTGCTAATCCACGAGTGCAGCACATCAAGTTGGTCGCCGTGGATGTCCAATGCGGCGGCGTAACTCTCTACGCGTGCGACCTGTTCGGAAAGATTCGGATGACGACAGAACGACACGACGATCGCTAGTTGAACAAAGCGTCGACGCAGCGACACATCGCTGACTGCCGCCGCAATCTCGCCGGGAGCCGCCGCCGAACAGGTGGCGGGATCCACGCGCCACAGATGCCGGGCGACGGAGTTGATCACCATCAATTGCTCGCTGGTCGGACCGGCTTCTACATCGGCTACACCTAACAGCCCAGCTACCAGAACCGGCGCCAACTCACGTGGAGCAACCAACGACATAGCCCGACGCTAGCCAATAGATACAACGAATCACCATACGACCAGCGGATTGCTAGGCAATTGTGAGAAACCGCTGCAGGTCGTTCGCCCTTGAGTACGGGATCTGCATGTGGTTGCCTTACACAGAATGTGAAAGGTGGAGCAACTGACCATGGAGTTTGCGAAACGATGTCGAAACGGCATGGCTTATGAGTGTGGTGCTGTTTGGCGCTCTGATCATCTGGCTCGGAATCGGTGTGCTGACCTACCTGATCCTGCTCGCCCTAGTACCGGTGTTGTGGCGACAAGTCATGGACCCGCGGGTGGTGGCACATCTTGATGGCGATGTATCGCTCGCCAATCTCTCACCGCGCAAACGTCAGCGCATCATTGATGCACGCCTCGAATTCCGTCTCGTCACCGGGCTCTGCACGTTCGTCGAGGACGGGAGCCTCAATACTGACGACACAACCCGATGCACCTACGGTCCACTGTCCGTGCTGTGGTTATGTCTACGACATGACTCGTGGAGACGTACGTGAAGGCTTCCTACCGGGTACCCCATGGTCGGCCGTACCCAACTCATGGGTGTGCCCCGACCGCGAAGTACGCGACAAACTCGACTTTGTCCCTTCTCACTGAGTGGAATGTGTACCTGTGTCTATGACTCCCCGACCTCGGTTGAGATCTCGTTTGGCCTCCGCCGAGTCCGCAGCTGTCGCCGGGTTGCTATGCGCGCTGGGATGGGCTGTAGGTCTGCGCGGGCTGCTGGAGTCACCCAGCATCAGTGCCGATTCCCTAGAGATATCAACGTTCTACGCCAGTCCCGACGCAGGAAGAAGCACACTTATTCTCCTGCAATTGATGGTGTTCGCGACGCTTGCGTTTCTTTGGTTCATCGGCGTAATTCGAAACCGACTCGGCGACAACGAACCGAAACTTTTTGGGACCGCATTCCTCGGTGGTGCCGTGTTGTTCGCTGTCGTCCTTCTCGTCGGTGCAGCGGCACTAGCCGCACCTGCAGTCCTCGTCCGCGTAGGAGGTGTCGCACCAGATCCCGGCGCCGCGTCAATCTCCCGGGCCATGGCAGTTGTCCTGCTTTCCGTGGTCGCTCCACGCGCGGCAACCTTGGTCATACTTTCCACCGCTACGCTCGGCCGAACGACGGGGGCCCTGCCACCTTGGTTGGTCTGGCTCAGTTACGCGATCGGCATCATTGAGTTCGTCAACGTCACCATCTCAGAGCCGACCATCTACGCCTTTCCAGCCTGGATTGCGCTGGTGAGTATCGTCATGCTCGTTCGTCGGCCCACTCAAAATGTGCTCACCGAGTTGAAACAAGGTTGACGCCTACTGGTGAGTTAGACCGACGGGTCGGGGGCTCCAACTCGGAAGACGCGAAGCTGCATCGCGGCCGTGACGTAGTGACCAACAAGGACAATCAGTTCGAAAAGCAGCGATTCACCAAGAATCTCAATGGCACGAGCATATTCGCCGTCATTGAGATCGCTTCGACGGAGTAAAGCAACGACGACGTCGGCTACGGCACGTTCCCGCACATTCGAGAAGACATCAACCTCCACAATGCGCAGTGACTGGATCTCGTCATCGGTAAGTCCGACCTGCTTACCTACCGCCTCATGCGCGTACTGCTCGAACGCTGACTCGTGCACCGCAGCCGTCAACAAGATCGCGATTTCACGCTCGCGCTTGGTTAATGACGTCCCGTAGCGAATCACCACTCCGAGCGCTTCCAACGCAGCGCCCAGGGCGGGCTGATGGAGGTAAGCGTTAAACGGGCCTTCTAACGCGCCATCCTCGCCGACGAGCGGAAATGCCTGCGGGCCAACAGATCGCTGCCCACCGGCGATGCGGTCGTAGACCGCCGCTTGATCATCGTCGAGGGCATGACGTGGAAGTCGCGCGAGTCGTGATTCAGTCATGTGTTGAGCCAACACTTATCCCAGTTCGTTGGCAAGCGCGCGACCTAAGTACGGCGCAAGTGTTCGTACGTAGGTCGCCGTCAGATGATCACGGTCGCGGTAAACAACGACGTGCCCAATGACAGCAGGACAGTTTGTGTCATTGCAGTAGAAGGACGTCAGATCTATGAGGTGCGCACCCTTCGTCGCTGCCGCGGCTGGTCGTAGACCGTTGAAGGCGTCGAACGCGCTTGCGACCGGAACCGCACAGGAAGTGGCGGCCGCTAGTCCGTTCTTCACAACACAGTCAGCGTGACCGGGACCGGCTTGCGGATTGTCGTTGATGGCCAGGATGGGTGTTCCCCGATCCGCGAACGGCTTCCAAGCGCGCACTAGCCCATCGACGATCGCCTGATCTTGCGTCATACCTGCTGGCGCGACGACGCTGGAAAGCCCGTAGTCGTAGGTGGTGATGATGCCGTCGTATTCCGGGTGCGCAAGCACATAAGCATTGAGGTTCGTCTTCCATGCTTCGCAATCAGCCACGAGGGATTGAACGTCCTGCACTTGAACGGCAGCCGTCCAATAACACCCGCGATGTCCGGCCACATCGATCTGCCAGTGATTGGTCTTAGCGATCTGCTCGTACGCCGCAATCAACGTGTTGTTGTGCGAATCACCAACTGCAATGAGGTGTTTGCGAACCCCCGGGCCAGCGCCGAGTGAACACACGCGCAGTTCGGACACTCCGTTCGTCGCCCAACATTGCGCACGGTTCGAATCATCACGTGTAGCAGCGATCGGATCAGGAACAAGCACCCCATCGAGCGCTGGATTGACGCAGGGCGTGCGGGACGGATCCATCGCCTGCGCGCCAAGGCAAGCGGGGTTCGTAGCGATCAGCGCTGCCGCTTTCGCGGTGGCCACCTCTGCCGACTTTTCGGATGTGTTGACACCAATGATGCACGGCAGGATGACGACGAATGAGCCAATCACCGCCGCGCCGGCTATCCGACGAACAGCACCGGCTCCGTCGGAAAAGGTCTTCGCGTAGCGCATGGGATTCTCGATGAGGTGGTACGACAACGTGGCACTGGCAACCGCGGCCACAAGTACGGCGATACTCACCCAACCAGCAAGCGGCTTACCGGTTATGAAAGGCACCAGAACAATCAACGGCCAGTGCCAGAGATAAAGGCTGTATGAAATCGCGCCAAGGAACGCGACCCACGACCACGAGCCCACGGACGACAGCCACGTTGCTTGGCCAGTGTTGGCGGCGATCACGATGGCGGTCCCGATCACGGGAAGCAATGCGGCACTGCCTGGGAACGGCCACGAACCCAGGACAAACGCCGATGCCACGATCATCGCGATTCCGACGGCCGTCAGCAGGTTGCGAACAGACCCCGAGATTCGCCACGCGACAAAACCAAGGAGTCCTCCAACGCCAAACTCCCATGCCCGAGTCAACGTCGACAGGTATGCCAATGGCGGTGCGGACGATGTTTGCGCAACCCCCCAGACGAAACTAGAGACCGCCGCCACGGCGAGCACAGCAGCCAAAGCACCTCGTCGCTGCCACGCGAACCGACCGGCCACGAATGCCGTCACGATGAGCAGCACCGGGACCACGATGTAGAACTGCTCTTCGACCGACAGCGTCCAGAAGTTCTGCACCGGAGAAGCTGGATTCGTCGATGCCATGTAATCGACGGCATTGGCCGACAACAACCAGTTCTCAACGTACAGAGCCGATACAATCGTCTCGGTTAAGAACTGGTGCCAGCGCGTCATCGGCACAAAGGCGAAAGTCGCGAGTTCAACCACAAGCAATACCATGAACGCCGCTGGCAGCAATCGCTTTGCCCTACGCGACCAGAATCGCGCCAGCGAAATCCGTCCGGTGGAGATGGAATCTCGCACCAAGTGGCTCGTGATCAGATAACCCGAGATGACGAAGAAAACATCAACACCGATGAAACCGCTCGGCATTGAGGCCGGCCACAAATGAAAGATGACGACGGTGGCAACGGCGAGAGCTCGCAGTGCCTGAATGTCAGATCGTTGACCTCGGCGATCAACCGCTAACGAGACGGCGGGCTCTGCGTCTGGAGTTACCGATTCGATCTGGCCTCGACCGGCATCGATGGGTTGCCCGATGGCAGCCAAGGAACCTCCAGCCGGTGGCGATCTACCAAATGCGAGACAGTGTTTCCGACATGCTACGTCGGGGCAGGCACACAGCTGACATTCGTCAACGAACTCCAGTTATAAATACGGGTAAACAAAAACCACTGCTCGCCCCAACTGCGAAGAGTCAGGACGAGCAGTGGTGATGCACAAACCGATCAAGTACAGATGCGACGTGCTGTGTTACCTAGCGTCGAAACTCGAAGTAGGCAACGACGAAAGCCATCACAGTCAAGCCGAGTGCTGGCCCGAACTGCCCGACCTTGTGGCCGACGCGCACATGCGCGACCACCGCAAGCAGGAAGTACAGGAACAAGCAGACCGCAGTCAAAATACCCAGCCACGGAAGCCAGACTCCAACCAGCAAGCCCGCCGCACCAAGCACCTTCAGTCCGGCCAGAACGGGCAGCTGACTTTCCTTCACGCCAATGCTGTAGAGGCTTTCAGTGACCTTCGGGTCTTTACGAAGGTCACCGGCAGCTGACGCAAGACAGATAAGCCCGAGCGCAATTCCAAAGATCATCAGCAACATCGTGACTGTCCTAAATCGAAGTGCGAGGTGAGTACTAGGAAGGTACTACGCGGCAGCGCGAGCCTTGGCAGCTTCGGTGGCGGCAACGATCGAGGCGTTCTTGTGCTCGAGGAAGTTCTCCATGCCCGGAGCAACGCCAGCGAGACCAAACTCCGAGGTGATGACCTCGACGTCCGTGGCACCCAACGCGGAGGCTACGAGACGGATGTACTCGGTCTGGTGATCCCAGCCAAAGCGGGGTGCACCCTCGGCGTATGAGCCACCCTGGGCGACGATGTACGTGACCTTCTTGCCACGCAGACCGTCAGCACCTGAGCCATCGAGCACGCCCGGAATGATGATGTTGTCGAAATAGGCCTTGAGTACAGACGGAAGATTCCAGTTCCACATCGGGGTGGAAATCACGATCTCATCTGCGCCGAGAATCTCGTTGATCAAGGCCATGCGGGCGTCATGCTTCGCAGCTTGTGACGCGGGGCGCTCCTCGGCGGGTACGTATCCGGCCATGATGACCTCCGCATCCAAGTGCGGGACGGGATTCGCGGCCAGATCGCGCTCGATGACAACACCATCGGCATGGGCAGCGGTCCATACGGTGACGAACTCGCCGGCGATACCGCGCGAGATGCTGTGATCGCCCATCGGGCTGACAGAAATGTGAAGAAGGGTCGACATTGGTTGCTCCTAGTTTGACAGGCGATTAGTTGAAGACTCAATTAGTACCTTAGGTGCCTTTTAGTTGAAAGTCAAACCATTGAAGTCTTCACAACATCACCCCGTTCCGCCTACACAATCGAGCTTGCCCACATTCGCGCTGGCATACTGCTGCGGTGTCAACAACGCCTCACACCAGCCCCGATTCCATCGACAAACCACCCACCTACGGCAGCCAATGGAAGCTAGTGCTTAGAGCCCTGCCAGTGGCAGTCGTTGTCCTTGTCGCGCGTTACGCAGTGCACAACGCCCTCGACATTTCTGGACTCGTGACATTTAGCGATGCCGGCGCAGTCATCACAGGAGCCACGATCATCGTGGGTCTGATGCTCGCCGGAGTGCTGTCCGACTACAAGGAGTCGGAGAAATTCCCTGCGGTGCTTGGCCAATCACTGCTAGGACTCGAGGGATTAGCGACGGCCGGGCTTAGCGTGAAGGACATCGCCGGCGGCTGGGTAGGCCCACGAGTCACCGCCCTGACCAACTCCATCGTCAAATGGGTTCACGGCGATATCAGCGACAAGCAGATGTGGGCTGCGCAGGCCGACGCGGCACAGTTGATCGTCGACGTTGAAAAAGCCGGCGCGCCAAGCCATTACGTGGGACGACTACTGGCGACAAATGGTGATTTATCCAACGCTCTAAGCCGGATGCAGGTCATCCGCAACACTTCGTACATCAAAGCTGGCTACGCGCTGATGGTCCTGTTAGTCACGATCGTGATGCTGCTACTCGTGATCGTCGACTTCACTTCACCCATCATGCGTTGGGTAGTTCCAGGGGTCCTTGCCTTGGCATACACGTACCTGATCCTGCTAGTACGCGACGTCGACAACCCGTTCCAAGGCTCAGCCTGCGTTGACTTTGCGCCACTCTTGGACGCACAGTCTGCGTTACGCAGTAGCTAAGCAAGCCGCTTGAAGCGCTCGTTTAGTCAAACGTGACGACGGGCCAGGGCTCTGACACACGACCAGTCTCTGTCGCAGTCAACGACGCCTCCGGCCCACCTGAGTAGCGAATAAGCCAACGCTGATCGGTCAGCGGCCTGTACCGATGCTCAGCGCCTTTCACGAGCATGATGTCGCCAGGCTCTAACACCGCAGCTACGGGTCTGTCAGCGCACCAGAACTCGATCAGACCGACACCTTCCAGGACTGTGTGCGCTTCATGCTGAGCGTTCACATGCCACACACCGTTACCTGTGTCCGCATCGGCGTCGTCGGGAGCAGTCAGCACGACGTCGGCCCGCACGTCAGCTTCGGAGGCTGCCAGCACGCGGTGAACCGCCAGTTGCTCATGGATCTGAGATACCGCAACCAACTCAACACCATTCGCGGCCAGCAGAGCCTGCGCCTCGGCGTCGTCGTCGTAAAGGAACCGAACCATGAAGGCAGCGGTGGTTTAGGAGAGCTCTGCGTCGCCTGGCAGGCGCTGCTCGGGGATGCCTTCGAGAAGTTGGCGAACCTCCGAGGCGCGGTAGCGACGATGGCCACCCAGCGTGCGGATCGACGTCAACTTGCCGGCCTTGGCCCAACGAGTCACCGTCTTGGGGTCAACGCGAAAGAGCGCCGCGACCTCAGCCGGGGTGAGCAGTTCATCTGTCTCGGGCTGCCGACTAGCCATGTCATCCTCACAGTTGACGAAAATCGTGTGACTGACCTTAACTGCCAGAACGTTCAACTACTAGCGTTTTCCGAGCAACCTTTAGTCACTAACGCCCACTTTAGTTGATTTGAGTTGATTTGCGAACTGCCGGATAGGTCGATCTCGACGTAACCGCTCCGCCGATAGCGAATATCACCGAGATGGCGTACCGAAACGCGCCTGCAACTGCGGATAAGTGGACACCGGCTCACACTTGATCCTGAGACGTGTTTATGATGTGATCACATCCGCGTCAGGCGGTAACTAACCAGTATGTAGGTCGAGCAGGGGCCACGAGAGCCCTGTGAGGGGGTCGAGCCATGGGGCGCGGCCGGGCCAAAGCCAAGCAGACTAAGGTCGCACGCGAGTTGAAGTACGGGACGGTCAACACCGATCTCAGTGCTCTCCAAGCTGAACTGTCTGCCTCGCGTCAGCATGACCTTGAGGCGGCACCGTCCTCAACCGTCCTCGACGACGTTGAGGACGAAGACGGTGACGTCTTCGAGGACGATCCATACGCCAAGTACTACGACGAGGATGACGACGAGGACGAGTAGTCCTCGCGTACCGGCTCGTTAGCGGGCTGTCCCGGTTAGTTCGACGCTGCCACCCGTCCCGCCCTTTGCGGGCGCATCGCCCGCTTGGCCTGAGCGCTGCTCAGCCTCACCGAGCACCCACGCGTCAACACCTCGGGCAGCCAACCTGCTGAGCGCAGCGTCCGCTGATTCTGGGCCAACGAGAGCGATCATTCCGACGCCCATGTTGAACGTCTTCTCCAGTTCAGCCTGAGCTACAGAACCTTCTCGCCGGATAACGTCAAAGATCGGTGACGGAGTCCACGTCGAACGATCGATACGGATGTGAATGTTGTCTGGAATCACGCGCGCAAGGTTGGCAGCCAATCCGCCACCGGTCACGTGACTAAAGGCGTGCACATCTACGTCGGACGAACGAGCAAGATCTAGGCAATCGAGACTGTAGATCCTCGTGGGCTCAAGCAACTCTTCACCAAGAGTGCGAGCAAGTTCGTCGACATATTGGTCGAGTGATAGGCCTGCATGGGCCAGGAGAACGTGGCGAGCCAGCGAGTAACCATTCGAGTGCAACCCACTCGAGCGCATACCAATGGCCACATCCCCCACCCGGACGCGATCCGGGCCAAGGAGATCTTTCGCATCAACCACACCGGTGCCCGCACCTGCGACGTCGTACTCATCTTCGGCGAGCAGGCCCGGATGCTCGGCCGTTTCGCCACCAACAAGTGCACAGCCTGCCTGCCGACACCCTTCGGCGATGCCCGCAACGATTGCAGCGATGCGTTCGGGCACGACCTTGCCCGTGGCGATGTAGTCCGTCATGAACAGCGGCTCTGCCCCACACACGACGAGATCGTCGACGACCATGGCGACTAGGTCGATCCCGATCGTGTCGTGCTTATCCATTCGCTGCGCGATAACAACCTTCGTGCCCACTCCATCAGTCGATGTAGCAAGCAGCGGCTGTTGATACTTCGTGATCGCTGAAATGTCGAAAAGCCCTGCAAATCCTCCGAAATCACCGATCACTTCGGGTCGCTGAGCTCGCGCGATCGACGCTTTCATTAACGCAACTGCATGCTCTCCGGCTTCGACATCGACCCCAGCAGCCGCGTAGGTAACGCCCTCAGAATTGGTCACGGGAAGTTCAACGCTTCCGTCGCCCCGCCACCTTGAAGCATCGTGGTCAAGCCGTCGTCACCGAGCGACAGGGTCCGCTCAGCATCTGCGGCGCGCGATTCAATCCCCTCGAGAACATGCTTGCCCAACATCGCGGGCTCGGGAAGATCGACCGGGTACACGCCATCGAAGCAAGCCCGACACAGCCGTTCCTTGGCAACGTTCGTCGATGCGATCAAGCCGTCGAGAGATACGTAACCGAGTGAATCCGCACCAATCGAGGTGCAGATCTCGTCTACGGACAAACCGTTAGCGACCAGTTCAGCTCGAGTTGCAAAATCGATTCCATAGAAGCACGGCCACTTCACCGGCGGACTTGAAATACGTACGTGCACTTCACGCGCGCCCGCCTCGCGCAGCATTCGGATAATCGCTCGCTGCGTATTTCCCCGGACGATCGAATCGTCAACAATGACAAGGCGTTGGCCGGCTACGATCTCACGCAGCGGGTTGAGCTTAAGCCGAATTCCAAGCTGGCGGATGGTCTGAGACGGCTGAATAAAGGTACGGCCAACGTACGCGTTTTTCACTAGCCCTTGGGCGAATGGAATACCCGATTCTTGGGCGTAACCGACGGCGGCGGGGGTTCCACTTTCAGGAACCGGAATGACCAGATCTGCTACGACGGGGAACTCCCGTGCCAACTGGCGACCAACCTCAACGCGGACGGCGTGAACGCCGTGCCCAGAGATGGTCGTGTCAGGACGAGCAAGATAAACAAACTCGAACAAGCAACCCTTTGGGTCCGCTTCGGCGAAGCGCTGACTGCGCAGCCCATGTTCGTCAATCGCGATCAATTCACCCGGCTCGATCTCGCGGACGAAGGAGGCACCGACAATGTCGAGCGCAGCCGTCTCGCTAGCCACTACCCAGCCGCGCTCAAGCTTGCCCAACGTCAGCGGGCGAATTCCCTGCGGATCGCGCGCGGCATAGAGCGTCGTTTCATCCATAAAGACAAGGGAAAAGGCGCCACGAACCTGCGGAAGCTCCGCCATCGCTGCCGCCTCGATCGACAGATCTGGGTGCGAGGCGATGAGGGATGTCAGCAGGTCCGTGTCACTCGTCGACTGCGATGCACCCAGTGGTAATTCGCCGTTGGATCCTTCGCGTTCGCGCACCCGTCGGGCAAGGTCGTGCGTGTTCGTCAGGTTGCCATTGTGTCCGAGAGCAAGGTGCCCAGTAGCCGTCGCTCGGAAGGTGGGTTGAGCGTTCTCCCAGATACTCGAACCAGTCGTTGAGTATCGCGTGTGACCAATCGCAAGATGACCCTGGAGGGATTCAAGGGCGGCCTCAGTGAAAACCTGCGACACCAAGCCCATGTCTTTGTAGACCCAGACATTGGCGCCATCACTCACCGCGATCCCGGCGGACTCTTGGCCACGATGCTGCAACGCATAGAGACCGAAGTACGCGAGCTTGGCTACCTGCTCGTCAGGTGCCCAGACGCCAAAGACTCCGCAGGCATCCTGCGGACCCTTCTCGCCGGGGAGAAGATCGTGACTCAGACGTCCGTCACCACGTGGCACGAGCAACAGTCTAGTGGTCTTTTCGAGAGCGGATTACTACCCCTGCGCAACGGCGGCCAGTGTCGTGAGAATCACGGTCCAGACATCACTGAGCGGGTCAATGAACTCGTAGTGACCAACACCAGCGAGAACGTGCGATTCGATCCCCTCATGCGCCTGCACGTAGGCCTGCGAGATCGCCGTCGGCACCTCGTCATCCAGCGAGCCGGCCAGCACGATTGTGCGGGTATCAGGACGGGGCAACCGCGCCGGATCAAGATCAGGTCGTTCGTCAGCCGCCATCCCAAGAAAGTCGCGCACCGCCCCACGGCCCAGATTGGCCCGATCAGCGGCCTGCAGATCGCCGACGGGTGACGACGCGATCGTGGCGATCAAACCAGGCGGCGGACAGATTGCGGCCGCCCACAGCGCCAGATGTCCTCCCGCTGAATGACCCATCAAGATCACCCGTTCATTGAAATAGCCATGGACTGCGGTGGGCAACACCTGCAGGCCAACCCTGATGTCGTCCATCGTCACGTCTGGATCCCCAGATATCCGTCGGTACTCCGGACTCAGAACGGTATAGCCGGCCTCGGCCAAGGCGTGCGCCATCGGACGCAGATGGGTGCGATCGGTCCGGGGCCGCCAAAAGCCCCCGTGGATGACGATGGCGAGTGGCTGATCAGGCGAGCCAAGACGCAGATCTGCGACCTGGCCAGGTTCGGGACCCCAGGTGAGAACGTCGTCGGGCTCGCTAGCGGGGCGCGATAGAACTGACTCGCTCATTCGGCCAGTATCCACCTCACCGCAGTGACCAACGAGGTTTTTTCGCGTTGAGGTTTGCGGCTTTGGCCTTTCGCGCGCGGGTCTTTACGGCTCAGCGCCGACTTGTACCACTCGACCCGGTCCGTCAGACATACGCATTGCTAAATAAACCGGCGCAATGAAAGCCAACAACAGGGCGGCAGCAACAGCGTTAATGATCGGACCCTGATTTGGACGGAACAGATTATTGAAGATCCACTGTGGCAAAGTTTCGACGCCGGGACCGGCGGTAAAACTCGTGACGACAATTTCATCGAAGGACAGCGCAAATGCCAACAGCGCACCGGCAACGAGGGCGGATCGCACCGCCGGGAAGGTGACGTCGCGGAACGTCTGGAAGGGGCCAGCGCCGAGGTCCATCGCGGCCTCCTCCAGGGACGTGCCAGTCCGACGTAGGCGTGCAACAACGTTGTTGAACACGACCACGATGCAGAACGTCGCGTGGCCAAGGATTACCGTGAACAATCCGAAGCTAATTCCGAGCGGAACAAGGACCGTATTGAATGAGGCATTGAGCGCGATACCCGTGATGATTCCGGGAAGCGCAATCGGCAGGATCACTAGGAAACTAATGGAATCCCGGCCGAAGAAGTCATACCTGGCAACAGCAAACGCGACCATCGAGCCAAGGACTATTGCAATCAGAGTTGCACCGACTCCGGCCTTGATACTCGTTAGCAGTGCGGCCCGCACCCCATCGTTGGTGGCAGCCTTCGTCCACCAGTCTGTCGTCCATGCCGTCGGAGGCCATGAGAAGACCTTCGAGGCGTTGAAGGAGTTGATTAAGATGACCAACAGCGGGAAGTAAATGAAGATCAGAACGATTCCGGTGATAGCCGTCAGACCCCAACGCGCCGATTTACTGAGGTTCATCGGTCGCTCACAAGTTCTCTAACGCGCCACTGCGCCGAACAGCGAGTAGGTAGATGACGATGACGGTAATAGGGAAAACCGCCGCCGCGGCCGCGAGCGGCAAGTTATTCGCCACGCCAACGTTGTCGTAAATGATGTTCGCAAACATCTGCGTTGTGCCCCCGACAATCTTGACCATGATGTAGTCACCGAGCGTCAAGGAGAATGTAAAGATCGAACCAGCGATCAGAGACGGGACGATCATCGGCAAAACCACACCGCGGAACGTCTTTCCGGCTGACGCGCCAAGATCAGCCGATGCTTCCATCAGCGAATCAGGCAGGCGTTCAAGGCCAGCGTAGATCGGCAAAATCATGTAGGGCAGCCACAGGTAGGCGAGCGAGAATACCGTTGCCGGAATGCCGAGGCCGGGCCCTTTAAGCCCCAGCGGGGCGAGCATCCAGTCGATGACGCCGTTATTGATGAACATCGTCTCCATCGCATAGCCCTTGACGAGGTACCCCGCCCAAAGCGGCATCGTCACTGCTATCACAAGCGCGTATCGAAGACCCCGGCTCTTCACAACCTTCGCAGCGGTGAACGCAATCGGCACAGCGAGAACCATGTCAATCAGCGTTACAGCGACCGCGATTCCGAGGGTGCGAAGCGCAACAACCCAATACACCTGACCCGTCAGCAAGGTGTGAAAGTTTTTTAGCGTAGGCGTCTTGATGAGCTGGCCGGTGAACTCGTCGGTGCTCCAGAACGCAGCAATGAGCATGATCGCTAGCGAACCGAGGTAGAGAACGCCAAGCCACAGCATCGGCGCGGTAAGCAGGCCTGTCAGACGCAAACGCGGGTGACGGTAGAGGAAGGCAGAACCCGATGACGAGCCCCCCGAGGGAGGGCTCGTCATCGGTTCCGTTGTTACTGCAGACATCAACCCTTGATTTCAGTCCAGGCTTGGACCCAGGCCGCATAGTCCTTGCAGATATCACCGCGACCATCAAGGCAGTTGGCCGTTGGCGTCGTCCAGTAGTAGATCGAGTCGGCGTAAGCCGCATCGAGTGCGTGGAACTGATCGCAGAATCCGGCCGTGGCAATATCGCAGGCCTTCGTCTGCGCCGGTGCTTCACCGAACCACTCAGCAACCTGATCGTTCACCTTCGGGGAGGTGATCCAATCCATCCACTTGTACATGCAGTTCGGGTGCGCCGCCTTCGATGCAAGCATCCACGTGTCCGACCAACCAGTCGCACCTTCAGACGGGACCAGCGAGTTCACCTTGACCTTGCCGTCAGCGTTAACGAGGTTGGCGTTAACCTGCCACGAGGTACCAAGCACGCTCTCCTGTGAATCGAACGACGACACCTGGTGGGTGTAGTCAGCCCAGTAACTGCTGACCAGCGGACGCTGGACCTTCAACAGATCGACGGCGGCCTGGAACTGGGTGTCATCGAGTGCGTACGGGTTCGTGATCTTTAGGTCTGGCTTGGTACGCATGAGGTAAAGCGCCGCGTCAGCGATGTACGTCGGTGAGTCATAGATCGAGATCTTGCCCTTGTACGGGGAGTTCGCGTCGAACAGCGCGCCCATTGAGGTTGGCGCTGGGTTCACAGCGGCAGTGTTGTAGGCAAGGACGTTGGCGCCCCAACCGTGCGGAATGCCATACGACACGCCATTGACTGAGTTCCACGCCTTCATCTTTAGGAACTCTGAGATGGTCGCGTAGTTAGGAACAAGGTCCGTGTTGACGGGCGCAACATCGCCACCGTAGATAAGGCGCAAGCTTGCGTCACCTGAGGCTGAAACACCGTCGTACTGACCGGTCTTCATAAGGGTGACCATCTCGTCAGACGTGTTACCGATCTTGACGTTGACCTTGCAGCCAGTCGCTTCGGTGAAAGGAGTGACCCAGTCGACCTTGGGATCAGTCGAGCCATTCTCGGCGTAGCCGGCCCAAGCAATGAGGTTCAGTTGTCCTTCGCCAGTACCGACGGAGGTAGCTGCCGTCATGGCCGGTGGGGCAGGACGACCGGTTGGTGACGAGCTTGCGCCCGAACCGCCACCCGTGGAGCTAGAGCCACAAGCAGCCGCGAGCAGTGCAACAGCAGCCGAGGCCGCCGTGATCGTAAGCAAGCGCGATATTCGCTGCACCTGCGTCCTCCTATCGTGTTGTGTCTTCCGGATCGGAAGGTGATTGCCTTATGGGTAGATCTTCGCGTCTAACTATCTGGATTCATTGACATTTCGTCGGTTAGTGATGACTTTGTTACGTTGTTTGGGCCCGATTGGACTCAGCCATGAACCTTGTATTCGTATTCGCGGTCCCACATCAACCGCACTCGCTCACCGCGCTTTTCAAGAGCTTGCGATGACGAGGTCGTCGCGTTTTGCGACAGGGCGACGAGCCGTCCACCTGGATCGATATCGACGACGTAGCGAGTGGCGTCGCCAACATAGATGACTTCAGCAACCGTTCCGTCAACATGATGTTCGTTGTTCGCCGGCTCCGCAGCTGGGGACGCGATGCGAATTTTTTCGGGGCGAATGCTGAAGACCCCCTCAGCACCTAGCACTTTGCGCGCCGTCTCCTCACGCAGGAGATTCGACGTGCCAACGAAACCCGCAACAAACTCTGAGCTCGGACGCTCGTACACGTCGGACGGGGAGCCGACCTGTTCAATACGCCCAGCGTTGAACACTGCGATTCGGTCGCTCATGGTGAGCGCTTCTTCTTGATCATGGGTTACGAAGACAAACGTGATGCCGACGTCACGCTGAATGGCTTTGAGCTCGACTTGCATTTGCTCTCGCAGCTTGAGGTCGAGGGCACCAAGGGGCTCGTCGAGTAGAAGTACCCTCGGCCGATTCACCAATGCTCGAGCCAATGCGACCCGCTGACGTTGGCCACCCGACATTTCGTTGGGCTTGCGGCTTCCATAGCCATCAAGTTGCACGGAAGCGAGTGCCTCCGAAGCGCGGGCTCGACGATCCTGCTTGCCAACACCCTTGACCTTGAGGCCATATTCGACATTGTCCTGAACAGTCAGATGCGGGAAAAGTGCGTAATCCTGGAAGACGGTGTTCACGTCTCGCTGGAACGGTGGCAAGGTCGAGACATCAGTGCCAGCAAGCTCAATCAATCCCGCGGTCGGAAGCTCAAACCCTGCGATCATCCGAAGTACGGTGGTCTTGCCGGAGCCCGACGGCCCAAGCAGAGTCAGAAACTCACCGTCAGCGATATCCAGGTCAACACTGTCCACGGCGACCACATCGCCGAAGGTTTTACGCAGACCTCGAAGGCGCACGGCGATCCCCGTTCGCCCATTGGCGACGGACTCGTCACTGATAGACATCGATCCCCTTGGTTAGTCGTGCGCGCCGCGAGCCGCGCCCACGGTTGCGCAGCGCGCGGCGAACCGCATCGTTGCGCAGCAGCGACCCTATACGGACACGGTCGCGTTAGCAGCGCAAGGTCGGAGAGTGTTCGCGGGTTCAACGCGAATCAGGGAATATCCGTATGCCCATAATCCAAGGGCACGTTCGGGATCGGCAGAAGCCCGGATAAATCACTTCGAGCGCCGCTTGCATGCAACTTTCCTGACATCAGGCCGTCGTGCCATGACATGGCGCCGGTGGCAAGGGACAACCACGTGCGCCCGTCACACTCAACAACAGCTGGCGGAGTACCGCGACGATGGGACGTACCGCCAATGACTTGCACGGCCGCGTGCGGCGGGATCCGCACTTCTACCGCTCGACCGGGCGCAAGCTCCACTAATCGGGCAAGGCTGGCCTTGACTGCAGCCTTCTCCAGATCTCGTGACGGCTTTTCGTTAGCGGCGTACAAGTCCAGAACCTCATGTGCCGCCTCAAACCACGTCACGTTTCCACCCCCGACCTTTGACTAGCCGTTTCGATCCACTCGATTCCGACTTAGCCGAAAAGTGCGGGCAGCGTAGCCTCGGATGCCTGTGAAAGCTCAGCGAGGCTCAAGGTCACAGAATCACCGACGACATTTTCAATCACGAGATCGCTGCCGGCCTCACCAACAGAACCAATCCTAGTAACGAGAACACCAGCAGCAGCGGCCGCCGACATGACCTCGTCGAAACGTGCCGGCGAGACCGTGACGATGACGCGAGCCGTTGACTCGGAGAAGAGTGCGACGAACGCATCGTGCTCGGCCGGCAGAGAGATCATGGCGCCCACACCACGCCGCAATGCCATTTCGACGAGAGCTTGTGCGACACCACCATCTGAAAGATCATGAGCCGCAGTCAAAGCACCCGTTCCACCGAATTCAACGAGTAGCGCAGCTAACACCATTTCCGCGGCTAAGTCGACCTTCGGCGGGACCCCACCAAGGTGTCCGTGCACGACATGAGCCCACTCTGAGCCGTCCAGCTCGTCTCTGGTTTCCCCGAGAAGTAGCACGACGTCACCAGCCGAAGCAAAGCCCATCGGGGTTCGCTTGGTGACATCCTCGATCACGCCGAGGACGCCAACAACCGGCGTAGGGTGAATCGCAGTGTCGCCAGTCTGATTGTAGAAACTGACGTTGCCTCCGGTAACCGGTGTGCCCAGTTCTAGGCAACCATCAGCAAGCCCACGCACAGCTTCGCTGAACTGCCACATAACGGCCGGATCTTCGGGCGAGCCAAAGTTAAGGCAGTTGGTGACGGCCAGCGGCGCAGCACCGGTTGCAGCGACATTGCGGTACGCCTCAGCCAGTGCCAACTTCGCACCGTTGTAGGGATCCAGCTTGGCAAAGCGCCCGTTGCAATCCGTCGAGACAGCTACACCGCGACCCGTTACTTCGTCAACCCGCACCATGCCGGAGTCCTCTGGCTGAGCCAGAACAGTGTTACCGAGCACGTAACGGTCGTACTGCGACGTAATCCACGTTTTGGCCGCGAGATTAGGTGACGCGACCATCGTCATGATCGTGTCGCGGATTTCGACTGCAGTGGATGGACGCGCCAGTTCGCTTGAGCCAGAAGCGATGA
This sequence comes from uncultured bacterium, assembly GCA_903826575.1. Lineage (GTDB taxonomy): Bacteria > Actinomycetota > Actinomycetes > S36-B12 > CAIYMF01 > Longivirga. The sequence continues at coordinate 17,382 of CAIKEU010000049.1, forward strand.
GTTCGTCCTGCCAATCCGGACGAGCCAGCGGACGGTTGTAGACGGGTCCGTCATGAGCCACCGTGCGCGGTGGAACGTCGACGATGATCTCGCCATGCCATTCGATCACTAGACGTCCCGTTGAGGTGACCTCACCGATCACATCCGCCGTCACATCCCACTTACGACAGATCGCGAGGAACGCGTCGATCTTTTCAGGCGTGACAACCGCACACATGCGCTCCTGAGACTCACTCATCAGGATTTCTTCAGGAGTGAGCGTGGCATCGCGTAGCGGAACCGCGTCTAGGCGGACGTGCATTCCGCCTTCTCCGTTGCTTGCTAATTCACTTGTTGCACATGAGATTCCAGCGCCACCAAGATCTTGAATACCCTCGACCAAGCCCGCGTGCAGCACCTCAAGGGTGCATTCGATCAGCAGTTTCTCCATGAATGGATCACCCACTTGAACGCTTGGTCGCTTAGCTGGGCCACCTTCGTCGAACGTTTCCGACGCAAGCACCGAAACGCCACCGATACCGTCTCCACCGGTCTTGGCACCGTAGAGAACGACGAGGTTCCCCACACCCTTCGCACTGGCAAGGTGGATATCTTCATGACGCATCGTGCCGACGCACAGAGCGTTCACAAGCGGATTGCCTTGATACGAGGAGTCAAAGACAACCTCGCCACCGATGTTCGGTAGGCCAAGGCAGTTGCCATACCCACCGATTCCCGCAACAACGCCGGGCAAAACTCGACGAGTGTCTGGATGGTCAGCGGCGCCAAAACGAAGTGGATCCATAACAGCAACCGGGCGAGCACCCATTGACAGAATGTCGCGAACGATTCCACCAATACCCGTCGCGGCACCTTGGTATGGCTCGACGTACGAGGGGTGATTGTGTGACTCGACCTTGAACGTCACGGCCCAGCCGTCACCAATGTCCACAACACCAGCGTTTTCACCGATGCCTACGAGTAGTGCATCGGTTTCCGGCTTCTTGTCACCGAACTGACGCAAGTGCACTTTGCTGGATTTGTACGAGCAATGCTCGCTCCACATGACCGAGTACATGGCGAGTTCGGCCGAGGTTGGTCGACGGCCAAGGATCTCGCGGATCTGCTGATACTCATCGGGTTTCAAGCCCAGTTCGGCGAATGGCTGCGCCGCGTCAGGGTTAGCTGCGGCATCTGTAACTGTGTCTACGTGGCGGCTCATCGGTTCACCAGGCTCGTCAGAACGGACGTGAAGAAACCCAAACCATCCGTCGTTGGACCGGTCAGTGACTCCACAGCATGCTCGGGATGCGGCATCAGGCCGACGACGTTCCCACGCTCATTGGTGATGCCGGCTATATCGCGTCTGCTGCCGTTGGGGTTGATGTCGAGATAGCGAGCGACCACGCGCCCCTCTCCCTCAAGTTGATCGAGGGTGTTCTCGTCGGCGACGTACCCGCCTTCACCGTTCTTGAGCGGGATCACAATTTCCTGCCCAACTTCAAACCCTGACGTCCAAGCCGTAGACGTACTTTCAATTCGCAGCTTCTGATCACGGCAAATGAAGTGCAGATGGTCGTTTCGCACGAGTGCCCCAGGCAGCAGGTGGGATTCGCACAGGACCTGAAAACCATTGCAAATACCAAGGATCGGGAGTCCGCCCTTGGCAGCATCAATCAGCGGCGTCATTACCGGTGCGAACCGAGCGATCGCTCCACAGCGCAGGTAGTCACCGTAGGAAAATCCACCGGGCAGGACCACTGCGTCAACACCATGAAGATCAGCGTCTGCATGCCAGAGCGAGACAGCCTCACCACCGGCTACCCGGATGGCCCTTGCTGCATCGCGATCGTCGAGTGAGCCGGGGAAGGTCACCACCCCAATGCGCATCCCAGTGGTCACGCTGTGACCTCGCGGATCGAGTAGTCCTCGATCACTGGGTTCGACAGCAGGCTGCTGGCCAACTCATGGAGTTGAGCGAGCCGCGCATCATCTAAGTCACCATCGACATCGATGGTGAACGTTTTACCTTGACGAACCGACGAGACGCCGCTGAGGCCAAGTCGGCCAAGTGCTCCCTCGACGGCTTTACCTTGCGGGTCAAGGATCTCTGGCTTGAGAAGTACGTCGACGACGACGCGGGCCACGGCACGCTCCCAGGGTTTGACGGTAGTTCCGATCCTATCGGTCCCCAGCCACGACACTGTGGAGGGTGCGGGATGTTAGTTGAAACGCTTTCCGGTGAGACGTTCGTAGGCCTCGATGTACTTCTGACGAGTCTTCTCCACAACCTCATCCGGCAGCGGCGGCGGAGCCTGCCCCGAGTGTCGATCCCAGCCAGATTCAGGCGAGGTTAGCCAGTCACGCACGTACTGCTTGTCGAAAGATGGCTGCGGGTGTCCAGGCTCCCAGCCATCTGCTGGCCAGTACCGAGAGGAATCAGGGGTCAAGATCTCGTCAGCTAACACGATTGTGCCATCGGCCTGCGTACCGAACTCAAACTTCGTGTCGGCGAGGATCAAGTCGCGATCGTCAGCAATCTCAGCGGCACGTTCGTACACAGCCAGACTAAGTCGACGCAGCATCTGCGCCTCCTCCTGACCAATCACGGCCATCACCTCATCGAAGGTGACGTTCTCGTCGTGCTCGCCCTGCGGAGCCTTGGTTGCTGGTGTGAAGATCGTCTTAGGTAGCCGCGACCCATCCTTGAGGCCAGGCGGAAGATTCACTCCGCAGACCGAGGCCTTCTCGCGGTACTCCGTCAGCCCCGAGCCAGCCAGGTAGCCGCGCACCACACACTCAACTGGGAACATGTCGAGGTTCGCGCAGATCATTCCGCGCCGAGCCACAGCGTCTGGAACTCGCGTTGAAATGACGTGATGAGGAACGATGTCGTCGATCCGGTCAAACCACCACAGTGACATGGCAGTAAGAATCCGACCCTTATCCGGAATTGGCGTGGCCAAAATCCAGTCGTAGGCCGAGATGCGGTCACTCGCAACGAAAAGCAGCCGATCATCCGGTGTGCGATAGAGGTCGCGGACCTTGCCCGAATAGATGTGCGTGTAGCCCTCAGGTAGGTCGTAACCAGGATCAGTAATGCTCACCGAACTCCATTCATCGTGACAATGCCGGACAACGAAGACCCTACCGGTCAGACGAGCTACAGGATCGGTTCAGGTGAGTACACCGCCGCATCAGGACGTTCGGCGACCAAGTGCTCAATTTCATCAACCACGGCCGAAACCTGAGCGCGAGCGGCACCAGTGAACTCCATCGGCTCGGCAATCAGCGCTGCTAGATCGTCCGCGGAGAGCCCGAGTCGCCCGTCAGCTGCCAAGCGCGCGAATAGATCATTACCTTCCAAGCCTCGTTGGCGCATGTCTAGCGCGACCGCTACCGCGTGCTCCTTGATCACCTCATGCGCGGTCTCACGGCCAATACCATTGCGAACAGCAGCAATGAGCACCTTAGTCGTGGCCAAGAATGGTAGATAGCGCGACAGTTCTCGCTCGGCCACCGCCGGGTAGGCACCAAACTCATCCAGCACCGTGAGGAACGTTTCGAGCAAGCCGTCGATCGCGAAGAAAGAGTCAGGCAGCGCGACGCGACGTACTACCGAGCAGGCCACATCGCCTTCATTCCACTGGTTTCCGGCCAGTTCACCCACCATCGATGCATAGCCACGCAAGACGACCGAGAACCCATTAACCCGCTCACACGAACGCGTATTCATCTTGTGCGGCATGGCACTTGAGCCGACCTGGCCTGCCTTGAAACCCTCGGTCACGAGTTCAAGACCGGCCATGAGGCGAATCGTCGTTGCAAACGACGACGGACCCGCGGCAAGTTGAACCAGAGCGGTGACAACGTCGTAATCCAGAGACCGCGGATACACCTGGCCAACACTGGTGAACACCTGCGAGAAGCCAAGATGAGCGGCCACGCGATCCTCAAGCTCATCCAGTTTGTCCGAACGTCCGTCAAGCAGATCGAGCATGTCCTGCGAGGTACCCATCGGCCCCTTGATCCCCCGCAACGGGTAGCGGGTAATCAATTCCTCGAGTCGCCGATGCGCGACGAGGAGTTCGTCTGCAGCCGATGCGAACCGCTTACCTAGCGTCGTCATCTGGGCGGCGACGTTATGTGATCGGCCAGCCATCGCGAGCTCGTCGTACTCGATCGCACCTGCGGCCAGGCGAGCAAGAACGGCGACAACCTTGTCACGGGTGACATTCAGCGACGCCAAAATCTGAAGCTGCTCAACGTTCTCGGTGAGATCGCGGCTCGTCATCCCCTTGTGGATGTGTTCATGTCCGGCGAGAGCGGAGAATTCCTCGATACGGGCCTTCACATCGTGACGAGTTACCGCCTCGCGGGCGCGAATGGAGTCAAGATTTACCTGCTCGACGACCGCCTCGTAGGACTCGATCACACCATCGGGCACGTCAACGCCGAGCTCACGCTGAGCCTTCAGGACAGCCACCCACAGCTGACGCTCAAGGATGATCTTGTGCTCAGGCGACCAAATCGTGGCCATCGCCGTCGAGGCGTACCTCGAAGCCAGAACATCAGGGATCAGCGGAGTGCTGGGCATGTGGAGCCTTCACTGTCAGCGGTGCAGAGGCCCCTAGTCTCTCAACTCCGCGTTCAAGGAACAAACGCCGCGCTCAGGACGGTACGTGCACCCGGCCTTCATCAGCTGCCAACGCAATATCGCTGCGATGGTGGCTCCCTCGAATCTCCACATGATTCACCGCGACGTACACGTTCTCGCGGGCTTGCCCAAGGCTTGCTCCCGTCGCGACTACCGACAGAACGCGTCCACCGGCCGTAACAACCGCACCGTGTTCGTCACGCTTGGTTCCGGCATGCAAGACATAGGCCTCACCAAGCCCGTCTTGGATAGTCACAACATCACCGGTCATTGGGTTCGCAGGATAGTTTTCGGCTGCAACGACGACGGTTACGGCCGAACCCTCGTGCCACGCAAGCGGTCCGAAATCCGCCAGATGCCCAGTGGCCGCTGCCTCCAGCACATGGGACAGCTGCGTCTTTAACAGGGCAAGTACAACTTGGGTCTCCGGATCGCCAAACCGCGCGTTAAATTCGATAACTCGGACACCACGCGAGGTGAGCGCAAGACCTGCATAAACCACGCCACAAAATGGCGTGCCACGGTGTCGAAGTTCATCAACCGTCGGCTGCACAACCCGTGCGACAACCTCTTCGACCATGCCTGCTGGTGCCCAGGGCAGGGGTGCGTAGGCACCCATACCGCCGGTGTTGGGCCCGAGATCACCGTCGAATACCCGCTTAAAATCCTGAGCGGGCAGCAGCGGTATGACAGCAAGTCCGTCAGTGATGCACAGCAGCGAAACCTCTGGCCCATCAAGGTATTCCTCGATCACAACCCGGCCATCTTGCTTTTCAAAACATGACAGCGCATGTTCGATCGCTTCGGCCCGATCATCGGTGACGACCACGCCTTTGCCCGCTGCCAGGCCATCGTCCTTCACAACATACGGGGCGCCGAACTGATCGAGTGCCGCCTCAACCTCGGCGCGGGTGTCGCATACATGTGCCAAGGCCGTGGGCACACCTGCCTCGGCCATGATTTCTTTGGCGAAGGCCTTACTTCCTTCAAGTTGCGCGGCCGCACCACTCGGCCCGAAGACGTTGATACCAGCCTCGCGCAGTCGATCAGCGGCACCAATAACGAGCGGACCTTCGGGTCCGATGATCACCAAGTCGATACCTAGCTCGCTGGCCAGAGCGGTGGGAGCCATCGCGTCTGTGAGATCCAGCGCGTGCACAACCGCGTCCGCGGCAATACCGGCATTACCGGGGGCTACGTGAATCTGCGTGACATCAGGATCTTGGCTGAGAGCGCGCACGATGGCGTGCTCACGGGCGCCCGAGCCGAGTACAAGTACCTTCATACGCAGACCCTATCGACACCAGGTCATGGGATCGGACATGCTCCGAACAAACCGGCTAACCGACCTAGTCCAGATTGAGTTCAGCCAACTGGGAAGTGATCAGTTCGCGATCCTCTGGATCGGAAATGCGATCGAGTGCGACGACAGCAGCGGCTGCAAGTGCCCGAGCCGCCGTGTGATCGCCAGAGGCCAAGAGCGCTCGCGCCATACCCTCATGAACGGAAGCCGGGATCCAATCAGAGCAATCCAGACCGTCGCCGAGAATCTGCTCTGACAACTCTGCGTGACGCACGGCCTCGGCACCGAGGCCAGCCGATGCGTACGCGCGACTAATCTGCCATTCGCCCACGACGGCTTGCTCCTTACCGCCTAAGCGACGCCACAGGTAACGGCTCGCGTGGGCGGCATCAATCATCTCGGCCGTCTCGTCCGCCGATCGATTGTCGCCGGCATCTAGGAGATCCCAGACACGGTTAAAAAGGCTCGCAGCAAGTTGACGCTGCTGAACGGTATCGAGTAAGTCCTCAGGCGCAGTTGTCATACGGACAACCTAACCAACGGTGCAGATGAAATCAGGCGCCGACGTAGTGCGAGTCGATCTGCGTGAAGACCTCATCAAGAATGGCCAGACCATCCTTGGCCTCGGTATCGCTGACCGTGCATGGCGGCACGACGTGGAGGCGGTTGAAGTTGGTGAAGGGCAGCAGACCGCGCTTCTTGCACTCGGCAACCAGTTGGCCCATGGCAGGCGACGTTCCACCGTAGGGAGCCAGTGGTTCACGCGTTGCACGATCGGTAACCAGATCAAGCGCCCAGAAGACACCCAGACCACGCACTTCACCGATCACCTTGTGACGCTCGGCCAAGTCACGAAGCCCTGGGCCAATCACGTCAGCACCAATCCGCTTAGCGTTTTCAACGATGCCCTCTTCCTTCATCGCATCGATCGATCCGACGATGGACGCACAGGCCAGCGGGTGACCGGAGTACGTGAGGCCACCGGGGAACACCCGCTCATTGAACGTGGCCGCGATCTCGTCGCTGATGATGACACCGCCGACGGGGACGTAGCCGGAGTTCGAACCCTTCGCGAAGGTCACAAGATCGGGCTTCACGTTGAAGTTGTCGAAGGCGAACCATTCACCGGTACGACCAAAGCCGGCCATGACCTCGTCGAGAATCAAGATGATGCCGAACTTGTCGCATAGTGCGCGCACACCCTCGAGGTAACCGGGCGGCGGAACCAGCACACCAGCAGTGCCAACGACCGTCTCAACGAGAATGGTTGCGATGGTGTTTGGTCCCTCGAACGTGATGACGTTCTCGAGGTGCTGTAGTGCACGCTCGCATTCCTCGGCCTCACTCGTAGCCCAGAACGCTGAGCGGTAGAGATAAGGGCCGAAGAAGTGCACGTGACCCTCGGCCATCTCATTCGGCCAGCGACGTGGGTCGCCAGTGGCAACAATCGCAGCACCGGTGTTGCCGTGGTACGAGCGGTAGAACGACATAACCTTGCGACGACCAGTGTGCAAGCGGGCCATGCGGATCGCGTTCTCGATCGCATCCGCGCCACCGTTGGTGAAGAAGACCTTGTTCAAACCTTCCGGCGAAAGGTCAACGATGCGCTTCGCAGCTTCGCCACGTGCCTCGTTCGCGTGCTGGGGAGCCACCGTTGCAAGCTTTGCTGCCTGCTCCTGAATTGCGGCTACGACCTTTGGGTGCTGGTGGCCGATGTTGGTGTTCACCAGCTGGCTGGAGAAGTCCAGGAAGCGCTTACCGTCGTAGTCCCAGACGTACGAACCCTCGCCACCGGCGATGAGCATGGGATTCAACGGGCCCTGGGCAGACCACGAGTGGAATACGTGCGCGCGGTCCAGGTCGTAGACCTCTTGGCCACGTGCGGGGTTTGGCGTGAATTCAGTGCTCATATCGACTCCCAATGCGACGGATTGACGCAAGAGTACGGCCTAGTGCCAGCGGGGGCCAAAGCAGCGGGTTGATCAACCGACGCGGGTTTCAAGCCCAGCCCGCACTGCAGGCCATTCCTCAGACGTGATCGAGAACATGACGGTGTCGCGAACCGTGCCATCACCGCGACGCTGGTAGCGGCGTAAAACGCCCTCAAACTGTGCACCGAGCCGCGCGATCGCCTGCTGGGAACGATGGTTTCGGATGTCAGTCTTGAGCTGAACCCGGCCCATCCCGACGGAGTCGAACGCGTACGTCAGAAGCAGCAGTTTGGTTTCAGGGTTGACCGACGACCCCCACACTCCCGGGTCGTAAGCGGTGTTACCGATCTCGATTCGACCGTCCGCTGGGGAGATGTCCAAGAATGAGGTCCACCCGACCACCGCGCCTACGCTGCGCTCACCCACATCCCGGCGTAGCCGCACGGTCCACGGGAACCAGCCACGATCAATCGTCACCTGGATCCACGCCTCGGCGGCGGCATCGTCGACCAGCGGCCCGCCAGGAATGTGCGTCCACACCTCGGGTTCAGCCAAGGCGGCCCGCAACTCGGCCCCATCAGCGGGCACCGACGGACGAAGTTCAACCCAGTCCCCTACGAGAACTAGATTCTGCGGTGGATTCCAATCGACGGTAGGCCATGGAGTATCGGTGGGTCGAGCATCCTGCCTCGGTTCAAACATTGATCCCACCTGTCAGATCTCGCACCAACCGCACATGTCCGACCACATCATCTAGGCCGTCGATCTCAACGGGTGCATCGACCCCCTCAACCTGAAACCCGATGGCAGTGTGGAACGCCACGGACGCATCGTTGGCCGTCGAGGTCACACACCGAACCTTCGTAATCCCGCGTGACGCAGCATCGCGGGCGAACTGATCGTGCAGGTCGCGACCCAGAGCGATTCGTCGCATGTCTGGTCGAACACCGACGAAATGCACATACGCATCACCGGGATGATCGGGTGAGTCGAAGCCGACAAGGAACCCGGCTAACTCCCCCGCATCATCCTTGGCAATCAACGAGGTTCCTCCGAAGTGCTCGAAGAACAGAGATGGCAGTAGTGCGGCCATGCGTCGCCCACCCCACCAGTCATCAACAACAGCAATCACCGATGGGTGATCAGCGAGCTGCGCAGATCGGATCGAATGAGCCATGACGACATCGTCGTCCACAGCACCGGCGTTGCGGTACTAGCGCGCCTTCAGCGCGTCGCGGATCTCGCGAAGCAAGGCGATGTCTTCCGGCGTCTCGTCGACCGCCTCGACGGGCTTGGTCATGCGTGCCTTCATCGCGTTGTAGGGCACGATCACGAAGAAGTAGATTGCAGCCGCGGTCACCAAGAACGTGAACAACGGGGCCAGCACCGCGCCGATGCTGAACTGTGCACCATTGATGGTGAAGGCGCCAACACCAGCAAGATCTGGCTTGCCGAAGATTGCGGCGATGAGCGGGTTGATGATGCCATCAACTAAGCCCTTGATGACAGCTGCGAACGCGGCACCAATGACGACGGCAACAGCGAGATCGAGCACGTTGCCTTGAGCAATGAACTGACGAAAACCTTTGAGCACAGCAATTCCTCCATCGCGCAGCATCTGCGCCGAAATGCGGCTCATGTTTTGGTGCCCCCGGAGCCGCGGCCACCTGAGCATTGCACACCACAGATGACGAACGTAAGTATTTGCCGCAGTTTATTGCCCAGCTAGAAATCCGGTTAACGCGTCATCTTCGAACCTAGTTCAACAGGTCGCGGAGCACGATCGTTTGCTCGCGTTCCGGGCCAACGCCGATCGCAGAGATGCGCGAGCCACAGCGATCTTCCAAGAACTGCACGTACGCCTGCGCGTTGGCGGGCAGATCCTCGAGGCTGCGAGCCGACGAGATGTCCTGCGTCCAGCCCGGTAGGAACTCGTAGATCGGCTTCGCGTGGTGGAAGCCCGTCTGCGTCATGGGCAGTTCGTCGTGACGTTCACCGTCCACCTCGTAGGCGACGCAAACCGGGATCTGCTCCCAGCCACTAAGCACATCAAGTTTCGTGACAACCAGGTCAGTAATCCCGTTGATACGAGAGGCATAACGCGCGATAGGCAGATCAAACCAGCCGCAGCGTCGGGGGCGTCCCGTCGTCGTGCCGAACTCCGCCCCAATCTTGCGCAGCTTTTCGCCGTCCTCGTCGAACAGCTCCGTCGGGAACGGGCCTTCACCAACGCGAGTGATGTAGGCCTTGGCGATCGCGATGACGCGAGTAACAGCAATCGGTGAGATTCCCGCACCCGTACACGCACCACCGGCAGTCGCGTTCGATGAGGTGACGAACGGATAGGTGCCGTGATCCACGTCGAGCAGAGTTGCCTGGCCACCCTCGAGAAGAACAACCTCATCCCTCTTCAGTGCCTGATCGAGAAGCAGCGCCGTATCAGCGACGTACGGGGTAAGTCTTTCGGTATGCGCAAGAAGTTCGTCAACAACTTCATTAACCGTGATCGCGCGGCGGTTATAAACCTTGACCAGCAGATGATTCTTGAGCTCAAGTGCGCCTTCGACTTTCTGTCGAAGGATTTTCTCATCGAACAGATCCTGAACTCGAATTCCGACGCGGGTCATCTTGTCCGCATA
>CAIKEU010000050.1 GCA_903826575.1 uncultured bacterium
ACACCGCTTGGTCCGATGGAACGTAAAGCTCAAACCCTAGCTCGCCTACGTACGTCACGCGCAGCGCCAAAACCCGCGAGTATCCGACCTCGATGTACTGCGCGGTGAGATACGGAAATGCCAACTCTGACAGGTCATCTGGGCCCACCCGAGTGAGCAGCTCCCGCGACTTCGGCCCCTGAACTGTCAGGAGCGTGTAGCCAGCTGTGACATCTGTGATCACAGCGAATTCGTCAGCGCGCACTTCGTCTCGCACCATCTTCTCAACACGACGGTGGGTGATATCGGAAACGACGACGAGGAATTCGTCCGCTTCTAACCGTGTCACGGTTAGATCGGCTTCGATTCCGCCCGCATCGTTCAACCACTGCGTGTAGACGACTCGTCCGACCTCACCGGCAACATCATTCGCACTGAGGCGATCAAGAACATCGGCCGCATTCGGACCTTGCACTAGGAACTTTGACATGAGCGTCATGTCAATAACCCCAACGTTTTCCCGGATTGTGCGGTGTTCCTCGGCGACCCACGCGCGATGTTCGCCCAGACCCCACGAGTTATGCTCGTCTGGAATCTCCCCAGTCGGCGAAAACCACTCCGGGTACTCCCAGCCATGTGAGCATGCGAACTTCGCACCCTTGGCCGCCCACACCTCGTGAAGTGGCGTGCGTCGAATATTGCGGGCTGTCTTGTTTTGGAAGTTCGGGAAACCACCATCACCGAAGAGCACACCTAGTTGCTCGACCGTGCGCTCAGTCCGGAAGCGAAGGGTGTTCTCAAATGGCAGCGCACGTTCTACGTGATACCCAGCCATATCGACTGGCGCAACCCCATCAACAATCCACGACGCCAGCGCGCTTCCGATACCCCCACCAGACAGGATGCCAACGGAGTTCAAGCCAGCCGCGGCCCACATGCCGTCAACCTCGGGTACCGGACCCACCATCGGCATCACGTCGTGCGTGAAGCTTTCCGGACCACAGAAGAACGTGCGGATTCCGGCCGTTGCAAGGCTCGGAATGCGTTCCATCGCATTATCGAGAAATGGCGTAACTCGTTCGTAGTCCGGCGGAATCGTGCCGAAGGCAAATTCATTCGGCGCACCTTCCGGGTGCCAAGCCTTACCCACCGGCTCAAAGAGTCCGACGAGCAGGCCCCCACCCTCTTCCCGGAAGTAGCCGTACGATCCCGGATCTTCGATGATGGGAAGATCACGATTCACGCCATCAATCGGCTCGGTCAGCAGGTAGTAATGCTCCGCGGCTTGCAGAGGTAGATCCACCCCGGCAGCTTGTGCCAGTTGCCGACTCCAGAGACCGGCAGCGATGACGACATGTTCACATTCGATATCACCCTGATCGGTCATCACCCCCGTGACGCGTCGTCCATTCTTGATGAATCCCACGACGGTGACACCTTCAAGAACCGTTGCGCCACCTTGTTTTGCGCCCTTGGCGAGCGCAGTGGCGACACCGACAGGATCGGCTCGACCCTCGTCCACGACGTATGAAGCTCCAAGAATGTCATGGGTCTTGAGCAGCGGGAACAACGTCGCAACTTCGGCGGCCGAGATCAACTCATTCGGGACGCCGTAGCCAACCTGGAAGTCACGTTCGCGGACGATGCTTTCCAGATGCGGCTCGTCGCAGGCAATGTGAACGTGCCCCACGGGACGAAAGCCCGTGGAATGGCCGGTCTCTTCCTCTAAACGCGAGTAAAGATCACGGGAGTATCGCGACATCCACAGCGATGTTTCGGTGTGGTAGCCCGCACTGGTGATCAGCCCGGCCGCATGCCACGTGGTGCCGGCAGTGAGTTCATGCTTTTCCAAGAGCACAACATCACTGACACCGAGCTTGGTGAGGTGGTAAGCGACCGAACAGCCGATAACACCGCCGCCGACGATGACGACCCGCGCGCGAGTGGGTAGCTGCTCAACCACGTTGGTACCTCTTCCTTGACAACCATGGTGCACCTATCAGGTGATAGCCAAACTCTAGCAACCGCGCCGTCGGGGTGGAAGGTTTATTACTCGGCACGTAGGTGCGGGGTTGACCATGTCACCGGTAGGCCCTGCGCCGGACTGTCCCCGAGCACTACCGATGCACCGGCGGGCGCATCAATGTGGTTCAGCATCGGCCACGAGCGAATGACGACAGGGAACGACGACCCGACACGACTCTGCCGGAACTCGCGGGACACCTCAATTAGCGGACTACTCGCCGACGCAGTCAGCGCCAGTCCGGCAATGACCGCGTCGAACTCCGCTCGCTGCGCGTCACTGAGATACATCCACACCGACGAATGCCACACAACCAGCGCAGAGCCTTCGCGCAGGCGCAGCGATCGAACATGGTCGATCACGTCACCCGCCCAAATATCGATAGGCACCGCATCGACCAACTCCCATGCCCCACGAAGCCGCTCATACCGATCCAACTGATCGGGCCAGACGAATGACGTTAGATGCAACCGTCCTTCAGGGGTAGTCACATCAATAGGGTCACGATCAACGCCCACCCGTTCTACGACATTCGGCGTTGCAATCTGCGCCTCCATGCCGATCCAGGCATCAAGCAATTGGACGGGGGAATCAGCAGGGCCAACGTCATAGCCTGACCCGGTTATTCGCATATGGTCGGCACGAAGATGTAATCCTGCACTCGTTCCGAGCTCGTGTAACCGAATCGGCACATCCCACGTCGCACTGACCATATGGAGAACGCCAACGAGTGCGGCGGCCCGGGCGATTTCATTGGTTTGGGGTGGACCGGCCAGAAGTTCTGGTAGACGGTCGCGATGATCATCGAGACTTGCCACGAACGCATCAAAGCACATCTGCCTTGAGCGGCCGTCCTGCGGGACAACGCCACCAACAGTCGGAAAGAAGAGTGCGAGAACCGGCGCTTTACGTTCCAGCACAAGGCGATGCGCGGCCCCGAGTATGCGCAACGGCACCATGTCCCCGGCCCGACAGCGCAGCCACGGTTCGAGAATCTCCTTCAACCGACTCGCACGACTTAACTCAAGAGCAGTCGCGCGACACAGTTCTTCATAGAGCGGCGAACCATTAATCGCCATCGCCTGAGCTTGGCGAGAAAACAGTGCACTCAAGTCGTCGATCTGGTCGAACTCCGCGATCGTCACAACGTAGCGAGCCCCTTTGCGCGGACTACGCGCGCTTGTAATCCTCGAGCAGTCGGCGACCAATAATCATGCGCTGAATATCAGCGGTACCTTCACCGATCATCAGCATCGGCGCTTCGCGGTAGAGACGTTCGATTTCATATTCCTTTGCGTAGCCATAGCCACCGTGAATACGGAACGAATCTTCAACAACTTCCTTGCAGTACTCACTGGCTAGGTACTTGGCCATACCTGACTCGAGGTCGTTACGCTCGCCGGCATCCTTCTTGCGCGCAGCCCGCACCATCATCTGGTGAGCGGCCTCAACCTTGACTGCCATGTCGGCCAGACGGAACTGAACAGCCTGGTGTTCAGCAATCTTCTTTCCGAACGTTTCGCGCTGCTGCGCATAGTCGATACCGAGTTCGAAGGCGCGAAGCGCCACCCCACAAGCACGCGCAGCCACGTTGACTCGGCCAACTTCAACGCCATCCATCATCTGATAGAAACCGCGGCCGGTCGTTCCACCCAGAATTCGATTGGACGGAATACGAAGACCGTCCATCACCAGTTCGGTGGTGTCGACTCCCTTGTAACCCATCTTCTCGATCTTGCCCGGAATCGTAAGACCGGGACGAACCTCACCGAAGCCAGAGGGCTTCTCCACGAGGAACGTCGTCATCTTCTTGTAGACGCTCGATTCGGGGGCTGATTCATCATCGGTGCGCACAAGCACGGCCACGAGGTTTGACGATCCACCATTCGTTAGCCACATCTTTTGGCCAGTCAGAATGTAGTCGTCACCATCACGCACGGCCTTGGAACGGATTGCCGCAACATCGGAGCCGCAGTGCGGCTCTGACATGGAGAAAGCGCCACGGACATCGCCGGCGGCCATCTTCGGCAAGAAGTATTCCTTCTGCTCATCAGTGCCGTGGTGCATCAGCATGTACGCGACAATGAAGTGCGTATTTACGATGCCGCTCACACTCATCCAACCGCGCGCAATCTCTTCGATCGCGAGGGCGTACGTGAGCAGTGACTCGCCGAGGCCGCCATATTCTTCCGGAATCATCAGCCCAAAAACGCCCATGGCCTTGAGCTGCTCGACGATCTCCGTCGGGTACTCATCGGCATGCTCAAGCTCTTGTGCGTTGGGAATAATTTCCTTCTCAACGAACTCATGAACCGCAGCCAGGATTTCGCCCTGAAGCTCGGTCAATCCCTCTGTGTGAGCCAACTGGCCCATGGTCGTTCCTCTCGTTAGCCCCGTAGGCAAAAGTGTCTACCAAGGTCTGCGTTCTCGCAGGTCGAATGGTCTTCGCGGGTCATTTCCCGACAGGAAACTAACCCTGCGGTGGTTCGAAGCTTTGGGTGCGCTGCATACCCGCGGCCCGACCCTTGGAACTGACCACCAGTGCCATCTTGCGGCTAGCTTCGTCGATCATTTCGTCGCCGAGCATCACCGCCCCGCGGGCACCACCATCAGCGGAGGTGTAGTAGTCGTACGCATCGAGGATGAGTTCTGCATGGTCGTAGTCCTCTTGACGAGGTGAGAACACCTCGTTAGCGATCGGGATTTGATCCGGGTGCAGCACCCACTTACCGTCGAATCCCAGTGCAGCCGACCGCTCAGACACGCGACGGTACCCATCAGGGTCACGAACCTGAAGGTACGGGCCGTCAATGGCGGCTTTGTTGTTTGCCCGCGCCGCCATGAGGATTCGCATGAGGATGTAGTGGTACGCATCGCCTTCGGTGTAACCGGGGGGCTGCTCACCAACAACCAACGTCTTCATGTTGATACTGGCCATGAAATCAGCCGGGCCAAAGATAATTGTCTCGATGCGCGGTGACGCGGCCGCAATGTCGTTCACGTTGTTTAGACCGGCTGCATTTTCGATCTGCGCCTCGATCCCGATCCGACCGACCTCTAGACCCATTGTCCGCTCAATCTGCGTGAGCAGAAGATCGAGAGCATCAATCTGACCAGCATTTTGAACCTTGGGAAGCATGATGCAGTCGAGATTGCGCCCTGCGTTTTCGACAACCTCGACGACATCTCGGTACGTCCACGACGTCGTCCAGTCGTTTACGCGCACAGTGCGGATCTTGTCGCCGTAACCACCCTCGTTCAGTGCGGCAACAATGTTCTTACGTGCATCAGCCTTCGCAAGCGGGGCTACGGAATCCTCAAGGTCCAAGAAGACCTGATCGGTGGCAAGACCTTTGGCCTTGTCCAACATCTTCGGATTGCTTCCCGGAACGGCGAGATTTGATCGGCGGGCACGCCATTGACGTGAAGGCTCACTCATGGGACAAGGTTATCGTCCAACACTGGTGTTGACGAACTCTTTGTGCGGTAGTTCACACCTCAACAGAAGTATCGAAAAAGCCGCCAGCCGCTCAAGCGGGTGGCAGTTCTAGTAACTGCTCACTCGAACTGCCCCTGATCACCATGACTAGGCCAACAAAGAGCAAAATAACAGCGGGCACTATCGATAGCGGAGGCACCTGACCGAGCCAGAGCGCAGCGACGATGACCGCGCCTGGCATTTCGAGCAGGATCGCGAGGCTGCTAAATGTTGCCGAGGTCGTCTTCAGGACTCGATTGATCAACGTATGACCAAGTAGTTGCGCCCCGACCGTAAGTGCGACAATCGTCCACCAGCCAGATGCACCAAATCCAGACATCGGCGTTCGGAAAACTCCACACATAATCAATAAGACCGCTGCGGACATCGCGTAGACGATCGTCGTGTACACCGGGTTCGAAACGGTTTGACGAACCCGCTCCCCCGCAGTTACGTAGGCGGCCGACATGACGCCGCCGATCAACGCCAGCGCATCACCGAACAAGGCTTGCGTCTCCAGGACGAAGTCAATCCCGGTCAAGATCACAACGCCAACAAGTGCAACCGTGATACCGAGCCACACTTTGCGATCGATATAAACGCCCGCCCGACGAGCCATCAGTGCGGCCCAGATCGGCTGGGTTGAAACAAGAGCCGTTGACGAGGCAACTGACGTGTATCGCAAACTCGAGATCCAGGTCGCGAAGTGCAAGGCAAGCAGGAGCCCGGCCAGCCCGGCACCACTGAGCTCCAGCCGCGACAGTCGACTCCACTCATCGCGATGCCGCATCCATGCCCAAGGTGCCGTCGCAGCACTTCCGAACAGACAGCGATAAAACGAGATAGCAAGGGCCGGTGTGGCCGTCGCAGCGATCAACGGTGCACTTGTCGAAATGGCCGCTACCGCGACGCCAAGGGTGAGCACATCAGCGACGGGCGGACGCCCCAATTCGCTGCGATGCCCATCGGTCATGACGCCATCCAATCAGGTACAGCTGATGTGGACCCGCGCCGCGAGGGAATCTGTTTCA
This sequence comes from uncultured bacterium, assembly GCA_903826575.1. Taxonomy (GTDB): domain Bacteria; phylum Actinomycetota; class Actinomycetes; order S36-B12; family CAIYMF01; genus Longivirga. Next base: position 6,512 of record CAIKEU010000050.1, read on the forward strand.
GCCAGAACCGTTTCGCCCGATACCCTGAAGCCATGAGCGGAGCGCCGACCCGAGTATTCGTCGCGCGCCTAGCCGGTATTGCGGCCTTCGACCCACGCGGAGACCAAGTCGGCAAGGTGCGCGATGTTGTGGTGACCCTTCGCCATGGCGCCAACGCCCCGCGCGTACTTGGGCTCGTGATTGAGGTGCAGCCTCGACGACGTATTTTCTGCCCGATGACCAGAGTCACGAGTATCGACGCCGGTGCCGTTGTGACCACAGGCTTACTAAATATCCGCCGCTTCGAGCAGCGCAGTGGTGAAACCTTGGTCATGAGTGAGCTCCTTGATCGTCGCGTCACGATCTTGGAAAACGGCGAAGTGGTCACCGTTCAAGACGTCGCCATCATGCAAGAGCGCACCCGCGATTGGGTCGTTTCGCGAATCTTCGTACGAAAGCCGAGCAAGGGCTTCCGCCGCCGTGGCGAGACGTTGACAGTCGATTGGAACGCAGTTTCAGGGCTTTCACTTCATGATCCCCAACAGGGCGTCGACAGTTTGCTCGCGACGGTCGAAAATCTTCGTGCGGCAGACCTCGCGAACGTTATGCACGAGCTCACACCAAAGCGCCGTCAAGAACTTGCCGTGGCGCTCGACGATGAGAAGCTCGCAGATGTCCTCGAAGAACTTCCAGAGGACGACCGAATCGAAATTCTGGCCTCGCTTGGCGGTGAGCGCGCCGCTGACATCCTCGAAGAAATGGATCCAGACGACGCGGCCGACCTGCTCTCTGAACTCCCACCCGAGCAGGCTGAGGCACTGCTGTCACTCGTTGAACCAGAGGAAGCTGAAGATCTACGCCGACTGCTGCGCTACGACGACTACACAGCCGGCGGAATGATGACGCCGGAGCCAGTGATCCTGCCACCAGATTCAACGGTTGCCGATGCTCTGGCTCGCATCCGAGAATCAGACCTTCCACCGGCCCTTGCCGCACAGGTGTATGTCGTGCGCCCACCATTTGAAACCCCGACGGGACGCTATCTAGGCGTCGCACATTTCCAGCGCTTACTGCGAGAACCACCGTCAACCCTGGTATCGGCCGTTCTTGACGACACCCTCGAACCCATTGGCCCGCAAGCACCGCTGACGCAAGTGACCCGGTACTTCGCGACCTACAACTTGGTGGCCCTACCAGTGGTGGACGAGGATGACCACCTTCTCGGGGCAGTGACAGTTGACGACGTCATCGACCACATGCTGCCGGAGAACTGGCGAGACGAGGATTCCCTAGACACCCTCGACGACGAGGATGATGACCTCGACGTGGACGAACTTCTGGACGAGTAGGAGGTGTGAGATGGCACGTGAAAACAACCGTGGTCCACGTTTGGACCAGCCAATGGAACGCGGGCTGTCTCTGCGTCCATCAGTAGATCAAGAGGCCGTAGGCCGCCTGTCCGAACGGATCGCCCGGTTTCTTGGTTCGTGGCGGTTCATCGGTTACATGTCAGCGTTCGTATCGTTTTGGGTTCTGTGGAACACCCTTGGACCAACGAATCTGCGTTTTGACCAGTGGCCCTTCATTGGACTCACGCTGCTGTTGTCGCTACAGGCGTCCTATGCAGCACCACTGATCTTGCTGTCGCAAAACCGTCAGTCCGACCGCGACCGCATCCAATATCAAGATGATCGCTCGAACACCGAACGACTCATTGCTGACACTGAGTACCTCATGCGCGAAATCGCCTCATTGCGCATGGCCCTCGGCGAGGTCGCCACCCGCGATTACATCCGCGGCGAACTGCGCGACATCATCGACGAACTCGACGACCGTGAAACGAAGAAGAAGAAAAAGAAAGATCGCCACTCTGATCACTCGGCAGATCACCTAGCTGACCACTCTGCAGAGCAACTGGCTGATTCGGCCTCCGACCAACCCGCTAACCGCGAATTGGCTGCCAAATCCGACAGTCCAAAGCATAAGCGGGACGCCGAACCCGAGACCGTCGACGAGCCACAGGACTGATCTCGCGTAGCATCACACTATGTCGGAAAAACTGCTCGAACTCATTGATGCTGCCCTTGCCAAAGTTGACGACCCGGAGATTCATCGGCCCATCACTGAACTTGGCATGGTCAAGTCTCGTGACGTTAATGATGGTGTTGCCAAGATCGCCGTCTACTTGACGATTTCCGGCTGCCCGATGCGTGAGACCATCACCAATCGCGTGACTGACGCCGTCTCGGCTGTTCCAGGCATCACTCGCGTTGAGGTCGAACTCGACGTGATGAATGAAGAGCAGCGCAAGGCGATGCGCGCTTCGCTCGTGGGGCACAACGAGCGCGAGATCGTCTTCACCCAGCCCGGAAACCTCACCCGCGTCTACGCGATCGCATCGGGTAAGGGCGGGGTCGGCAAGTCATCGGTAACCGCGAATCTAGCCGCAGCGATGGCAGCCCAAGGTTTATCTGTCGGCATCGTCGACGCCGACATCTACGGCCACTCGATCCCGGGAATTATGGGTGCCACGGACGCGCCAACAATGGTTGAAGGAATGATCATGCCGCCGCAGGCTCATGGGGTTCGCATCATTTCGATGCTGCCCTTCAAGCCCGGTGGTGTTTCTCAACCAGTTGCCTTCCGCGGACCGATGCTGCACCGAGCACTCCAGCAGTTCTTAGCTGACGTGTGGTGGGGTGATCTAGACGTTCTGCTCTTGGACTTGCCGCCAGGTACGGGCGACGTCGCAATCTCGGTGGCCCAACTGCTACCCCATGCTGAACTTGTGATCGTCACCACTCCGCAAACTGCAGCGGCCGAAGTCGCCATTCGTGCCGGCATGATGGCCCAGCAGACCAATCAGCGGGTCGCGGGTGTTATCGAAAACATGAGCGCGTTTCCGTGCCCGCACTGCGGTGAGCCGATGGACCTATTCGGCTCTGGCGGTGGCGCAACGGTTGCCCAAACACTCAGCGCCGAGTTGGGCAACGACGTTTCGGTGATGGCGAACATCCCATTCGACGTGCGCCTGCGAGAAGGCGGCGACAACGGAGCACCGCTAGTTCTCAGCGATCCCGACTCACCAGCAGCCACGGTCCTGCGCGAGTTGGCCGCGAAACTCGGCACGCGCGCACGCGGCCTAGCCGGAATGTCGCTCGGACTGACACCCGCCGGCCGGTAGTTCTCGCCTTTCGACTCAGGTGGCGTCGGAGTCGAAAATTACTGAATCTTTAGGCGATGCGGGAGCCGGCGGCTTCGGAGTCGTTGCGGCTTGTGCATCGCTGAGAATCGATGAGGCTAACCGGCGAGGATGAAGCTCGGATAGATCCTTCATCGACTGCTTGATCTCTTCGGTGAAGTTGGGATCAAGGTCGGCCGCCGCGGCGATATCTCGACGCGCGCCGGCCGCTTGGTCTCGAAGCATACGGATCCAGCGGGTGACATCAGCGATGGCCTTGGGCAGCCGGTCGGGGCCAAGGATGATCACAGCGATAACCGCAATGACGAGGAACTCACCCATGCCAACGTCCAGCATGATCCCTCCCCTCTCGCATCCATTACGTGCCGTGCACGGTCAAGCACGTCCACGATCTCGTGCTCACCTAGAGTACGCGGTCACTCGGTGATCCGTCCTGCGCCCTCGCCCAGTCGGGTTATGCCACCCGAGACCCATCAGCCATTGGCCGCGTCCGAACCCAACGTCAACTGCACATCTCGAGCCGAGCCACCACTGCCGACCGTGACGGTCACTGTCTCACCCGGTGCATGTGAGCGGACGGCGACGATCATCTCAGTTGCATTAGCCACCGTGTGCCCATCGACTTTGGTGATCACGTCTCCAGGCTTGATGCCCGCCTTCGCTGCCGGTCCGTTTGGAGTGACCTCACTGATCTGCGCGCCCTGACCCGCGAATCTCATGTCAACCGAAACTCCGATAATCGGGTGGGTGGCATGACCGGTGGCAATGATTTCGTCGGCGACGCGCTTGGCTTGATTGACCGGAATGGCAAAGCCGAGACCAATCGACCCACTTTGCCCACCGGCTTGACCCTGCCCAAGCGAGGCAATGGCTGAGTTAACGCCGATTACCTTGCCCTGTGCGTCTACTAGCGGACCGCCGGAGTTACCCGGATTGATTGCCGCATCGGTTTGGATTGCACTGATGTATGACGATTCACCGCTGCCGCCAGCGGTGACAGGTCGGTTAAGAGCAGAAACAATCCCGGACGTAACTGTGCCCTCTAGGCCGAGCGGAGAGCCGATCGCGATCGAGCTATCACCCACTACGACACCTGAGGAATTCCCAAGCGTGGCTGTTTTAAGACCGGTGCCTTCAACCTTGACAACAGCCAGGTCATACGACAGGTCGCGGCCAACGATCGTTGCAGATTTCGTCGTTCCGTCTTGAAAGGTGACGGTGAGAGTTCCGGCTCCGTCAGCGGCGCCCGCAACAACGTGATTGTTGGTCAGAATGTAGCCATCCTGACGCACAACGAAGCCGGAGCCCGTGCCGCCGCCCTGCGCATCGCGCTCTTCGATCTGCACCACGGTGGGCAGCACCGCTGCTGCAACCGAAGCAATCGAACCGCTGGGGCGCGCAGATAAATCGGCATTGGTTTGTGGCAGAACGCTGCCACCAGCAACCGTTGATGATGACTGCTGACGATGGTCGGCAATCGCGTAGGCACCAGCACCACCTAGAGCACCCGCGAGCAGGCCGCCAGCCACACACGCCGCGACGAGCTTGCCTGCACCCGGTCGTCCGCTCGTCGTCGGTGTTGCGTCGTAGGCGGGCTCCGGAGCCGCGTGATAGCCCGGAACTCCGGTGACGCCCGGATACGGTGCCGACGGATACGTCGCACCGGTATTGGTGTACGGGGACGATGCCTCATGAGCTGACGAGACGAACGGAGGTTCGAAACTTATTGGAGACGCAGTCGTAACTGCCTCAGGTGCCGGCGGCCCGACAACGCGCGCTGACGGATCAGGCGCCCCGAAATAGGCTGGACCAGCGGGAGCCACCAAGGTGTCGTGAGCGGCAAACGTGTCTTGCGAAGCGGCCGTCGCCGGTGACACCTGAGCAGCCGGATCGATCACAGCCGGGGGTACGAGATTCGGGTCAGACATGTCCGCTCCCTGCGGTTCAAGTGGCTCCATACCGTGGTCTGGAGCCCACGTTCTATCTGGATTCATAGCCATCATGTCCTCCGCTGTTGTACTTAACCTTCATGGTGCCTGTGAACTACATGAGAATGCCCGCGTCCGTGCTCAGACCGGACGGACAGCAAGGTCGCCGGCTCAGCCCTTGTCCAGTGTGACGTTCGATCCATCAGCTATCAGATCCACCCCCGCCGGGGTAACGGCGACCGACGAGAGGTTCAGCCCCAATGGCAGGGCACCAAACCCGGAAGTAAGACCATTCAACCTGTCTTTGATTCCCGAGGGGATGTTGGCCGGATCCACATGAACACCAAGGATGGTGACCGCCGTGAGATTCAGGTTCAGTTTTCCGGCTTCAATGACGGGCTGGACAGTACCGGTAATCGGCAGCACACCCGTCGTCGCGATCGCCAGTGAATCACCCGTCGGGGTCACCTTCCACGCATCGCCGAGAAACTTCTGAATCTGGTCGGTCGTCAGCGTTGCGCGGGCCACGACCCTTTGAGCCGTGCGTGGACTTGCCGTGGACACGTTGGTCAGATCGACATTCACCGCACTCAGCGCCATACCGCCCTGGAGTGGAACGTCAGTCATGTCGACCTTCACGTGTGACAGCGATCCTTTGGCCAACTGAGGCGCTACGAGACCGTCCTCAATCGAGGTCGAGACCGATCCAACTCCCGGCACCGCATCGGTCACCGCAGCAGAAATTCGATGAGCAACCGTCGCTGCAGCCACTCGTTCACCAGCGAATGCCAAACCCAACAGCACTAGCGCCGAAACCAGAAAACCAATGAGGAACTTCTTCATCCGAGCACTCCTACCAGCCGTTGCCAACCACGAATCATTCGCCCCATCAACGACGTCTCACTGCCACTTAGTGCCGGGGACTCAGCAGATGTAATCATCTCTAACGTTCGTCTATCGTCCGCAGTGCCCGACACGATCGCAGTAACGATGCGGCCATTTTTCTCCCACACCGCCGTCCACGTCTCGCTCGCCGCACCCGGCGGTCGCACCCAGATGGAAGACGGGCCACTGCCCTCACCCCGAAAACCAATCCGCACAAGCGCTACTTCGTCGACCAACCCGCCAGTGATGAAGAACAGGGAAACCGCCCCGATGCCGTCTGAAAAAACTTGGTGGATTGCACGGCCGGTCCCGCCGAGAGGACTCGTCGACACGTGAGTTTCCAAGAGTGACAGTTTTCCGGGAAGTGCGTCAGGACAGCCGCAGCCCTCCAACCGGATTTGAGACAACTGCCTCTGCGACAACGCCGGACCCCACGAACCACCCACGGGCCGCGCGGATGCAGGCGCATTTCGAACCAGGCTCAGCGACGTGAACTCATACGTCGATACGACGACGTTACGTGCAGCGAGGGTGTCCTTGCGGATGAGCAATCCCGAACTGGCATCAAACCAGAACCGAGCAACGACGTCGCCGTTATCGTTGAAGGCGTCCACCGCAAGCGCCGATCGATGTGCGATCTGCGCATCTAAGGCGGCGTTACGAATCACCCGAAAATTCGTGGCCAACAGAGACAGGGCTCTGCCTGCCTCGACAAATTCTCCCTGCGTCGCAGCCGGCAACCATGTCGTGGAAGCCCCGCTCGTGACGCTGGTGCCGCCACTGGCCACGTGAGTTAGCGTCACACGGCTCGAACCAAGCGGTGTAGAGCTCTTGACCGTTGCAATAAACGATGTGGCCGATGCAGCTCTAACAGCTTTTGCCAACAGGGAAATTGCAGCATCATCATCGGGTGTCATGGCAGCACTGTTGACCTCATCGACCTTCGTAATCTGCCCGGTCCAGCCACTAAATTGAGTCGGCCCAGACGTGCCGGCGTCAACGGAACCCAACGCAGATATGGCTATCGTCACGAGGACAAGGAGACCACTGGCCAACGTCACATATCGTGCACGAACGTTCACGGAACCAAATGTGATGAGCGCTGCGATGCAGTCGGGTAACCGACGTTTACGTAGGTCGCGTTAGCAAATGGATTGCTTTGGGTGGTTTGCAGATGCACCTGCGAGAAAGTGGAGATCATAGGTGCAACTGAAACCGCAGGGGCACGTGGCACGCTGACCGCAACCTGACTTCCGGACACACCAACCCAGGCCGCCATACAGACCAAGCCCGCGGCGGAGATCACGGTGATACTCGTCTTGGCAGACTGCGAACGAACAGATCGTTGACGATGGTCAGCGAGGCTAACAACCGTTGCGGAATTCTGCACTGGCGTCGAATGACGTGGCTCAGCCGACACCTGCTGAGCTATCGGAATCGTTGATAAGCGCAGGAGAAAGTCAGGGGCTGGATCCGCCGGCAGTACTGAACGAAGTTGGGCCGACACCTCGCGGTACGCAATGACGGCAGAGCGACACTGCGAACACGACGCCACATGGGCATGAGCCTGCTCGGTTGCGATCGGGCTCAAACGTCCGTCCACGAGATCCACAAGGTTGTAACGAGAACATCGAAAACTCATACCGTGGCCTCCCGAGCAGGTAGGCGGCTGGCCGTCGCCGGGACCCGGTGGGCCAGGGCCTCACGCAGTTGCGAACGACCACGGTGAATCCGCGAACGAACGGTTCCCAGCTTGACGTCCAGCAGGTCAGCAATTTCCTCGTAGGTAAGTCCCTCGATATCGCAGAGGACAACAGCTACGCGGAAATCCGCGGGCAAGGCATCGAGTGCGGCTTGGATATCGGCTTCATACGTCTGATCCATGATTGCGTCGATGGGGTTAACCTCACGACCAGCTAACCGATCACCGGCGTCCTCGGGCAATTCTTGAAAGCGGATCTTTGCCTTACGCCGCACCGAATCAAGGAACAGGTTGGTGGTGATCCGGTGCAACCAGCCCTCGAACGTTCCAGGGGTGTACTGAGACAGCGAACGGAAGACGCGAACAAAGACTTCCTGGGTCAGGTCCTCCGCATCGTGCTGGTTACCGGTAAGGCGGTATGCAAGTCGATACACGCGCGCGCCGTGGTCACGGACGACGTCATCCCATGACGGAGCAGCCCAAGGCGCCGGGGGTGTCTTGGTATCCCAATCGTTGTTCTCGCTCATAGTGCCTTCACCTCGTGTGACGTAGTGGCGGCCAATTCGGACGTCGAAAGTGTGCCCGCCTTGGTCCTTCAACACTGGAATTCCCTCCACCGTCAGTCACCAAACGCGTAACACCATGAATAAACGCTGAGAGGCAGGTATGAGCCTCAAACTGAAAACGAATGGGATTCGGCCTAGGTTCCCGATACTTAGATCGGTCCGGACAGATAACCTGCGTACGTGGATGCCAACGAACGTGCTCAGGCCGCGACAGCCGCCTCATGGGAATTCTCCGAAACCTACGTCACCGAAGACACCGTCTTGGCTGATGCGCGCGCCCGAGCCGATGAGCTCGGTTGCACACCGATTCAGCCAGGCGGCGGGGCTGCCCTTCGATTTCTTGCCGCAGCTATCGCGGCAAGGAATGTCGTCGAGGTCGGCACCGGATCGGGAGTGTCGGGGGTCTGGCTGCTGCGCGGTATGCGCCCCGACGGGGTTCTGACGTCGGTCGATATCGAGGCAGAGAACCAACGTCACGCCCGCGAAGTTTTTGCCTCAGCCGGGATTGCGCCGGGCCGTGCTCGTCTGATTACCGGCCGCGCCCGCGATGTTCTGACGCGGCTGACCGATGGCGCCTACGACCTGATGCACATTGATGGCGCCAAGGATGAGTACCCAGAGTACGTTCAGGAAGCTGCTCGACTCCTGCGTCCAGGTGGAATTCTCGCGATCGACAACACCCTGTGGAATGACAAGGTTGCCGACCCCGCGCAGCGCGATCCCGAAACAATCGCCATTCGTAGCGTCGTTAATTCGATCCGCGACGACGAGCGATGGCTAGCCTCGTTGCTACCGGTCGGCGACGGCCTGCTCGTGGCCGTACGTCAAAGCGACGACTAGCGCACGCATCACCTATCTGCCCAAGACCTAGCCCCACATGGCTGAAAACGGATTTAAGCACCCGATGCGTCGAATGGCCCCACCCAATGGGTGGGGCCATTCGACTATTTCAAGACAATTACGTGCTGTGAATAGCGAGGAAAATCCGGTCAGCCAACAACCTGTGCCAGTTGAACACCAAGATCACGAGCCTCATCGGGAGTTAATTCGACAACAAGTCGACCGCCCCCTTCGAGTGGAACGCGCATGACAATTCCGCGCCCTTCCTTGGTGACCTCGAGCGGACCGTCGCCCGTCCGTGGCTTCATGGCGGCCATGGAGTACCCCTTTTCATTCGTACGCTCGACGCTGGTCGGGCGGTTACCTTCACGGCCATTATCCCCCTAATTGCCCCATGATCCGAATTGGACGGTCCCCACAAGCAACGCTGAGGGCGAAAGGTCGGGCAAACAGGCTCCGAATCAGTCGACGATTGCCGCACAACCCACGAGATGATCATTCACAACACCCATTGCCTGCATGGCCGCGTACATGGTCGTAGGACCAACAAAAACAAAGCCAACCTGCTTGAGCGCCTTGGCCAAAGCCACCGATTCGGGGGTGCTCGGCGGAACCTGCGCCAAAGTTATCGGCCGCGATCGCGTTGTCGGAGCGTGCGACCAGAAAAGTTCATCGAGGGCCCCAAAACCACGTCGATCTTGTAACTCAACTAGAACACGCGCGTTGTTGATCGCGGCGTCGATTTTTGCCCGATTTCGTACGATACCGGTGTCTGCGAGCAGCCGCGCGCGATCCGTACCGTCAAATGCGGCCACGACTACCGGATCGAACTGTGCGAACGCCGACCGGAACGAGTCTCTCTTACGAAGGATCGTCAACCATGACAGTCCAGACTGAAACGCCTCGAGGGTTAGCCGCTCAAAAATCTCACGATCACCGTGAACGGGGCGGCCCCACTCAGTGTCGTGATAGGTCACATAATCTGGGGTGCTCATAGCCCACGGACATCGACCACGTCCGTCACTGCCGTAGGCCAGATCCGCGGATTGCTTTACACCCAAGACGTGGGGTCGGCTTCCTCATGGTGAATGTCGGCTTCTTCGTGCCGAATAACGGCGCCGGAATCCACATCAGTTGAGGGGACTGCCGTGGCCGTGAGTGCCGCCTCCAGCGCCGCAATCCGCGCGTCCCGTTGCGAGACTTCAGCCGAGAGCCGGTCCAGAACCACGTCGACCTCGTCCATCCGATATCCGCGAGCACCAACGTTGAAACGCAACGAGTCCACATCGGTGTTTGTCAGCACGCGGTCGTCCGGCAAGGCAAGTGGCGCACGATCGGAGGTGGTGTCCGGTAGTTCACCAAGCTTGCCGACGGCAAGTAGCGCAATCACAGTTATGACGACAATGGCAGCGAGCATAAATACGAAAGTCACCCTGCGCTCCTCACTTTGGACATCCCTCGCGAGCGTTGACCATCTGAGCATGCCACGCTGAGCACTACGGTGCACGGATGGAAGGGTAACGGGACATGTCACGACAGCAAGAGCCACTGGTTCTCGGGCGCGCAACGTTCAGTCCAACAGACCTCGTGATCATGGCGATCGTCAATCGCACCCCTGACTCGTTTTACGACAGGGGCGCAACGTTCACCGATATCGCAGCCATGGATGCGGTAGAGCGGGCAATCGACAACGGCGCTGAAATCATTGACATAGGCGGAGTGAAAGCCGGGCCCGGCGCGGAGGTTGACGCTCAGGAGGAGATCCGTCGCACTGCCTCACTTGTCGCTGAAATTCGCTCTCGCTACGACGTCGTGATTAGTGTCGATACCTGGCGAGCAGAGGTTGGGCGGGTCGTGTGCTCAGAGGGTGCAGATCTCCTCAATGACGCATGGGGCGGGTTCGATCCCGATCTGGCTCAGGTTGCAGCTGAATTCAAGGTAGGTCTGGTCTGCACACATACCGGCGGTGCAACGCCACGTACGCGGCCGCACCGAGTCGCCTACACCGACGTTATGGCCGACATCCTCGAACGGACCGTGGGGGAAGCAGAACGAGCCCAGGCCCTTGGCGTCCCCCGCGAGTCCATCATCATCGACCCCGGCCACGATTTTGGTAAGAACACTCGCCATTCGCTGGACGCAACTCGTCGGCTCAATGAGATGGTAGACACTGGTTGGCCAGTCTTGGTTTCGCTATCGCGCAAAGACTTTGTGGGTGAAGCCCTCGATATCATCGGCCCCAACGACCGACTCACTGGCACATTAGCCACGACGGCGATTTCAGCCTGGCTCGGTGCGCGCATCTATCGCGTTCACGACGTAGCGAGCACACGGCAGACATTGGATATGGTCGCCGCGATCAACGGCACGGTGCAGCCAAAAGTGGCCCGACGCGGACTCGCGTAGCCCGAAACATCCCGAGTGACAAACGATCACGACTCGGGCCCACCGTCTGACTAAAACTCCGATTCAAGGAATTCCGCCGCGGTCGGTTGCAATTGAGAGCTCAGTTCTTCACCGGCCCACGCTTGCTCGATCGCGATCATTGCCTCGTCGGTGGACGTCGTCCAGATGGGCAGCAGTTCGACGTTATCTCGAACGAATCCGCCTCGGGTCAACGTGGTGAATAGTTCCCGCAAGCCATGGAAGTCACCCCACGGATCGAGGATCACAATGGGTTTGTTGTGCATCTGCAAAGATCGCGACGCCCAAATCTCAAGCAACTCTTCCAACGTACCCAGTCCACCGGGCAAGGTCAGAAACGCGTCCGCCCGCCGATCCATTTCGGCCTTACGCTCCCGCATGTTCGCGGTAACGATCAGTTCGTCCGAGCCGTGATCAGCAACCTCGAGATCGACGAGCGCCTGCGGAATAACACCGACGGTGCGAGCACCACCCGCTCGGGCCGCCCGCGCAACCGCACCCATACAGCTAATCGCTCCCCCACCGCTAACAAGCGACCAACCACGATGGGCAAGGGCGAACCCAACTTCAGCCGCGAGAACGCTGTAACGCTCATCAATGGCTTGGCTTGACGCACAGAACACCGCAACGGTCGGCATCAGATCTTCCGGGGTGGGAACCACTCGTGCCAGTCTTGGCCTTCGTCGCGAGCGCGATGAGCATCACCAATAATCGTGACGATCTCGTCAACGTCATCTGTGAGATGAATCAGGTTGAGATCATCTGGTGAAATCTTTCCCGACTCGACAGCCCTCGCCTTAAGCCATTCGACTAGACCGCTCCAATAATCGACGCCAACGAGAATCACTGGGAACCATGTGATCTTGCCCGTCTGAACCAAGGTCAGTGACTCAAATAACTCGTCGAGTGTGCCGAATCCACCGGGGAAAACAACAAAAGCTTGGGCGTACTTAACGAACATCGTCTTTCGGGCGAAGAAGTAGCGAAAGTCGATGGCGATATCGAGATACTCGTTGAGGCCCTGCTCATGCGGAAGTTCAATCCCTAGCCCGACCGATACTCCACCAGCTTGGAAAGCGCCACGGTTGGCCGCTTCCATGATCCCCGGACCTCCGCCGGTGACGGTGGCATACCCCGCCTCAGCTAACGCCGCACCCAACGCCTGTGCCCGAACATATTCAGGGTCAGATTCTGGCGTTCGGGCCGAGCCGAAGACGCACACGGCACGACCAAGATCTGCCAGGGCGCCAAAGCCTTCAACGAACTCGGCCTGAATTCGAAGAACCCGCCAGGGATCGGTATGTACCCAATCACTTGGGCCTCGCTGATCGAGTAGCCGCTGATCGGTTGTGGTGGGCTCGATTTGTTCACGACGTAGGGTCACCGGACCCTTCACGCGCTTAGTTACCGGCCCACCGAACGCAGATGTGGAGGATGACGTCACCCTCTGACGCTAGCCGGTGATGACTCGATAACGCATGCCCTTCACGCGGAAACGCGAACCTTTTTCGGGTGGATCAATTAGGCGCGCGAGTGATCGTCGGCATCCGTCAGTTGAAAGGCCGATCTCATGCGGAGATCTTGACGAGGATCGCTGGGCGCACAACACCCAACTCCTGTTGACGAGCCAGTGCGCGTCACCGCAATACCAATCGCAATAGGCACGATGAGCAACAGGCCGAACGCAATCTCCATACGACGAGGTTAGCAATCTCAGTCGGTTGTTAGCCAGCGATGAAGGGCATCGCGCACGGTAAACAGATCCGTCACGGGGGTGAACTCATCCCGATGATGGGCTAAAGACGGATTGCCCGGGCCGAAGTTGACTGCCGGCACTCCCAGCGAGGTAAATCGGGCAACATCGGTCCACCCAAATTTCGGGCTGGGTTCCCCACCAACAGCAGCCACGAAAGCCGCGGCAGCAGGGTGGCTCAGGCCGGGCAGAGCCCCGTCAACCGCATCCACTACAGAAACGTCGAACCCGGCAAAGATCTCGCGCAGATGAGCCGCGCCCTCAGCAGACGAACGATTCGGAGCAAATCTGTAATTGACGGACACCACGCACTCATCTGGAATGACGTTGCTGGCAACACCACCGCGGATGCCGACAGCATTGAGGCCCTCGCGGTACGTCAGGCCGTCGATCTCAACGGTCCGCGGTTCATAGGCTGAGAGCCGACGCAAGATCTCGTCCGCTTTATGAATCGCGTTCTGGCCCATCCACGCGCGGGCTGAGTGGGCGCGCACCCCCTGTGTGCTCACGTCAACACGCATGGTGCCTTGGCATCCCGCCTCCACAACGGCATTCGACGGCTCCATGAGCACGGCAAAGTCGCCTGCGATCAGCTCTGGCCGTTCGTCGGCCAGTCGGCGCAATCCGTTGAACTCGGAATCAATCTCTTCACACTCGTAGAAAACCCAGGTGATGTCACGCACCGGATTGGAGATGAGTGCCGACAGGTGCAGTGCAACGGCAACTCCACCCTTCATGTCACAGGCACCGAGCCCATAGATGCGATCCTCACCATCGACATCGACCCGTCGGGATGGCATGTTCTGATTTTCTGGAACCGTGTCCAGGTGTCCGCCGATCACCACTCGATGTGAGCGGCCGAGATTCGTTCGGGCGACGATGGTGTGCCCATCGCGGATGACCTCGAGGTGGGCGACACTGCGAAGTGCAGTCTCAACTGCATCAGCAATGACCAGCTCCGTTTTCGACTCACTCGCAATATCGATCAGCGCCGAGAGTAGCTCCGGAAGATCTGCAGAAAGGTCTAGTTGCTGGGGTGATGTCACGGAGTAACGCTATCCCGTCTGGCAGATCGGCGACTACAGGAAAGGGTCAACGTCATCTCGACGCCCCTTCTCGATAGGTTGTCACCATGAGCATGACCCCACACCCCGCAGCCGCAATCGGACTAGCCACCTACGCGGACACCGGCGCACTGCTGGACGTTTGGTACCCGCAGCCCGCTCTGGCAACCACAGCGCCTGAGGTGACCGGCCTGAGCGAGACGATGGCGGCACGCACCGACGAGCTTCGAGCCGTCAGTACCTCGGTGATCAGCACCACAATTGCCGATCTATCTGTTCCGCCCGTTGATGCAGCCGATGCGTGGCTTCGGCTGCACCTGCTGTCGCACCGACTCGTCACTCCGCGCTCCATCGCCATGGACGGCGTATTTGGGCTGCTGACCAACGTCGCCTGGACATCGCTCGGACCCATCCCACTCGATCGACTAACCGACGTGCAGATTGTTGCGCGGGTACGCGGACATCACGTCAGTGTGCACGGCGTCGACAAGTTTCCGAGAATGCTTGATTACGTTGTGCCCAGTGGTGTGCGCGTCGCCGATGCGGATCGAGTTCGTCTTGGCGCACATCTCGCCAGCGGCACCACAGTCATGCACGAAGGGTTCGTCAACTTCAACGCCGGCACCCTTGGCGCATCAATGGTTGAGGGCCGGATTTCCGCCGGTGTCGTCGTCGGTAACGGTTCAGATATCGGCGGTGGCGCATCGATCATGGGCACCCTGTCAGGTGGTGGCACCGAAGTGATCACCATCGGTGAACGTTGCCTGATCGGTGCAAATGCCGGGGTGGGCATCTCACTCGGAAATGATTGCGTCGTCGAAGCGGGCTGTTACGTCACGGCCGGATCAAAGTTGACCCTCCCTGACGGAACTGTCGCCAAGGGTCGCGATCTTTCTGGCGCTGACAACCTTCAGTTCTGGCGCAACTCCATGACCGGAAGCCTCGAAGCGCGCCAACGAAGTGGCTCGTGGGGCGGGCTCAACACCCACCTGCATCACAACGACTGACGGTAGGCCGTCAGTTAACGACCGTCGATCGGCACGTAATCACGTTCCGTCACACCGACATAGACCTGCCGAGGACGTCCGATCTTGGTTTGCGGATCTTCAATCATTTCGTGCCATTGAGCGATCCATCCCGGTAATCGTCCTAGGGCAAACAGCACGGTGAACATTCGCGTGGGGAATCCCATCGCTTTGTAGATCAGACCCGTGTAGAAGTCGACATTCGGGTATAGGCGACGTTCTACGAAATAGTCATCCGAGAGGGCTGCTTGCTCCAACCGAAGGGCAATATCAAGTAGAGGGTCGTTAACCCCGAGGGACTCGAACACCTCATAGGCAGCTTTCTTAACGATCGCCGCACGCGGATCATAATTCTTGTACACGCGATGGCCAAAGCCCATGAGCTTCACGCCATCTTCACGATTCTTCACCTGACGAATGAACGTGTTGACTCCACCACCCGAACGATGGATTTGATCGAGCATTTCCAAAACAGCTTGGTTGGCACCACCGTGCAGCGGCCCGAAGAGCGCATTGATTCCAGCGGATACCGATGCAAACAAATTCGCGTGCGAGGATCCGACGAGGCGCACGGTCGAGGTCGAACAGTTCTGCTCGTGATCAGCATGCAAAATCAGAAGCAAATCAAGAGCTCGGACGAGAACTGGATTGCCGATGTACTCCTCAGCCGGAACACCAAAGGTCATCCGCAGGAAGTTTTCGTTGGCAGTCAACGAGTTATCCGGATACAGCAGCGGCTGACCAATCGACTTTTTGTAGGCGTACGCCGCGATCGTTGGCATCTTCGCCAGCAGTCTGATCGTCGAAATGTGAACTTGCTCAGGATCAAAAGGATCCAGCGAGTCCTGATAGAAGGTCGACAACGCGCTCACCGCACTAGACAGAACCGGCATCGGGTGCGCATCACGCGGGAAACCATCGAAGAACCGACGCAGATCCTCGTGCAGCATGGTGTGCATCTTGATCTGGTGTTCAAAGGTGGCTAGCTGTTCCGGGGTCGGAAGTGCGCCATAAATCAACAGGTAGGACGTCTCAAGGAACGTCGACTTCTCAGCCAACTGCTCGATGGGGTAACCGCGGTAGCGCAAGATGCCGGCGTCACCGTCAATGAACGTGATCGCAGACGTACACGATGCGGTGTTAGTGAAACCCGCATCTAGTGCGACCGCGCCCGTCTCCTTGAGCAGCGGCGCGATATTGATCCCATCATTCCCATCGGTGGCGGGGACGAGGTCGAGCGGGACTTGCCTACCGTCGAATGACAAGGCGATGTCGGGCATCCCTTACCTCCATAAACACGTCACAAGGGGCGCGGTAGCACCTACTTCACGCTACCCGGCCTACATATGCAGAGTCTGCCGGACTAGCCCCGAACGGACGTGATCTGGACCTCACCAATTTCGGGTACAGGCGCGGTTATGCCCCGAGTCGACTGACTGCAGCGGCAATCCGCTCGTCACTGGCCGTCAACGCCACGCGCACGTGCCGAGCACCGGCTTGGCCGTAGAACTCGCCCGGCGCAACCAAGATTCCGCGTTCAGCAAGCCAGGCCACAGAATCCCAACTTGATTCATCCCGGGTGCACCACAGGTAAAGTCCTGCGTCTGACAGATCGATTCGAAAGCCCGACGCCTGTAACGCAGGTGCGATCGTGCTTCGCCGCGCGCGATAGCGATCACGCTGTTCGAGCACGTGAGCGTCATCAGACATCGCCACAATCGCCGCTCGCTGGACCGGTCCCGGAACAATAAGTCCTAGGTGCTTGCGCGCCTCGAGCACTGGTGCAATGAGCGACGCATCACCGAGCAACATACCCACGCGATAACCAGCGAGGTTACTGCGCTTACTCAGAGACTGGACGGCAAGTACCCGCTCGTGAGTCTCACCGCACACCCGCGGATCCAAGATGCTGACGGGCGTCTGCGTCCAACCGAGTGAGAAATAGCATTCATCGCTAGCAACGATGCTGTTGTTCGCCCGCGCCCAAGCAACGATCTCGCGCATGTTCTCGATCGACATAACCCGCCCAGTCGGGTTGGACGGTGAATTCAGCCAAATTAGCGCGGGGCGATGCGCTGCCCATGAGTCGATGGAATCAGCACGAACGATCACGCTATTGGTGATCCGTGCACCGACATCGTATGTCGGGTAGGCGATTTCAGGGATCGCAATGACATCTGATTCGGTTAGTCCAAGCAGGGTTGGCAGCAGTGCCACCAGCTCTTTGGAGCCGATCGTGGGCATAACTTCAGAGCTCGTTAGCGCCGCCCCTAGAACCCGAGATGCCCACGCCACCATAGCTTCACGAAGTTCCACCGTTCCTGCCGTCAGCGGGTAGCCGGGGAAATTCGTTGCACCGGCAAGGGCTTGGGCAATCATGTCCGGAACAGGGTCCACAGGGGTCCCGACTGAGAGATCAACAATTCCATGGGCATGAGCACGGGCAATGTCACCAAACGGGGCCAGTCGATCCCATGGAAAGTCGGGCAGACGTTCGGCAAGAAAGCTCACAATTCATTCCGTTCGTATATTGATATGGGTGAACCTCTCGGCAGCCGGCCGCCTCACCGGTGGTAGACGATGGGACACCCGAGCCTCTACACAGGAGCTTCTACAAAGGAACGCGCCGTCGCCCTTTGAGGCAACGGCGCGTCCAATAACAGTGAATTCGTCAGTGACCTTAGTGAGCCTGGGGCGCAAGTGCGGCGACGATCGCGGCATCACGCGGAATCAGACCCAACTTTGACGCACCACCCGGTGAACCGAGTTCGTCAAAGAATTCCGCGTTAGCTGCCGTGTAGTCCTTGAACTGCTCCGGGACGTCGTCTTCGTAGAAAATCGACTCGACGGGGCATACCGGCTCGCACGCACCACAATCGACACACTCGTCGGGGTGGATGTAGAGCATCCGCTCACCCTCGTAGATGCAATCAACGGGGCATTCCTCGACGCAGGCCTTGTCCTTAAGGTCGACGCACGACTGAGAGATGACGTAAGTCACGTACGAATCCTTCCAGATCCACTTACCCTGACATCCAGTGGCGGGCACCACCAGACCCGAACCTGCTCCCGCAGGGCCGACGTATATACGTTAGTACCTCGACCACATCTAGTATCACGTCCACACCGTGTTTGTGCGAATGAGGGGTCCGCTCAATGGGACAGGACGATGACGGCAGTGGCCGCGGACGACCATCCTCGGTGCGCCCAGCGGCCCTACTCATCGTTCGCATCACCGAACAGGACATTGGAAGTCGGGTCACGATACGACATCGGATTGACGATCCAGCAGCGAGCCTGACTGACCTCGTTGGGCACTTACGGGCATGGGCGAACGGGGTGATCGTTGTTGAGCGGCACACCGGGGAGCACGTGAAGATCGCTGAGATAGACATGGTTGCTGCCAAAGTAGTGCCGGAGAAAGCGGTTCGACGCCCGCGTTCGCAACCCAACCTGGACGACACCCCATGACGGCCGAGAGCCGGGAGCGGTTCGCCGAACTATGCCGGACACATGATCGCGCCAGCGGGGATTTTCGGCTCGACGTGGCATTGCTACTGATCGCAGCGGAAACCCAGCAGGGACTCACAAACCTCGACGAGTTTCTGTCTCGGGAAACAGGCCGCCTCGATTCGCTGGCCAGCACCGTGCCCGGGCAGGGTCGAGATGATCAGAGGTTGCGCGGGGTGCTCGCGCAGTTTCACGGTCAACCAAGCGACTACGCCCGGCTAGAGTCCAGCCTCCTGCCGGAGGTTCTCACCCGACGTGCCGGCCTGCCAATCCTACTTTCCGCCGTGTGGACCGAAGTTGCCAGACGAGTCGATATCAACGCGTACGGTGTGGGACTCCCTGGCCACTTCGTTGTCGGCATTGGAGATCCGAAGGGCGCCCGCGTTCTCGTAGATCCTTTCGCTGGCGGCAGATTGTTACCGTACGACCGAGCTAAGGAGATCGTCGCAGCGACCGGCCGTCAACTGTCACCCGAGCACCTGAACCCGCAGGACCCCATTGACACTGTCGCTAGAACTCTTGGAAACATTACGAATTGGGCCACTACGCCGGAGCGGGCGTGGCAGCGCTTATGGTCGGCTGAGCTCGCTTTACTGCTGCCCCGACGCAATCTTGGGCTGCAACGCGAGTACGCCGAGGCCCTCATCGGCGTAGGCAGATACGGCGACGCAAGCAGGGTTCTCGAGGAGTACGCGGACATCGTCGCCGATGCCATGCCCTTAGAAGCGCAGAATGCTCGGAACACCGCACAACATGTGCGGTCTCGCCTGAACTAGGTACGCGACGAAAGTCCGGCGAGGCCGCCAACGTGAGATCAGCTGCTCGATGCGGACGGTTTCGGGCTTGGCTTTGGCGTGGCAGTTGGGTGCGCGGTGGGCGTCGAGTGCGCAGAGCCACTCGGTGACGGATGAGGAGCACCCGTCGGTTGGGACGAGCCGGACGGTGTCGGCTTGGGTATCGACGGATCGGCATAGCAATTCACAACCGGGCTTGGGTTGTAATGCGTCGTGATCTTCTCGCGATGATCTTCCTTGCCATCCTGGTAAAACACGCGGTACACGTCGATCGAGAATCCCTCTTGACCACCCTGCGCGTGACAGGTCGACGAGGTGTCGTACAGCGTCGTGTACGGGGAAATTCCGTAGCGCTGACCGGATACAGCCTCGATCTTGTTGTAGACCTTCGTGCCCCACATCGACACGGTGATCGAGTGGTGGGTAATCCCAGCGCTGATGAATACCGCATGTGGAGTGTCGTTCTTGAACGACATATCGAATTGGCCCCAGGCCACTGTCGCCTCAAGTCCCGCTCGGTACCGAGGGATCCAGATCGAGTGCGCTTGCACGTGGACTCGCTGTAAACCAGCGTAAAACGCCGCCGTCCACGTGGCAGTCGCCGAGGTGGATACCCCGCCGCCGAGGTCTTCTTTGAATACGCCACCGGGTCCGATTACATAGCCGAGGGTATAGCCGTTAGCGACGGTGCGCTCGTGAATCGTGTCGTTGAGGGAGAACACGTCACCCGGCATGAGCAGAGTTCCGTTGATGTATCTGGCCGCTTGCCCAATGTTTTGTACTCGGTATGGCGCATACGGAAAATGCTGGGTGAACGAGGACATCTGTTCGGTGACGCCGAGCGACTTCGCCTGCTCGGTGGTCAGCTTCGGCTCGATGGTGCCCGTACGCGCATTCACGTGTCGAGCAGCCGCGTCCGTTTGACTAAGTACCGCAGCCACATCCGTTGCTAAATCGTCTGCATTGATTCCGGTGCCAACCTTTGAGGGAACCACCACGGGCGTTCCTGACGAGACGTTGAATGTCGCGTCGCGTCCGGGCTGTTCGACCGAGGCAAACGTTGAGGCAATCGCAGTTCTTAAAACGTTGCCATCGAGGATTGGGATGAGTTTGCCGTCCTTTGGCGCGTAGGACAGCGCAGCAGCAATCGTTTCCGGTGGGATTGAACCGGTTATTCCTGACGCCGTCACCGACACCGGGGCGGAGACCGCAACGTTGGCCCCATCCAAGGCAGCTTTGGCTTGCTCGTCAGTAACCGTGGGTTGCTGGGTGACGAACGGCAGCGTCACCGGCTCGTTGGTGATTAGGTAGGCGTCCTTCAGCGCTTGCTCTGCGGCCTTCTGGTCAAGAACTGTTCCAGGCTTTCCCTGAACAACTGCTGGCGGGAGAGTAGTGAAGGTGATCTGCGGTTCCCGCGCTCGCTTGTCGAAATCCCCAGCAATACCTTTGATCGTGGACGACATTTTGGTTTCGTCAACGACGACGGTCGGCGCAATCGCCACGCCACCGGTGAACTGACTCAACAACGTGACGGGATTCCACGTGCGTCCGGCGTACGGGGCAAATGTTGCATTCGCATCAAACGAGAGCCCCGCTTGAGCCGGCGAAATACTGATGTGTTTACCGTCAGCTGTGGCTTCAATAGGCGCCGTCGATGCGGCACCGAGTGCCTTGGTGACCGTGGCCGCCGCTTCTTGGGCGGACTGTCCGCCGACGTCAACGCCCAGAACGGTGGCATTTCTGGGCACACCCGACCCACTAGCCAACACCAAGGCCACGTAGGCAGCAGCAAGTACACCGAGAATTCCAGCAGTAATGAGCCCGCCACGGCCTCCCGAGGCAGCGTTCGAACTACCGTCCGATGGGGTCGAGGTCACAGCTTTTCGTCCTGGTAAGTAGATGCGGAATGACTTTCGGAGCCGCGAGAACACAGTGAAACGAACAGCGACCGCGAACTGATCATCAGCCTACGTCGCTGATACCTATGCCAACGTCTTCGACACTCACCAGAGTTCCATCGTCGGAGGGCTTCACCATGGGCCACCAGGTCGCGACGAGACATACGACGAACCCACCAATCAGATAGCCAAAGGTCCGCGAAACATCTGGCAGCAACACATCCCCGCCTGGAAGAAGCGCCGTGTAGGCCAAGGTCACGAGAATCCAGCCGATTGTTACCAGTGCCCCCGCGATCTTCGATCGCATCCAATAACTGGCACCTCGGACGCACACACCCAGCGTGATGACCGCGAGAATGGCTCCCCACGGGACGGTGACCCCATGCATCGTCAAACGCAGGGCCGCGGCCGGAGCGCCAAACAGGCCAAGTAGCGCGCCGCCGAACAGCATGGCGATACCGCCAGATACACGACCATCGCGACTCGCCACACCGTTAGCCTACGGTGCGATCACCTACGACGGGCGCGCGGAAGGCTCGTCTCGAAGATCAAGCTCCGTTATCCGCTCATGGTCTGCGTGCGCACGGTTAAGCACATCGGTGATTTCCCGGCCGATAAGCTCATGGCGTTCCATCAGAGCATCCCGAAGTGCGATGACCAAATGTCGGTTCTCTTCCAGCAGCGCACGAGTGTGACTCTTCTGGTCTTGGAGAATCTTTTCCACGCGCTCGCGACCGTCGGCATCGGCCAGCACCCGACCGACAATGTTCGTGTCAGAAAGTGCACTACCTTGCACGGCTGAGAATGAGATGAGGGTGTCGGTCATTCCCGCCGCCCCGACCATTTGGGCCGCAACGTTCGTCGCGTACAACAGATCACCAGCTGGCCCGGTGGAGATATCGCCGAAGAAGATTTCCTCAGCGGCCTGACCCCCCATTGCAATTTGGATCAGCGCGAGCATTTCAGATTTGGACCTGGTGAACACATCGGCAGCATCACCGTGGGCCAACATTCCCAATGCATCTCGCCGTTTGATGATCGTCAGCACCTCAAGCCGGCGCTCAGGTGCCATTAGCCATGCGGTAACGGCATGGCCGGACTCATGCGTGGCAATGAGTTTCTGCTCATGGGCGGTGTAGGCAACGGGCTGACCCATACCTACCTCTTCAACCAAACGAGCCCGCTCGACGTCCTGGCGCGTCATCGCCGAGTCACCGCGTCGAACAGCGTTCACCAATCCCTCGTCAAACAGGTGCTCGATCATCACCGGGGTATAGCCCTGGGTGATAGCGGCAAGTCCGTCGCGCGAATCATCATCGTCGAGATCGAGGTGATGTGCCTTGCGACCGAGGAAGAAGTCAATGAGTTCACGGCGGCCAGCGCGCGATGGTGGCTCGAAAGTTAGACGCCGATCAAAACGACCCGGACGAAGCAGCGCCGGATCAAGATTGTCCGCGCGGTTTGTCGCCGCGATGACAAGAACATTCGTCGACGGTGGAACGGGTCGGGAAATCTGACGGTTCGCCGGAAGGAACAGATTGATCTGATCGATGGTGGACATGCGCAGTTTCTGGAATCCGGTTGGCTCGTCGAATGATTGCAACTGAATCAGCAACTCGTTGACAACTCCGCCGACACCTTCACTCGTCATCGACTTGTTCGCGATCATCGACGACGCACCTTGAGACCAGGAAGGCTGGGCGTAAGTCGCGGGTAATCCCGTCAAGCCGCCGCAGCACAGTGCTTGAGCACTCATCCCAGAGTTCGTGGGACGTGGTGACATGCTCAGACCACCTCGCGCCATGGCAATTGCGTCGATCTCTTCAATGAACCCGATCGCACCACCCTCTTGCCGGGCGGCCTTGCGTAGGGCCTTGAAGTACGAACGAATTTTGCGAGCGGTCGCTCCGTAGTACATCGACTGGAATGACGTGGCAGACACGAATAGGAACGGCACGCCGGCCTCGCGCGCCATCGCTTTAGCGAGGTGCGTCTTGCCGGTGCCGGGTGCACCTTCGAAGAGCAGTCCGCGTCGCGGAGTTCCACCCATCTCACTGGCGAAAGTCTTGTGCGCGAGGAAGAGATTCAACGAGCGAAGGACATCATCTTTGATTCCGTCAATGCCTTTGACTGAATCCAACGTCACGTCGATCTGTTCGGGACGATACGTGACATGCGGCGAGCGGCCCGCGCCCATCGTCGTTCCGAGTAGAACACCGATCAGAGCCACGAAGAACAGGAATGGCATCACGATCATCATGTCGATGGACGGCAAGGTGATGTTGAAAATATCGAACGGATCCCCGGACAGCAGTCGAGCCCACAGATAGCTCGTCGGGATCATCAGAAGAGCGGCCAGAGCGGCCAATCGACGGCGTCGGAGGCGCTCACGGGACACCCCAACGTCGGCTTGAGCCACATCCAATTTGGCGCCACCGGTGAGGGCAAGCAGTGGCGACCCTATCGTGGCATCGCTGTTCACAACAGAGCGATCAGCCCGCGTCACGACGGTCGATGAACGGCGATTACGCCACATGTTGCCCCCTCAAAAGCACGACATTTCGTCCGATGGCAGCATCGGGCAATCTCAATCGTGAGTGAAAACCACGCCGTGCTAAACCCTTGCGGGCTCAGATCACTCCAGCGGCCTACCTTCTTGAGGTTCAGCAGAACATTCCGTGCGCAGGTTGTAGACCAGAATCAGTCAATCGTGACCCGAATGGGCTAAAGGCCTGCAAACAAATCTGTTTCGCGGCCTTGCTCATCGCGATCGCCCGCCGCATGACCCCGAGCGAGCCGGTAAAACTCAACACCCATCGCACGTGAACCTAGCTTGTTAGACAGAGCAAAGAATCCGTCTTCCACGCTGATCTGAGTGGCGTGCTCGCGCATCGCATTCATCTTCAACTCAACGTAATCTTCAGCGTTAACAACCGTCGTCACGAGATCGTCATCGCATGCAAAGGGCAGATCATCGGGATCCATCGCCGCGAATCCCTCCGTCTCACCAGCAGCTTTAACCGCTTCTATACCCGCACGAATCACCGACTTGGGGAAAGCAATCCAGTAGATCTTGGGCACGTCCCAGCCGGCACCAAGATCTGAGCGGAAGGTGCTCGAGGCAGCCAACGTCACCGCATAGTGGGCAACACGATGGGCTTGGATATGGTCCGGATGGCCATAGCCGCCGAAGTCGTCATAGGTGATGAGAACCTGCGGGCGAATCTCGCGGATCACCGCCACAAGATCGGTGGCGGCCGTCAGCAAATCCGCCTGCCAGAAGCAGCTGGGATCGTCATTGTCCGCCGTGCCCACCATGCCAGAGTCACGGTAGCGACCTGCCCCGCCAAGCAATCGATGATCGGTAACGCCGAGCCGGGCCATCGCATTGGCCAGTTCGACTTCACGGTGTTCGCCCAGCGAATCCTCGAGATGTGCGGCTCGGTGCGCGTGCTCCTCGCCGATAACTTCACCCTCCTCACCCAAGGTGCAGGTGACAAGAGTGACGTGCGCACCTTCGGCGACGTATTTGGCCATCGTGGCACCGGAGCCGATGGTCTCGTCATCAGGATGGGCGTGAACAAGCAGGAGTCGGCGATCTAAAGTAGTCACGGGGCGAGCCTAATGTCTCGATGACCCCCGTGCCGAGGGCACACGGTCGAAATCGGCGACGACGTCAATCGCAATCGCCAAGCACATTGCTCGCCGGCCTGACAGACTCTGGTTCCATGACCAATCAAGTGAGCGATACAACGGAATCTTTTCCACGCCAAGCCGCGCGCACCCGGCGCTTCACCGCCGGCGCCCCGCGATTGTTCAACATCACCTCCGACGGTTCGCGCGTTCTTTACGTTCGCTCGAATTCTGGGACAGACGCCGTCGGTCGCCTCTGGTCGATGGATGTGGCCTCCGAGACCGAGACCCTCATCGCGGATCCGACCACGTTGCACGAAGGCGACGAGGAACTGTCCATGGAGGAGCGTGCACGACGCGAGCGTATGCGCGAAGGAAACTCCGGCATCGTCGGTTACGCGACGGATTCGGCTGCCACAGCGGCCAGCTTCTCACTTTCTGGTGGGCTCTACATCGTCAATCTGACTGACGGATCTGCCGTTCGCAACATCGATGCGATCGGCCCAGTTATCGACCCGCGCCTGTCACCAGATGGTTCACATATCGCCTACGCCGCGCAGGGTGCACTTCGTCTCGTGACTAGTGATGGTCAGGACGACCGTGCACTTGTCACCGGGCGCCACGAACACGAATTCGCCGGCCTCGTCGATTTTGCCGCCGCTGAAGAACTCGGTCGATCGCGTGGATTCTGGTGGGCTCCAGACTCGTCTCGAGTGCTAGTTGAGCGCGTTGATGAAACACACGTTCAGCAGTGGTGGATCTCAAACCCGGTCACACCATCAGATGCACCACACATGGTGCGCTACCCATCTGCAGGAACGACAAACGCCAGCGTCTCCTTGGTGATAGCAGATCTAACCGGAGAGACTGTCGATGTCGTTTGGGACAACGTGACGTTTGAGTACCTTGTCGACGTTTCGTGGAGCGACGGACATGATCCGCTTTTGGTCGTTTCAACCCGTAACCAAAAGCACATGCAAGTTCTCAGCGTCGACGTTGCCTCGGGTCACACCCGTGTCGAGACAGACATCCACGATCATCAGTGGGTGGATGCCGCTCCGGGTGCCACCACCTGGCTCTCGGACGGCCGTTTGCTGACCCTTCGGGCGGATCGAGAGTCAGATACCTACCGACTTCATGCGGGCACTGATTGGTTGAGCCCCAACGGATTACAGATTAACGACGTTTTAGGGGCCGATGACTCGGGCGTCTTGGTTTCCGTTGCGCATGACCCAACCTCGTCCGTAATGATGCGCATCGGACTAGACGGCGCCGCCACACCTGTCGGGCCAACAAGTGGCTGGATCATGGGTCGCTCCGTCGCCGGAACGACTGTCATCAACGAACGTCAACTGAATACGACGCAGGTTGAATATCGCATCGAATGCGCTGGTCGGACAATCCCCGTTACCTCACATGCCGAGCGTCCGCGCTTTACTCCCGCGGTCGAGATCATCGAGTCTGGGCCAAACAAGGTACTTACCGCGGTGCTCTTTCCCACCGGCCATGTGAAAGGCTCAGAAAAACTTCCGATCCTGATGAGCCCGTACGGCGGACCAGGCTTCGGGCAGGTGGTTGCCGCCGGTGCAAGCTACGGCGAAGACCAGTGGCTGGCCGATCAGGGATTCGTAGTGGTGATCGCGGATGGACGCGGGACACCGGGCCGCGGTCCGGCTTGGGATCGCGAGATCTACCGCGACGTGTCAACGAAGATTCTCGAAGACCAAGTCAGTGCAGTGGAAACCGTCGCCGCACAATGGCCGGCGGACGCGGATATCAGCAGGGTTGGCATCCGCGGCTGGTCATTCGGTGGCTATCTCAGCGCACTGGCGGTACTACGTCGTCCCGATGTTTTTCATGCCGCAGTCGCCGGTGCACCTGTCACCGAATGGCGCCTATACGACACCGCGTACACCGAAAGGTTCCTCGGTAACCCAGCCGAGGATCCCGAGCCCTATGACTACTGCTCGTTGAGCCACCTCGCCGGAGAACTGACTAGGCCTTTGATGTTCATCCACGGGCTTACCGACGACAACGTCGTTGTTGCACACACCTTGGCGCTGTCCGGAGCACTGACAGTGGCAGGCAAGCCTCATTCAGTGCTGCCATTGAGTGGGGTTACGCATATGACCCCCCAGGAGGAAGTGGCCGAGAACAAGCTGCTGCTAGAACTGGATTTCTTGAAAAACGCGCTTGGCGCCTGATCACCTGGCAAAGGCGTCAATCGACGATCAGTCTTGGCGCTTTTGCCAGCCCAGTTCGGTTTCATGCGCAATGTTTTCGCCCGTGACTGCCCCGCCACGCGCAAGATCGCGATCGCGCTCCTGCGCGGCAAGTTCCTGATCGGTCGGCGCCGGCCCATGAATGGTCTGACCCCCCTGACCAAAGACGGGACGATCTTCCGGGAAGTGACAGGCAATTTGATGCCCTGCGCTGATCTCGCGCACCAGCGGAACTTCGACTTTGCAACGATCTTGGGCCTTCCAGCAGCGGGTGTGGAACACACAGCCGGAGGGAGGGTTGATCGGGCTTGGCAGATCACCTGTTAGCAGAATCCGCTCGCGCCTAGATCCACTATCTGGATCGGGCAACGGCACAGCCGACAGCAGTGAGTGGGTGTAGGGATGGCGTGGCTGCGAGTAGAGAGTGTCTCGATCAGCCAACTCCATGATTTGCCCGAGGTACATGACAGCGACACGATCAGAGATATGCCGAACCACCGAAAGATCATGTGCAACGAAGATGTAGGCAATCCCAAATTCGGATTGGAGATCTTCAAGAAGGTTAACGACCTGCGCCTGAATAGAAACGTCGAGGGCTGACACCGGCTCATCACAGATGATGAGCTTAGGCTGCAGGGCGATGGCGCGCGCAACCCCAATACGCTGACGTTGTCCGCCACTGAACTCATGGGGGTATCGGTTGTAGTGCTCGGGGTTCAGACCAACGCGTTCGAGTAGGCCTTGGACGCGCGTCTTTATGTCTTTGTCAGATAGCGAACCTTGGACGCGGTAGGGGGCACCGACAATCGTTCCAACCGTGTGACGCGGATTAAGCGATGAGAATGGATCCTGAAAAATCATTTGCATTTCAGATCGCAGCGGACGCATCTGCGAGCGTGAGTAGCCAGTGATGTCGGCACCGTTAAAGATGATGTTGCCTGACGTAGGCTCGAGCAGTTTCGCGATGGTGCGTCCTGCCGTCGACTTGCCACATCCCGATTCACCAACAAGACCAAGGGTTTCACCATTCGCAATGTCGAAGGTGATTCCATCAACTGCCTTGACAGCACCAACCTGACGTTTGAAGAGAATGCCCTGGGTAATCGGGAAGTGCTTACGTAGATTGCGCACCTGTAGGAGTGCATCAGGACGCAACGGCACGCCGGTACCAGACTCGGTACTCGTGGTGATTGTCACTGCTCCTCCAAAGAATGTGGCCTGCGATGCATGTGCCGTCGCCTACAGGTTCGGATTGAGTTCGTTGAGCCAAATTCGTTGACTCTGCTCAGCCGGAATGTGGCAGCGAACTCTGTGCGTGTCAGACACCGGAGTGAGATCGGGCCGATCCGTCACGCACGCCGCACCGACACGATCCCGATAGACACAGCGCGGGCTAAACACACACCCATTGGGCAGGTTGATAAGCGAGGGTGGGTTTCCAGGAATGGGATCTAGACGTCCCTTGCGATCACGATCCAAGCGCGGCATGGACGCAAGCAAGCCCCAGGTGTAAGGCATCTGCGGCGAATAGAACACATCGCGAACACTGCCCTGTTCGACAGCCCTGCCTCCGTACATCACCGTCACGTCATCAGCGATCTCCGCCACAACACCGAGATCGTGTGTGATCAAGATGATCGCGGAGTTGAATTCCTTCTGCAGATCACGCATAAGGTCAAGAATCTGCGCTTGCACGGTTACGTCCAGAGCAGTCGTTGGCTCATCGGCGATCAAGAGCTGCGGATCGCACACCAAGGCCATGGCGATCATGACGCGCTGACGCATACCGCCAGAGAATTGATGCGGGTAATCGTCCACTCGCTTAGCAGCGTTCGGGATGCCAACCCGGTCAAGCATCTCGATGGCCCGCTTCTTGGCGACATCCTTTGACACCTTGTTATGAACGCGGTAGGCCTCCACGATCTGATCGCCAATTGTGTAAAACGGGTGCAGTGACGACAACGGATCCTGAAAAATCATCGCCATCTTGTTGCCGCGCAGAGGACGGATTTCCTCGCTGGACTTGCCAACCAGTTCCTCACCATCGAGCCAGATCTGGCCGGACACCTGCGCGCGGGTGCTGTTATGCAGGCCTAGAATCGCTTGGCTGGTAACGGATTTGCCGGATCCAGACTCGCCGACAATACCCATGGTCTTGCCGCGCTCGACCTTGAATGACAGGCCATCAACAGACCTCACCATTCCATCGTCGGTAGGGAAGGTGACGTGCAGGTCACGAACTTCAAGGAACGAGGTCGGTGGCGCACTGGGCAGTGAAGCCGAGGAATCAATTGTCTGGGTCATCTC
This sequence comes from uncultured bacterium, assembly GCA_903826575.1. Taxonomy (GTDB): domain Bacteria; phylum Actinomycetota; class Actinomycetes; order S36-B12; family CAIYMF01; genus Longivirga. Next base: position 36,244 of record CAIKEU010000050.1, read on the forward strand.
GTATCCCTCAACTAACTCAGACGCACGCGCGGATCAACCGCACTGTAAAGGACGTCGACGATGATGTTCGCAACGACGATGAACAACGAGCTCACGATCGTCAAACCCATAATCACGGGTAGATCCTGCTTGCCAATGGCTTCGACGAACAGAAGCCCAAGACCCGGCAAGCTGAAGACCTTTTCGACGAAGATTGCGCCGCCAAGTAGAAAGGCGATATCGAGGCCAGCGATGGTAAGAATCGGTGTCAATGCGGCGCGCATCGCATGCTTGCGAACAACTGTCTTGCGCGGAAGACCCTTCGCGACGGCGGTTCGAATGTAATCCTCACTCATCGTTTCGAGCATGTTGGCACGAGTAAGTCGCGCGTACAGTGCTGCGCTACCGAAGCCGATCGTGATCCACGCCAAAATCAGCGCTTGGAACCACTTAACCGGGCTTTCGGTGAGCGGTACGTATTGAGTGGGCGGCAACCACTTCAGACCATAGACGAATACGTAGAGCAGCAAGATGGCAAACAAGTAAGAGGGCAGCGACAAGAAGAGCAGGATAAACACCATCGACGCGCGATCGGCGAAGCCTCCTCGCCGAAGGGCGGACAGCACGCCGACTCCGATACCTAGGGATAGCCAAATGATGGCGGCGCCGACAGTGATCGACAGCGTTACCGGGAAGCGATCTTTGATGATGTCCCACACCGGAGACTGATACCGGAACGAATAGCCAAAGCAGGGGGCCGGACAGGGGCGCGAACCGTCAGCGGTGCCGTCCGTAAGGTCTGTACGTCCGGCAACAATGCCTTTCATGTACATGTAGAACTGTTCCGGGATGGGCTTATCAAGCCCGAGGCCGTGCTCGATGTTGGCAATCAACTCGGGCGACGGGTTCTTGCCGGCGTACAAGTAGGCAGGGCTCGCCCCCGTCATCACCGGAACGACCATGAACAGGCCGAAGGTAACCAACGAGACAATGAACAAAACCGCGAGGGCTCCTAGAAGCCTGCGGATGATGTACCGAACCATGCGTCCTCCGCAGGTTGTGGCCGACAGAAATGCCCGCCGACCACAACCTGACTAGTTAGAGAGAAGTACTGACGACGAATTACATGCCGTCGCTGGTACCGATGTTGACGTAGTCGTAGTAGTTGCCTACGCCACCGTTGAGGTAGATGTTCGTCAGACGCGGGTTGCGGTAGAAGAACGTCTTGTCGAGAACGAATGGCAGGTAGACGGCTGCGTCCATAACTGCGTGATCGACGGTCTTGCCAAGGTCAGCAACCTTGGCCGGGTCGTTTTCCTTGGTCAGCGCCGCGAGTGACGAATCAACCGTGGCATCCTTCAGGCTTGGGTAGTTCGAGTTGCCCTCAGGAAGGATTGCGTTGCTGTTGGCGATTGACTGCCAGAAGCCGTAAGGCGTCGGGAAGTCAGCACCCCAGCCAGCGCCGGCCAGGCCGAGCTTCAACTTCACGATGTTTGACGGCGAACCGATGAACGTTGAGTAGTACGAAGCAGGGTCAGAGGCAACCACACCGTGCACCTTGATTCCCACGCGCCCGAGGTTTTCCGAAACCGAAGCAAGTGCCTTGGGGCCAAGACCAACGTTGCGGTAGGCGTAGTTCAGGTCGAAGCCGTTTGGCTGGCCGCACTCGATCAGCTTCTGCTTCGCCATCGCAAGGTCGCCAGTGTGATCCGCACCATTCGGGTACGGGTCGTAGCCGGCCTCATAGCCGGGGATCAAGGTCGGGACCATCGAACCAGTGATGTCGCCGGCATATGCACCGCCGTTGATACGAAGCAGAGCGGCCTTGTTGAATGCGTAGAAGATGGCTTGACGGCAGGCCTTATTATCCAACGGAGCGACCGTCTGGAACACGGCGTCGTAGCGGATGAAGCCGGTTGCTGGGTTGTCTGAATTAGCCTTCTTGGTCGGATCAGCGACGATCTGCGCAATAGTTTCCGGCTGCACGCCCGTGTCAGCAAAGGTATCGACCGCACCTGAGAGCAGGCGCTTGTCCGCATCGGCGGGGTCGGTGATAACGACGAGTGAGACCTTGTCGACCTTCGGGCTGCGTACCTTGTCCGTAGCCTGATCCCAGTTCGGGTTACGAACCCAGTCGGTCTCCTGGCCAGCCTTGAAACTGCTGATCATGAACGGACCAGAGGCCATCGGCATCTTGCCGTAATCGGCCTTGGTGTCCTTGGCCTTCGGGACCGGTGCCGACGTGGGCAGGGCCATCAGGTAGTCAAAATCAGCGAACGGCTTGTTCAAGGCGAACACGATGGTGTTGTCATCTGGAGTCGTCACTGACGTCAAATCGCCAGTCGGGTCAGCGTACGGGCCCTTGTAGGTGTCTGACAGCAGGCTTGTGTAGTACGACGACGGTCCACCGTTGATGACATCGGATGCGAACAGGCGCTCGATGCCGTACTTGATGTCCTTGGTCGTGATAACTGAACCATCGGAGTACTTCAGACCTGGCTGCAAGTGGTACGTCCACTGCGTCTTGTCCGCATTGGCTTCACCGGGGCCAGTAGCCATGTCAGGAACAACGGCCGTTCCCTCGGTACCCGGAGCTGACTTGAATGCCATGAGGGTACGAGTAAAGAGGCGCTGAAGATCCCAGCAGTATGCGTAGTACGTACGAGCCGGGTCGTACGAGTCACAGTCAGACTGCGCGCCAAGCTTGAGCGTGCCGCCCGTCTTGGACGATGCGTTTACAACTGATGTTGCCGCGGCGTTGAAGCCACTTGCGCTCGATGAGGAACCAGATGGTGCTGCGGACCCGCCGCCTCCACCACTGCTGCCGCCACATGCGGCAAGAGCCAACGCAGTAGCTGCGCCAAGGGCAGCAAACTGGGTGGCGCGTCGTGTGATCGCCATGAACAGATCCACCTTCTTCTTGGGGATAGTGCCAGAAACCGTCGGCGACGGCTTCAGTCTCCTGACCTCGTCGTCAGGAAATTTGTGGAGCGGTGATCCGCTGTTTGAACGAAACAGTCCGCAGCATAGGTTCGCGGCCGCATTTAAAGGTCACTCGCCCTCGTGTCGGTTGCGTCGCGAAGACCGTCACCAAAGAGGTTGAAGGCGAGTACAACAATGAAAATCGACATACCCGGAACGAACATGTAGAACGGATCGAGTTGCAAGCTGCCAAGGGCGTCATTGATCATTCCACCCCACGTTGGAGTGGGTGGAAGCACACCAACGCCTAAGAAGGACAAACCAGCCTCGGCCAAGATGTTCGTCGGGATTGCCAAAGTGGCCAGGACCAGAACGGTCGGAAGTAGGTTCGGCAAAAGCTCCTTGAAAATAATTCGCGAGTTGGGTGCGCCAATACTGCGCGCCGCGTCAACGAATTCCTTTTCGCGAAGCGAGAGCACCTGGCCTCGAATCAAACGTCCGTAATACGGCCAGGCAAAAAAACCAATGATGAACGTGACGACAAGGATCTGCCACACTACCGACGTCGAGTACCAACTCGTCTGACCAACGATGACCAGCAGCGCGATCGCGAACAGCAAGACCGGGAAGGCAAGCAAGACATCCATGGTGCGGCTGAGCAAGGAATCGATCCAACCACCACGAAGACCGGCGATGATGCCCAAAATCACGCCAATTGACAGGCCGAGCACTGTGGCCAAAACACCGACGATAAGTGAGTTGCGACCACCGTAGAGGGTCCGCGCCATCAAATCGCGTCCAGTCTGAGGCTCAACCCCAAACGGGTGCTGCCATGAAGCGTTGGAAAAAGGACCGGCCGGAAACCCCAGCTCGTCGAGCAGTTCTGGATGACTGTCGGCGTAATTGGTATAGGGATCAACCCCAACCCAATTACAGATCAGCGGGGCAAAAATCACCAGGAGAATCACGATAAGGATTGTGACCGCACCAGCCATCGCCCACTTATCTTGGCGTAGGCGCCTCCAAGCGATCTCCCCGAGCGAACGCCCAGCGATAGCAGCAGGGGCATCAATCGCATCGATAGCAAACCGCTCATCGATATCAATTGGCGCAGTCATCTGCTCATTGCCCTTCCGCCCCCGACGGGACTGTGTCTTCGCAACATCTGTGGTCGCCGCATATTCAACCGTAGAAATGGGCTACGGCACATAGTTCAACGCGAGAAAACCGCGTTGAATGAAACTTACGGCATAAATCCAAAAGTGCGACCGGTGGTCGCCCGCCGTAACCGTATCGTAACTGAATCTGCACTTAGCGGGATCAAACGGACACTAGAACGATACGTGGTAACCATTCAGCGCGGGGGTGAAGGCCACTTAGCCCTTTTTTGCCCGGGACGCCGCGCGGCCACGCTCGGTTTGATCGAGCACCACCTTGCGAATACGAACGGTGGCCGGTGTGACCTCCATACATTCGTCCTCACGGCAAAATTCCAACGCCTGCTCCATCGACATCTGCTTGTGCGGAATCAGCGGCACAAGCACGTCACCAGACGACTGACGCATGTTTGTCAGTTTCTTCTCCTTCGTCGGGTTGACGTCCATGTCGTCCTGACGTGAGTTCTCGCCAATAATCATGCCCTCGTAGACCTCGGTACCTGGGCCGACGAACATGGTGCCGCGCTCCTGAAGATTCGCGAGCGCAAATCCGGTCGTTGGGCCGCGACGGTCTGCCACGAGGGAGCCGGTGGGACGGGTGCGCAACTCGCCATGCCACGGCTCGTACTTGTGGAACACGTGGTGAAGCAGGCCAGTTCCCCGCGTTTCGGTAAGGAACTCTGTGCGGAACCCAATCAAGCCTCGAGCCGGGACGACATACTCCATCCGAACCCAGCCGGTGCCGTGGTTCACCATTTGCTCCATGCGTCCCTTACGCAGGGCCATGAGCTGGGTTACCACGCCGAGGTAGTCCTCGGGGATATCAACGGTGAGGTGCTCCATTGGCTCGTGCACCTTGCCATCGATGACTCGGGTGACGACCTGTGGCTTACCGACCGTCAGCTCAAAGCCTTCGCGACGCATGATTTCGACGAGAATCGCCAACTGCAGTTCACCGCGGCCCTGAACCTCCCATGTGTCAGGACGATCAGTCGGCTGAATTCGAATGGAGACGTTACCGATGAGTTCGGCATCGAGGCGATTCTTGACCAGACGAGCGGTGAGCTTCGTGCCACTCTGGCCGGCAAGTGGTGAGGTGTTAATACCGATTGTCATCGAGATGGATGGCTCGTCCACCGTGATCAGCGGAAGTGGGCGCGGATCATCAATATCGGCCAGCGTCTCACCGAGCGTGATCTCTTCAATTCCAGCAACGGCGACAATTTCGCCCGGACCGGCAGACTCAGCGGGAACCCGCTCAAGTGCTTCTGTCACAAGCAGTTCGACGATCTTGGCGCGCGTGATCGTGCCATCAGTGCGACACCACGCAACCTGCTGGCCCTTACGCAATGTTCCATTGTGAATACGGCACAGGGCAAGCCGGCCAAGGTACGGGGATGAGTCGAGGTTGGTGACGTGCGCCTGCAGTGGCATCTCAGGGTCGTAGTGCGGAGCCGGAACGGTTTCAAGGATTGTCTTGAAAAGCGGCACGAGGTTTTCGGCGTCTGGCATACCGGCATCTTCGGGGCGGTTGAGCGATGCGCGGCCGGCCTTGGCCGATGCGTAGACGACCGGGAAGTTGATCTGCTCCTCGTCGGCGTCGAGATCGAAGAAGAGTTCATACGTCTCATCTACTACCTCGGCGATGCGCGCATCTGAACGGTCGACCTTGTTGACCACCAAGATGACAGGCAGGCGCTTCTGGAGAGCCTTGCGAAGAACGAATCGGGTTTGCGGCAGAGGACCTTCGGACGCGTCGACGAGCAGAAGTACCGCGTCGACCATCTCGAGTC
>CAIKEU010000051.1 GCA_903826575.1 uncultured bacterium
AGGGCTACGTCGACCGCGCTCTCGATGATGCAGCCGATCGCGGCTTCCTCGACATCACCGACGATCTCGCATTCCCGGCCACTTTCGGCACTATGGCCGACATCCTCGGCGTTGGGCAGCACGACGCCGAGCTGTGTCGTCAAGGCACCCTCGACATCGGCAAAGCGTTACGTCCATCCGCCGGTGACGACGACATGCTCATCGCGGAGCGAGCCTTCGCTTGGTACGTCGACTACATCAACGACCTCATTGCCTTCAAGCGCAAACACCCAGGTGACGGCCTGCTCGACACCTTCATCGAAGCCGAAGCAGCAGGAGCCATGACGACCGCTGAAGTCAGCGCAACCGTCACCCTCTTCTACGCCGTTGGTCATCTCGACAACTCGTTCCTCATTGAGAATGGCGTGCGGCTTCTGCTCGAACGTCCTGAGGTTGCACGAACGTTCGTGGACGAACGCGAGCAGCGCTACCAGATCCTGGCCGAGGTGCTGCGACACGATACGCCCGAGCAGTTCGTCACCCGCTACGTCACCGAAGACATCGACGTCGACGGCGCGATCCTTCCGCAGGGTGCGGTAGCCGTACTACTCATCGGCTCAGGTAATCGCGATGAGCGTCAGTTCCCCAACCCGGATAACTTCGATATCACGCGGCCTGACGTTCAGAAGATGCATCTTGCCTTCAGTGGTGGCCAGCACGGCTGTGCCGGACAGGTACTCGCCCGTGCCCAAGGCGATGTGGCCATTGCTCGATTGCTGGAGCGATTCCCCAATGCCCACATCGGTGGCGAGGTTGTTTACGAACACACCGAATTCATCCGCGGTATCAAACACCTACCGGTGAACGTCCGCTAACGCGCTGATCGCCCCCTACGAAGGTACAGCGACGTCTTGCCAGTAAATCTCGGTGACCTTCGGGTGGGCGCGCAGCCACCCCTTCAATGTGTTGTTACCGAAGTTCGCAAGTAGCGGATTGTTGGGATCGTCATCCATACCGGGAGCCTCGGCCTCAAGCTCAGGCGGCAAGACCAGTTGCGGCATCACAGTGTCCAGGCGCGGACCGAGGAAGAAGGGCACCGAGTAACGCTCCTTGTCACCGGCTGGACTGGTGACGCGATGGACGGTAGCCCGCAGGTAGCCGCGAGATGCAATCTCAAGAAGTTCACCAATGTTGAAGACGAACGCACCAGGAATCGGTGTGGCATCAAGCCATTCACCGTTCTTGGCTTCAACCTTCAATCCACCAAGTTCGTCCTGCAGGACGAGGGCAAGGAATCCGTAATCCTTATGCGCGCCAACACCCTGCTCATCGGGAGCATCCCCACGTCCGGGGTAGCGGACGACCTTCAAATGCGAGTGTGAGGTGGCATCGAACCACTCGTCGAAATACGTCTCTGGCTGACCAAGTGCGACACCGAGGGCGGTCAGCACATCGCGACTGACGCGGTATGCCTCCGCTTGCCATGCGAGCACAGCGGGCTTCAATTCCGGCATCGCCGACGGCCACTGGTTAGGGCCGATCAATCCCCAGTAGGCAGGTGCGTCTGGGCCAAGATCGAGCACCTCGCGCTCAACGCCCACATCGAGTTGATCGCGACGATCGGGGTGACCATTGGTGTGTTCGTAGCCAACGCGCGTGTAGCCGCGGAATTGCGGCGACTTGAGGTTGTCGATCTCAAGCCGATCCTCAAGTGGCAGCGCAAAGAACTCATGTGCAGCATCCATGACACCCGTCGTGACCGACTCAGGAACGCCATGGCCAATGACATAGAAGAACCCGACGTTGTGCGCAGCATCGCGTAATTCAGCGAGGAATTCCTCACGCTGTTCGGCGGTGCCATGGAACTTGGAGATATCCAATAGAGGCAGAGCAGGAGTCGTCATGGCCTCATAATTCCATGGAGCAGCCACGTCCTACTAGCGCACTGGCAGATACCGATCGATCAGGCCCTTGATGTACGGATTCATGATGTCCTGAGTGTGCCCATAGATAGAGCAGTGGCCCATTCCCTCGAACAGATGCAGCTCACCCTTGGCCGCAAGCTCGGCCACCTCTTCACCATCCTGCGGCACCGCCTGCACATCCTCATTGAAGGCGATCACGTGCATTGGCACGTCACACTGTGGCAGGGCCTGGCGATGATCGAACAGGACACAGGGCAGCCACTGAGCGATCAGCGAATCCTCAGCCGTATCAGTCTCGTAGTACTCAAGAAGTTCGTCGCGAAGTTTCGGCCACAGTTCACGATCGCCAAGGACGCGAGCTGGGTAGTACATCGCTGCGTAGTGTGTCACGGCCATCATGCCGTCGAGACGATTACCCGCACGGCGCCATTCGATTTCGGCCATCTGGTAATCCCATGTCCAGCCCTCACTGACCGCGCCGGTGCCCATCGGAATAGCGACGGCCACGAGTTCGGGATAGTCGATCGCGACCTGCTGAACGATGCCTCCACCAAACGACAACCCGACGAGGGCGACCGGCGGTTCACAGACGGCGCGGATCAGATCGGCTACGTCGCGAGCGAAGTCCTCGATCATCCACGGCAGCGCCTTTTCGCTTGTCGTCGAACCAACGCCACGGCAGTCGTAGCTGGTGTTGCGATAGAAGTCTTTGAAGTAGGGGATCTGATACTGATCCCACGAGCCAATCGTTCCACCGGCCCCCGACACCCACACTACGTCCGGGCCATCTCCTACCTGCTTGTAGTTGATGATGGCTTCTGAACCCTGCAGTAGGGGCACAGCGAACTCCCTCGATTTAGATAGGCAGCTTGCGGAAGACGGCGCGGGGAACATGGCGAAGTCCAGACATTACAACGCGCAGCGTTGCCGGTACATAGACGACTGTCGCACCACGTTTGAGCCCGGAGACCACTGCGTCGGCAACGTCTTCGGCCGTGACCGAAAGTGGAGCCGGCGCAAGATGCGAGGTCATCGAGGTGTGCACGAAACCTGGACGAACAATCAACACCTGCACGCCGCTGCCGTGCAGTGAATCGGCCAACCCGCTAGCCAACGAGTCAAGGCCGGCCTTTGTGGAGCCGTAGACGAAGTTGCTCCGTCGCGCCCGCTCACCGGCAACACTCGACAGTACGACGAGCGCGCCATGTCCCTGCGTCTTCATGCGCTGTGCGGTGCGCAGACAGACCGACACTCCCCCGACGTAATTGACCTGTGCCGCCTCAACGGCATGATCGGGATGTTCTTCGAAATCGAGCTGATCGCCAAGTACACCGAACGCAACGAGAACCACATCGATATCGCCAGCGGCAAAGGACGCATCAAGCATTGCTTCGTGGCTTGCGGTGTCTGCCGCATCGAAATCAACAGCTTCAACACCAAGGTAGCCCGCGCGCTCAAGATCCGACATCACTGCATCGCGACCTTCGGATGGTCGAGCGGCGATAACGACGCGACGAAGTACTGGGCTGCGTAACGCATGCAGCGTCGCGATGGCGATATCGCTTGTGCCACCAACCAATAGGACGGAGGTAGGTCGAGACAGTGCATCGGTCATATCTGGAGTCTCCTTGCCAGATCAGAGGTGAAGACACCTCGAGGATCGAGGTCGGACCTAACTGCGCGGAACTCGTCGAGCTGCTTGTAACCACTTTCCAACGTGTGCGGGCTCATCCGCGAATCCTTAGCGAGGTATAGCCGACCGCCCGCGGCAAGTACGAGTTCGTCGAGACCGTCGAGTACCCCAGCCAGACCGTTCACTCTGGTTGGCACGTCAATGGCTAATGTCCACCCCTGAATCGGGAACGACAGCGGCGAGCGGGTGCGGCCCGGGCCAAACCTTTTCAGCACAGACAGGAACGACGGCGCACCGATCGAGCCAAGCCGCTCAAGGGATGAACGCACGACATCAGCGCCCGAATCTGGAACGGCGAACTGGTACTGTAAAAAACCACCAGGACCATAAACGTGATTCCAGCCAGCTAGAACATCGAGCGGGTAGAAGAACGCAGCCAAGCCTTGGATCTCACCAACCCGATGCTTCGGAGCACGACGAAAGTAAGCCTCGTTGAACATGCCGATGCTGAGGCGATTGAGCGGGCTCATGGGAATGGGCGGGCTCGCAAGTTTCGGCGCATTCCCCGTCGGGATTGCCTTGAGCGGCTGACCGTAGACCTCGGCAACCTGAGCATGGTCGCCACGCGTGAGAACTCCTCGGCCAAGTTTGGCGCCCTTGGCAGTTCCATCCACCCAGGCGACCGAGTAGCGATAGCGGTCATCACCGGCGACCATCGCCGCCATTAATGAGTCGAGATCGTTGAACCGTTCGGTATCAACGCGAACGGCCGACGTCGGCGCTGGGATCGTGTCAAAGCACGCACGCACAATCACACCCGTGAGGCCCATTCCACCCACGGTCGAATAGAAGATTCGCTGCTCGTCAAATGATCCGTCGCGGGCAAGACGATGCAAGGTTCCATCAGCTGTGATGAGTTCGATCCAGCGCACGTGATCGCCGAAGGCGCCGTCACGGTGATGGTTCTTGCCGTGAACATCCGCCGCGATGGCACCACCCACAGTGATGTAGCGCGTCCCTGGCGTCACGGGAAGGAAGCGCCCCTTGGCGACAAGTCCAGGGATCAGATCGCCGAGCACTACGCCGGCGTATGCCGTCACCGATCCGTCGTCAGCGACATCGAATGACGTACGGCCCATCAGATCAAGGACGAGCCCGCCACCATTTTGTGCGGCGTCACCGTACGAGCGACCGGCTCCGCGAGCAAGAACACCCCGCGCCCCTGCGTCGACTACCGCGGCAGACACTTCGGCAGCGTCAAAAACCGACAACACGTCGGCGCTACTCGGCATGGTCAAACCCCAGCCGGTAAGGGTTCGGACATGACATGTGCTCACGTTGCTCTCACCCTCCCGTCCATACCAGCGTGTAGCGGCTACTTCAATCCGCCCGAAGCACAGCCTACCTGCGTCATGTGGTTTGAGATCCCGCGCAATCTTCAATCGGCGATGCTTCAACGCGTTACGATGCTTATGCTCGGTTACATGGGGGAACAGTTAGAGCGATTACCGCAATCACGAATGACCTCTGTGCTCACGTCAACGCGGTTGCGTCGAGTTGCAATAACCTTGGCGGTTGCCTCCTTCATTGCAACTCCGATCGCAACCTTCTCACCTGCCGTCGGCCTGAGCCACACACCTTCGGCACCGAGCCCAGCGACCACAGGCTCAGTAGCCGCAAACTCACTAACCCGAAGCTCATCAACGACGTGGTCGGCGCAACGAATCACCGCTGGCGGAGTTACACAGTGGATTGAGTGCTCGGGGAACGGACCACTTACTGTTCTCGTGATCGCCGGCCTTCACGCTGACCACAACATGTGGTCGCTGGTCCTACCTTCTTTCGCGGCCATGACGCGAACCTGCATCTACGATCGTCCCGGTCTAGGTAACTCACCGAATCGCAAACCGCACGCGACCGTCACCACAACCCGGCACGCCACCGAACTTCACGCACTCTTAGCCGCAGCCGACGAGAAGGGGCCATTCATCGTCGTCGGCCATTCCTACGGTGGCCTTCTAGCGCGCACGTTCACGGCGATGTACCGCTCGCGTATAGCCGGATTAATGTTGATCGAAGGGGTCGGGCCAAACGACGATGTCAACCACTACTGGGGTGAGGGCGGCGACCTGGTTGACATGTGGAAATCGGTCAAGGCCGGTGGAGCATTGAAACCAAGTTCGCTACGACTCGTCGTCGAAGCAGCACAGGATCCGAATCGCAATTACTGGGGCGGTCCTTCGTACGGCGAGACACCTGCCGATCTTGCGCAGTGGCGCCTGCATCAGCGCGAGGCCGTAAACCTGTCGAATCGCGCAACCTTTGTGATCGTAAATCACAGTGCACACGTGATCGAACATGATCGTCCCGATGCTGTGATCGCGGGGGTTCGTCTACTCGTGACGGCGATCAAGGGCCACCATCGACTACCAGCCTGCGCGCTCGGTGCTTACGGCGTTCAGCCACTGTGCTGAACACTGTTTCGCTGGCGCCGACGATTCGCTAGATCCCAGCCGCGCCGAGGCCGAACATGACAAGCCACAACAGCGCCAAAACCTGAAGGGCGCGATCGGCATGGGCGATGTCTTCGGGAGCGCCAGCATCACCGCGATCGATGTCTAGTGCGTAACGCAAGACGGCCAATACGAATGGGACGGCCGACCATGACGCAAGCGCCGAGCCGTTTGTGCGCGCCGCAACCTGAAAAGCCCACAGACAGTATCCGGTCAGCATGATCGCCGCAGCCACTGTCCAGACAAATCGCAAGTAGGTTGCCGAGTATTTCGCCAGGGCTGGACGCATCGTCGCGGCATCATCGCCGAGGCTGACGAACTCTGAATACCGTTTACCCGCAGCCATGAACAGCGATCCGAAGGCTGCGACCGTGAGGAACCAGGGCGAGATCGGGATGCCCGTCGCCGTACCACCAGCAACAGCTCGTAAGACGAAACCCAGGGCGATGAGGCCCAGTTCGATAACCGGCTCATGCTTGAGCGCAAGGGTGTAGGCAAGCGAGGAGATGATGTAGACGCTCAGCGTTACTAGGAATGCGGGGTAGCCGGAGGTGGCAGCCACAGCGAGCCCCGCCAACGCAAGAGCAAGCGAGAGTCCCCACGCCAGGGGGATCGGCAACTCGCCGGCGGGGATTGGCCGAAATCGCTTCTTGGGGTGTTCACGATCGGCCGCCACATCCAAGACGTCGTTTAGGACGTACACCGCACTTGAGATCAGACAGAAGGCGATGAAGGCCCTGATCGTGTCCACTAAAACATCACGGTGGGAGAGTTGATTGGCCGCCAAGGGCACCGCGAAGACCAGCAGATTCTTGACCCACTGCCGCGGCCTCATCGAGACCAACATCGCCACAGGCCATGATCGGGTCGGTTGCATGCCCCCATCCAACCGCATTGCGCTCGAATTCAATACATGCCCCTCGATTACCTGCCCAGAACCTACCGGGCGAATCAAGGGTTGCTGAGAATCGCATATGAAGCCTTAGCTGAGTGCGCGGGGAGCGACATGCAGGTACGTCAAAACATGGTCGAATGGACACGCCAGCGACCGACACCTGAGCAGCATTGTTTGGAGATTTCGCCTTGACCGCCAAAACCCTAAGTCGGCCGCGCGCGTACCGCCGCACGCCGCGTTGGGTTTTCTGGGCGCGACGGATCGTCCTAGCAACAATGGCGGTGGTGATAATTTCGACTTCATGGTCGTTGATCTCCGCACTTCGCGCGCCCGGCACCGACGACGTCCCGACCCGGCTTGCTGAATGGGGACGAGATCACGCAATGGGCCCGCTGGTCACGTTGGCCGAAACGGTTCAGTACAAGCTCAGCCCGCCCGCGACTGGTGGTACTCCCGATACGAGCCTGCTTGCCCAAGCCGCAGATTCGAGCAACGGATCAACAACACCCACCGGCGGCGGGTCCGCACAGGTTTCCATGCAGCCGGCAATGACGACCCCGGTCACCCCCGCGCTTTCCGGTGAAGGCCACTTCGTCCACACAGTGAATACCTCTGACGGGCCCGTCGTCCAAATCGCGTACGTTCGACCGGACAATGTGCACACGTCGTTTCTGACCGGTGTCGCATGGATGTCACACTCCTTGCGGTTCGTCCTGCATCCCGGATTCGAAGATCCCGGCACACCCGGTATGTCTCAGCCAGATTCGGTCAAGCCGAGCCAATATCCCGGCCTCGTGGCAACTTTCAACAGTGGCTTCAAGCTCAAAGATGCAAATGGCGGTTACTACGACAACGGTCATTACGCGGCACCGCTTGTAAACGGTGCCGCATCGTTCGTCATCTATAAAGACGGCCACGCAACAGTGGGCACGTGGGGTTCGGACGTGAAAATGGGCTCTGACGTAGCGTTCGTGCGCCAGAACCTCCAGCCGCTCATCACCAACGGCCAACTCGCACCGGATCTGAGCAGCAACGTGCAAAGTAACTGGGGCGCGACGATTGGCGGCGCCTACTATGTCTGGCGATCCGGTATCGGCGTGACGAAGACGGGCGACCTTGTCTACGTCATGGGTGACGCACTCTCGGTGTCCAGCTTGGCCGATATCTTGCATCGCGCTGGCGCAGTAACCGCCATGCAGCTTGACATCAATAAGCTCTGGACAACGTTCATGTACTACAAACATCCGAGCAGCAGCGCAGGCAGTGGCAGAGTCGAGCCACACAAGATGGGCAACTTTGCCCGTCCCGCGGACCGATACCTGCAGGAAACCTCACGCGACTTCTTCGCTGTCTACGACCCGAAAGTGGCATAGGACTCATCCCATTCCGGGCAGCCTTCGGCTGCTCTGAACCGCGCTTTGCTGTCCGAGCTTTAACCGATGTGCGCGACCGGTGCGTCGTCCTCTTCCTTAACCGCGTCCTTACCGATCGTGATCATGAACGCAGTCACGACTGCGGCGATGAGCAGCATGCAACCACCGACGAAGAACGAACGGGTGTAGCCGTGCGTCAACGCCGTCGGCACGGCAAGCGGGCCAAGGTTGGCCGCGTTATCAGCCAGGAACGCCGTGCTGGCCGCCACGGCAACGGTGTTAAGCAGTGCGGTCCCGACAGCGCCACCAACCTGCTGCGAGGTGTTAAGCAGGGCCGAGGCCACACCGGCATCTTGACGTCCGATGCCATGAAGTGCGACAGACGAAACCGGGATGAAGTTGAAAGCCATACCGACACTGATCAGGATCATCGCAGGCAGGATGTGGACCGCGTACGAGGCACCAACTTCAAGCCGTGAGAGCCAGAACAGGCCGAGCGCGCCCAAGATCAGACCTGGCACCATCAATGGCTTGGGCCCAACCTTGGGTAACAACTGACTGGCCACGCCCGCACCAGCGATGATTCCGAGGCTGAACGGTAGGAAGGCGAAACCCGCTTTAACTGGCGAATAGCCCTGAACCACCTGCAGATAGAGACCAAGGAACAGGAACATCGCGAACAGACCAATACCCACGATGAGCGAGATGATGTAGGCGGCGCCGCGGTTGCGATTCAGCAAGATTCGCATGGGGACCAGCGGATGCGAAACACGAGTTTCCAAAACGAAGAACGCGATCAGCATCGCCGCTGACAGTGCGAAGAAGAACAGCGTCCACGGATCGGTCCAGTGGGCCGTATCCTTCAAGCCCTTTGGCGCCGCCCGAGTGAATGCGTACACCAGAGAAACAAGCCCGGTTGTAGCGGTAATGGCACCGGCGACATCGTATTTCTGGCTGCCAGAAGCCTTGCTCTCGCGGACGAATGGAATCGCCAAGATCACAGCAAGAATTGCGATAGGAGTGTTCACGAGCAGACACCAGCGCCACGAAAGGTACTGGGTCAAGAATCCGCCGAGAAGCAGACCGATCGCCGCGCCACCACCGGAAATGGCTCCGTAAACGCCGAACGCGCGCGCCCGCTCTTTAGCCTCGTGAAAGGTCACCGTGATCAGCGAGAGCGCAGCCGGCGCGAGAAGCGCGGCGAATGCTCCCTGAAGGGCCCGTGCCCCAAAGAGCCAACCTGCACTCGGGGCCAGGCCACCGAGTGCAGACGCACCAGCAAACCCGAGCAACCCGATGATGAACGCGCGCTTGCGTCCAATCGTGTCCGCGATCCGTCCGCCGAGAAGCAGGAAACCACCGAAGGTCAAGGTGTAGGCAGTCACCATCCACTGCTGATTGGCATCGGAGATGCCGAGATCCTCCTTCGCCTTTGGCAGGGCCAGATTGACGATAGACGCGTCAAGAACCACCATCAGCTGCGCCATAGCAATGACGAACAACGCCTTCCAGCGCTGCGGATCGACATCATGATGCTCCTGCGTCGCGACATCGCCGGTTACTTCGGCTTCAGTCAGCGCGTCAGTTAGCCGGTCAGATGCAGGGTCGCTCACGGTGTTGGTCACTTCAGAAGACAAGGGGACTTCGTTGGTTGACGACATGACTTGAGCATATCGAGAACTGACTGTGGAGCGAAGTTGACGGCTGACCCAGCCATCGGTTTCTGCGCGGCTGGAGGAAAAGTTCATATTGACCTGCCATTTCACGTTTTGACCGGCAATGATTGGCATTGTTGACTCGGCAAGATCGTCTGGTTGGGAGGGTACGCATGGCTTATCCGTCGTTGAGGCTGAGCCGGCCCCGTCGCGCTGGCCTACTCGCGGCCGTCGCGGTTTATCCACTCAGCCGGCTCGCCGGAACTCTCCCCCGACCCGCCCTTGATAGGGCACTACTTTCCGGCATGACGATGGGTGTGGCGTACCAGACGACGGCCGCACTGGCCGGCTCGCTTGTTGGGCTCGCCGCAGTGCTACCAGGAACGAATCGCTCGCGGGCCGGACGGATCGCCCTTGTCTCGGGGGTAGCCGCCGCTGGAGCCGTCGTAGTTAGTACACGTATTCGCGAACGTGCGCGGATTGATGCCGAGCGAGATGAACGTCAACCGATCTCGACGGCGTCCATCGGTGCCGCGGCGGAACTGCTCGCACTCGCGGCAGGCGCAACAGCACTCGTTTCACTCGCTGATGCAATTGGTTCTGAATTGCCAGATGGCATTCGTCCTACTCATCCGGCCGTTGTGATGATCGGCGTAGTGACGGCCGGAGCCGCACTTGGAATTGCCGGACGTGATCATCGCTTCCTGAATTTACTTGCGCTTCCAGAGCCAGCCGGATCCGTCGCAGCTCCACCGGACTTTCAACGCGGTGCGAGCCTTCCCATTGCGGCTGCTCGTTCGGCTGCCGTCGCGGCAGGGACTGTTGCACTCATTTCATGTGAGTCGTGGGCGGCGCAGGAACTTGGCAGTCTGATCACCGGAAATAACGAACCCGGATTGCTCGCTGAAGTCGCGGGACATGCGATTATCAGCGCCGGTGTTGGCGTACTCGGCCTAGCAGGTTTTGCTTTCTACTCATCGCGCGTCAAAGTGCAGGAGCGAATGCTCGAAGATGCGTACGCCGCGGTACCTGATCGGCCTGGAGTTAGCGGCGGGCCAGACTCTGCCTACGAGTTTGGTGACCTCGGTCGTGAGGGCCGACGATTCGTCGCACAGGCTTATTCCGGGGTCGAACTCGTTCGTGTTCTCGATGCACCGGCAGGTGATCCCGTACGCGCGTTCATCCCCGAGTCTCATCTGAGCGACAACCTCGAACACGATGCACAGATGGTCGTCGCTGAAGTCGAGCGCCTCGGTGGGTTCCGCAAGAACACGATCGTGTTATCTGCACCTACCGGCGATGGATACGTTTCATACGTCCATACCGAGACCGTCGAGATGCTGACCGCTGGTGATTGCACAAACGTCGCAGTGCAGTACGCGAGCCTTCCGTCCGCACTGGCCTTTCCCAAGCGCGAAAAGTATTCGGCTGCGTTTGCAGTGTTCGCCAAAGCGTTGGCTGCCCGCGCCCGCGAGCTCAATCCACAGGCCCGGTTGTTCATCTTCGGTGAATCACTTGGATCGATCGTTGCGCTAGATTCCCTTGGCCGAGATCACGCCGCTCACTTTGAGGGCCTCGGATACAGCGGGGGTCTCTATTGCGGAGTGCCGATCTACAGCAAAACCGATCAAGTCTTACGGCCTAGGGATCCGTCGGTACGAATCCGCGGCGACCTTCAGTACGTTTACAGTCGCGACGACGTAGCCGATGCCATGCCCGGTCACGTGAACGTTACGCACCCAACTGATCCGGTAGCTCTCGCCGATCCGAGCATCCTGGTGCGGCACCCCGTCGATTACTGGGGTCGACCACACGGTGTGTACGTACCCGTCGTCACCTTCTTGGTTCATCTCTTCGACGTAAAGAACGCGATGAACCTTCGCCCTGGCGAGTTCACTCCGTCGCTTGGTCACGACTATCGATACGAAACGGCGCTAGCCGTTTCTCGCGCCTACGACTTACCGATGGTGCACGAGGACCAGATCGAGGCAGCACTACGCGAACGTGAACTCGCATGGTCGGTTCGTCGCTTGTTGAGCAAGAGACTTGATGCCGCCCGGGACACAGCTTTGCTCAAGCTGCGCTCCTGGGGAGTCGACCCAGACACGTTGAGTGAACGCTTCAATTTCTCACCTGAATCGATCCCCGATTGGCTGCATACGCCTGAGCATTTGCTCGATTCACATGAGGACTATTTGGGGTAGGTAGCCCGCTAGGTAGCCAACTAGGTGACTTGGCCAGGCAGCTGGGCTAAAAATCTTGAAAAACCTTATGAACATTGGCTTTTGGGCTTGACAGGTATTTTCCGTTTATCACATAATAGAACACATGTTCGAGTTACAGATGTATCCAGCACAGCAATTAGCTGCTGCTCTCGAACAGGTCAAAACAGCCACCACGTTGGTCAATCAGTTGATTTCAGCTAACGCTTTACGTGACTGCACAGACCCTGCGGTTTTGGAATTCGCGACCACGATGTCGCACGTGCGTGAGCAGGTCAGTGCAGCGGAGTCAGTGTTCATCGCCCGAGTCGATCGCAGCG
>CAIKEU010000052.1 GCA_903826575.1 uncultured bacterium
GCGTTGATGTACTCGGCACGTAGTGTCTTGTAGCGGTGGCTGTTGCGGGGGTCGCTCATGCGGTTGTTCCTTCGCAACCTGGTCGACAGCCAGCGGACCCCGCAACGCCTTTGGGTAGTGCGCCGCATACTGGGCAGGTCGTCACCGTTCTGATGGGGTCATCGTCGAGGTCTGGTGGTTCGTACTCTGGTGGATCGGGAATGGGTGTCATGTCCTGCCCTTGCGCTTACTGGTGACCTTGACGATCCAGCGTTGCCACTGTGCCCATGCGTAAACGTCGGGTAGGCGATCGTCAGCAATCACCCATCCGTTGCCCCGCCTGGACCAGGTAAAGACACCTGGCATGCGGGTGGCGATTTGATCGGCGCGTGGGCCTCGTAGCAACGCTTTCCCCGCGTCGGCGTCGTGATCAACGATCAGCAAGTTGTCGGGCGGTAGGGATGATCCTCGCGGCTTCATGGGGTGCCTTTACGGATCGGGACGACGTTCGCTGGTAGTTGCTGCGCATCGACTGCGACACCCTGCGCTGACAGGACTTCGAGCAGGTGCGGAATGTCTCGAGCCGTAACTGTGAGTGTGATCGCGTTCGACATTTCGACCCCTTCAGGCGTGGGACTTAGGCTGGTGGGACTTAGGTAGGCGTGGGACTTAGGGGGTGTAACCCCCCATATGTTCAGCAACTTGGGGGCGATCCGGTACACGTTCGCCTTACGGGTGCGGTAGTTGCCTCTACGCACAAGCGATAACCATTCGCCTGCATCGGCTAACTCTTTGATGGTCCGGTGTGCTGTTGATCGGCTGATGCCTGCACGTTCAGCGATCACTCTCACGGGAATGGTCACTTTGGTGGTTCCGTATTCGGCTGCGAGGTCGAGGATGTGGCTCATGACCAGGTGCTGAGTTGCGGGTAGATCAGCCGATGTGTGAAAGGTGGCGGTCGCGTGGTCGACTGCTTCGACTGCTTTTTCCTTCGACCATGCTGGGCGTGTGGCAACGACTTTGGCGGTTGCATCCCAGTGTTTGCGGATCTCTTTGTTGATGATTGGGGTGGATGATTGGCGGCCGCGTTCGTTGGTTGCGAGCTGTAGCGCGAACCTGTATTTCGCCTGGTCGGTTAGGACGTTATGAGCGTTGGCATATGACCATTGGGCGTGGTGCATTGAGCACATGATGCGGCGTAGTTCTTTGATGATCTGGCCGCGTGTGATGTGTGTGTTGGGTAGGCCTTCGATAAGGGCGTCCATTGTTGATGCGGGTAATGACTTCACGACGTGGCACCAGTGCGAGAAGGCGCGTGCCACACGGCTAACCGGAGATCAGCATCACGACGACGCTGGAGTGCATCGCATAGGTCCAACAGGCATGACTGGCATCGGTGGTATCCGCGTGCCAGTCGTGGACTGTCGCAGTCGATGCAGACGTTGCGGCGGTTGTCGGTGACTGCCGTAGAATGGTGCTTGGTTGTTGTTCCTGTCGCGTTGGCCGTCCTGGTGGGGCGGCCTTCGTGCTTTGTGGCACTCATCGCTCACCACCACCGAACAACAACCTTGAAACCCGTTGCGCCACTTCCGGTTTCAACTCCGGTGCATCTTCGAGCTGATCCTGTACCCACTGGCTCATGGTCTGCTCGCTCATAGCGCGGCTTCTATTTCCGCCGCAATCTGACGCAACGTGTCCGCGTCGGCTTTGCGTTGTTCTGTGGTTGCTTTGCGGCGTCGTGATGCAACGCTCTTGGCTGCGAGGCTGAGGAAGTACGCGCGGCGTGCGGCTTCAACTCGCTTGGCACGTTCGGCTTCGGGCAGGGTCCGGTCAGGGTCTACCTGGTCGATGAATGTGCGCTCGAAGGCTTCGCGCGCTGGTGCGCTGACTTCATGACCGCCGACTTGCCAGACTCGCGTTAGTGCGGCTGCGGCGTGGTGTGGACTCTTAGCCATGTGCGGCTCCTTGAGGGTGCGCTGATAGCGCCCCCCAATTAAGGGAGCCGTGCGTCGGCGTCTTACGGGCCTACCGACCGGCCGTCTTGCTACTGCTTAGCGTAGTACGACGGACTGACAGGTTCAATCTGACAGTTGTTCGACCTGTCGAACGTCCACGGTCAACCTGGTGAGCCCCTGAGCGCGGACCCTTTCGATCAGGGTGGTGAGTGTGGACTCACTGAATGTGCCGTCGTAGTTGCAGGGCGGGGTGCATTGCACGTTGAGATTCACTCCACCCTGCGGCCGGTCTACGGATTGTCCAAGAGGGTGAACGTCTACGGCTAACGTCTCGTCGACCATCCACAAGATTCGAGCTAGTGGCCGGTCGCAGTGGGTGAGAGTGATCGCCACCAGTTCGTCCCCGTACACGTCATTACGTGCGGCTGCCATCTTGTTTTTGCGTTGGTAGTTGGGGCGGCTCATGACGTGGCCCATGTGACGGTGATGTTGTCCATCGGTGGCGCGTATCGCGGGTTGCGGCCTACGCGGATCTCTGCGATCAACTCGCGGATGATGGTGCGACGGGTGGGCATGTCGAGATCATTCCACGCCGCCCTGATGTCGTTGTGAACGATCAGGGAAGCCGCCGCTGGGGTTGCACTGGTCACGGCTAGTTGAGACTCCACAACGTGCAAGCGGTCGCGTAGCGCGTTCACAGCGGCTCCGTAATCTGCGGGGCTCATCGCGGTGTCCCCTGCGAGTAGCGCGGGCATCTGAGCCAACTTGTCTCGCAGGGCTTGCGCTTCACTCGCGGCTGCACTGGTCGACCCTGATCCCTTCTTCACGGGTTTGCGTAGGGCTCCCGCGTTCTTCGCCAGGTACGCCAGTACTAACTCTGTGATCGCTGCATCTACGGGTTCACGATCACGACGTGACCCACCATCGCGGCATCCGTAGATCGGGATTCGTCGCTTCGGTGAGCGGGGTCCACCGCCGACGCGACGAGACTGTGCAGCTAGTGGCTGGTCGCAGTGATCACACGTCATAATCTCGCCTAGGAGGGACGTGGACGGTTTCCCAACTCCGCAGCGGCGACCTGGTTGGTTAAGGAAGGCAACGATCGCGTAATGCTGCTCGGGGGTGATGATCGCCGGATGATCAACGAGTTTGCCGACGATCTTGCCCTTGTACTGGCTGAGCCCCGCCAGATCGGGTCGACGTAACACACGGTGGACACCTTCGCCACGGACCCCGGAGTGCCCTATGCCTGCGGCCTGCCAGTCCTTCGCGATCTGGTTGAGTGCTGTCCCCTCGTTTAACACTCGCTCCACTGCACTGCGGATCGCTTCGGCTTCAACGGGCACGATGTCGCGGCCACCATTGCAATATCCGAAATAGTCGTACCCATCCGTCACGGTCCCGTTGTAGGCACGCTCCATCGCTGCACGGCTGATCCGTTCGGCCATCTTCTCTGATTCGCGTTGCGCTGCCGCTCCCAACATACGAGCGAGCATGCGCCCATCCGCCGTTGACAGGTCAATATCACCGGACTGTAAGGCGACAACCTGCACACGGTTATCGAGTGCGCGCACCAGTTGCTCCAGATCGGCAAGGCGACGGTATAAACGATCTGCCGAGTACACGATGATCACGTCAATGAGCCCGGCTTCCACGTCAGCCAACATTCGCTCGTACTCGGGGCGGATTCGTGCCTTGTACGCGCTCGTAGCGAGATCGCAGTACACGCCTACAACGTCGTAACCGTCACGCTTCGCTCGTGCCCGGCAGTCCTTTTCTTGCCGGTCCACGCCTGCCTCATCGGGGACGAGCTTGCCGGTCTTAGCGTCAATGACTTTGCGGGGTTTCGGGCTCATGCGCGTGTAGATCGCAGCTCGAGGTGATCGGGTGATCGTGGTGGAATCGTGAGATCCCTTGCGCTTACTGGTCTTTACCATTGTCTGTGTCATGTACCCCATATTACACCTTGATCTGGTCCGATGCCGGGGCGACAGATCTCGATAATCTCGCGCTAGTTTGCAACCGCCATCACACCGCGATCCACCACGAAGGCTGGCAGCTTGTTCCACGAGATGGCATGAGCGCTCATCA
>CAIKEU010000053.1 GCA_903826575.1 uncultured bacterium
CGAGCAAGTCCTCGTTGAAACGTTCAAGGTCCTCAACAAGATCATCGGTTACCTCTTCGCCAGCGAAACCCCAGAGAACCGTGCGCAACTTCTCGTCTTCATTGAAGGCCACACCGTGATCGACACCGAACGTGCTGATCTCATCTTCGGGTCGAACACGACCGACGAGAACATGCCCACCCTTGCGATCGGCGTTATTGACGATGACATCCAGCAGGGCCATCTGCCTCAGCGACGGATCATCTGCGTGCACGAGGCAGACGGGCGACCCGTCATTTCCGTGTGCTTCCACGATGTCGATCCAGCCTGCAGGGGTGCGCCCGAGGGGAACCACATCGATCAGACCAGCCCCTGGCTCTGGTTCGTCACCGTCAGGGCTCAGAACCCACGCTTGGGCCATCCCCTGCCCGTACGGGCCGTCCTGACGCCACGCGGTTGGTGGCACGATATTCCAACCGAGAGCGGCTGAAACCTCATACGCAGCTACCTCACGTAAGCCCAGAGTGCCGTCTGGAAAATCCCACAGCGGCCGCTCTCCCGCTGTCGGCTTGTAGACGCACTGGACTACTGCACCGTCGAGCTCCGCAGTGCCAAACAACGTCGCATTGCTGGCGTCAACGAGGCGTCCTTCAATGGTGATCGTTCCGGCCTCAAGGATCGCCAGCAGATCAGCATCGTCCGCCCGTAACTGAGGTTTCATCTGAATCTATTCGTCGACGAGTCTCAGCGACGGTAGCCGTTGGCGCGCGGACAGATATGTCCACTTGGCTCCAACGGCAGCGTGCAAAACGGGCAGGGCGGACGGCCAGCGGACACTACGCTTTTGGCGCGCTTTGCGAACCCACGCGCGTACGCCGCCGTGATGCGAACGCGCAATGTGGCAGGGCCATTGTCCGGATCCTCTTCGAGCTCCGGGATCTCGTCATCCTCGTCCACCACTTCGTGGGTTTCGACAATCACCAGCTGCGTTTCTTCGTTCCAACCAAAGGCGAGCGAACCGACTTCGAATTCCTCCGAGATCGGTGTTTCCAACGGTTCTGTGTCCTCAACCCCGCTGGGCGCAACAGCGGGAATAGCCGCGTCCCCGCCGGAGCGTCGAAGGACCTGATCGAGCAGGGCGTCGAGCCGTTCAGCCAGCAGCAGCACCTGTTGCTTTTCGAGCGCTACGCTCACCAACCGACGACCATCACGTGCCTGAAGGAAGAACTGACGTTCACCAGGTTGACCAACCGTGCCGGCGACGAAACGCTCGGGTTGATCGAAGACATAAAGTTCACGGGCCACGTGCTCAGCCTATCCTCGCCCGGTGGAGCCTGCGCCCCCACCGATAGCGGCATCGGACGAGGCCTTCTTACGACTGACTCGACCCTTTTTCGGAGCGGGCGCGAATCCAGAAAGATCAGAGCCGGTGTCGTTGGTCTTGAGAACAAATGGACGCAGCTCGGTGTAACGGATCACCGTTACCGAACATGGATCGATTGAGATGCGCTGGAACGCATCAAGATGCATACCCAGTGCATCGGCCACGATTGCTTTGATGACGTCTCCATGGGAGACAACCGCATAGGAAACATCGTCTCCATGCTCTGCTGACAGCCGCGCATTCCAGTCGCGCACGGCACCGACGGCACGCTGTGACATTTCAGCCAGGCCTTCACCGCCAGGAAAGACCGCGGCACTGGGGTGTCCTTGCACAACCTTCCAAAGTGGATCTTTCGAGAGCGTTTTGAGCGGCTGATTGGTCCAATCACCGTATTTGCACTCGCCGACCCGCTCGTCCACGTGCACGGCAACCGGGGTCTCACGTGCCGCGTTGAGCGCCTCGGTAGTCTCGCGGGTTCGTTCCAGTGGGCTCGTCACAATCGCGACGAGCGGAACGGGGATGAGGCGTCCGCCAGCGATCACGGCTTGCTCGCGTCCTTTTTCGTCGAGAACGACACCCGGCGTCCAGCCGGCAAGCACACCGCTGGCGTTGGCCGCAGTTCGGCCATGTCGGACAAGGAAAACATTCGGCACAAGACGACCTTAAGGCCATCTGGCCCTTTGTGCTGACACGATAGGCGGGTGATTAGAGGACTCGGCTACTACCGCGACGGGCAAACGCACCCGGAACTCACCAATGGCATCTTGATCGACGGTGTCCTTGACGGCAATGACGTCAAGGCCCTCGAGCACATGTGGGAGCAAGCTAAAGACGGTGGTGTGGACAGCTTCGTCTGGCTAGGTCTTCGTGATGCGCAAGACGATGAGGTCTACCTCGCGGCCAGCCTATTTGGCCTTGATCACCTCGATGTCGAAGATGCGCTATCGCAGGTTCAGCGCCCGAAAGTTCAAATTCGCGACGGTCACGTGGCGGCAGTGTTGAAGGTGCTTGGCTACATCGAGGAGACATCCGATGTTGAGACCGGCCAGATCGCCATCTTTGTTGGCCCGTCATACGTGCTCTCGATTCGCCAGGGATCCCCGGGGGATTTGAGCAATCTTCGCTCGGAACTTGAGCGCGACGTGCACTTGCTCAAACTCGGGCCGATGACAGTGCTGCACGGAATCTTGGATGTTGTGGTTGACGGTTACGACTCGGTCGTCAACGAACTGGGTATCGACATTGAACAGGTGGAAGAGCGAGTTTTCTCGCCCGACCTCACTGATGACTCTGCTGCGATCTATAAACTCAAAAGAGAAAACCTGGAAGTTCGACGAGCATTAGATCCGTTGCTGCCTCTCGCCGACCGACTGCTGAATGCCGCCGAGGTCGAGGTGCCCGATCCGCTGCTCCCCTACTTCCGCGATCTGGGCGATCACCTGTTGCGCATCGGTGAGGCTAGCGGCCAGTACGACTCTCTTCTCGGCACCGCCCTGGAGGCTTCCCGCTCGCGCCAAGCAATGCAGCAGAACTCCGATACGCGCAAGATCTCAGCTTGGGCCGCAATCTTCGCCGTGCCAACGGCTATCGCGGGTGTGTACGGCATGAACTTCGACAATATGCCCGAGCTGAATTGGGAATACGGCTATTACATCGTCCTGGGCATCATGGGCACGGCCTGCGTCTTGATGTATCGAGCCTTCAAGAAGAGCGGCTGGCTCTAGCCCGCCAATCGCCCGCTAGTCGCCGAGGCCTGACGCGTCGAGGATCTCGGCCATCTGGCGAAGTGTGGCCAGTCGTTCGTCAATCGTCTCCGCGTAGGTGGCGACGGACAGCGTGGTAACTCCAGCATCCGCGTAGGCGTGTAGCCGATCTTGGATTCGTGCAGGTCGACCAATCAGTGCGGTCTTGTCAATAAAGTCGAACGGCACCGCTGCAGCGGCCCCTGCGTAGTCGCGACCTAGGTACAGATCCTGCACCGCGGCGGCTGCTTGGTCGTAGCCCATCCGCACTGCGAGCTGGTTGTAGAAGTTCTTGTCACGGCTACCCATGCCACCCAAGTAGAGCGCCGAGTAGTTACGAAGTGGCACAGCACATGCGTCTACATCGTCGCCGATGACGACAGGCACGGTTGCAACGACGTCGAAGCCGTCCATCGTCTTGCCAACCTTGGCGCGTCCGGCCTCGATACCTGCTCGGTGTTCGGCTGCGTACTCGGGTGAATAGAAGATAGCCAGCCAACCGTCGGCGATTTCACCGGCGAGCTCGAGGTTCTTGGGGCCAACTGCGGCAAGGTAAATCGGGATGTTTTCGCGCACCGGATGCACGGTGAGCGTGAGTGCTTTACCCGGACCGTCAGGCAGCGGAAGGGTAAAGAATTCGCCGTCGAATTGGACTTTCTGACGAGACAGCGCCATCCGCACGATCGCGACGTACTCCCGGGTACGCGCTAGCGGCTTGTCGAAACGAACGCCGTGCCAGCCCTCGCTGACCTGCGGGCCCGAAACACCCAGACCAAGGCGGAAACGTCCGTTCGAAAGCGTGTCGAGAGTGGCGGCGGTCATCGCGGTGTTCGCCGGTGTACGACCTGGGATTTGGAAGACAGCTGACCCAACATCGATTGTCTCCGTCTGCGCGGCGATGAACGCCAGGACGGTGGCGGCATCAGAGCCGTAAGCCTCAGCCGCCCACACAACCGAGTAACCAAGTTTGTCGGCTTCCTTGGCCAGCACGAGATTATCTGAGTCGTTGCCCATGCCCCAGTAACCGAGGTTGAGTCCAAGTCGCATGCTGATTCCTTCCTAGGCAGGTGGTCGCGATCGACACCACTGGGAGCCTAACGCCTCGACACGCCGCAGCGGACTAGGGTCATGGCATGGAACTTCGTCCACTCGGCAAATCAGGTTTTCACGTATCTCGACTCGCACTCGGGACCATGACGTGGGGTCGTGACACCGACGAGCATGAGGCGCGCGATCAACTTCGCGCCTTCATTGACGCCGGCGGCAATTTTGTGGACACCGCCGATGTTTACGCCGAGGGCCTTTCCGAGCAGATCGTCGGCCAACTCGTCGAGGAGGTTGGCCGCGATGCAGTGGTGATCGCCACCAAGGCTGTGTCTAAGCCGGGAACCGAACGTCGATTCGATGCCTCGCGCGGGCACCTGCTGAGTTCCTTGGACGCTTCGCTCAAGCGGTTGAAAACCGACTACGTCGATCTGTGGCAATTGCATGCATGGGATTCGTACACCCCGATTGAGGAAACTCTTGGGGCATTGGAAACGGCGATTTCTAGCGGTAAGGCTCGTTACGCGGGCGTGAGCAATTACAGCGGCTGGCAGACGTCGAAGGCTGCCGCCCTTCAATCAGCTGCTGGAAAGCTTGCGCCGATTGTGTCTACGCAGGTCGAGTACTCGCTGTTGCAGCGTGGCATCGAACGCGAAGTGATCCCCGCAGCGCACGA
>CAIKEU010000054.1 GCA_903826575.1 uncultured bacterium
ACGAACATGATCGGGAAGTTCCACGGCACAATCGAACCGACGACACCTAATGGTTCGCGGACGACGTAGTCCAAAAAGCCGCGGTCCACGGGGATGACAGACCCGAGGTATTTATCGGCCATGCCGCCGAAGTATCGAAATTGACCAGCCGTACGCGGGACGTCGAGGCCGCGGGTGTCGCGTAGGGGATGACCGGTGTCGCGGGTTTCGAGTAGTGCGAGTTCCTCGGCGTTGGCTTCAATCGCATCAGCAAGCTTGAGTAGCAACCGACCGCGCTCGCTGGCAGCGGTTAACTTCCACTGTGGGTATGCGCGTTTCGCGGCTGCTACGGCGCGATCGACGTCGACCTCGGTGGCTTCGGCAATTGTCGCGAGCGGGCTCATGTCGTGCGGGTCGAAGACGTCGATAGTGCGTCCTTCGGCACCATCAACAAATTCGCCGTCAATGAATAACTGGGTTCGCATGACCATCCGCTCGATGCAGGCTCAAGGAGCCGCTGTGTCAATGTTGGCTCTACGAGCCGCTGTGTCGATGTTGGCTCTACGAGCCGCTGTGTCGATGTCGGCTCTACGAGCCGCTGTGTCGATGTTGGCTCTACGAGCCAATATGGAAAGGTCCATCTACGGCCCACCGAGGTTCAGCGGGCCGTAGATGGCGTTCGTCTGTGGTGAAGTCGTGGCGTGAACGCCTGGTTCGGCTAGAAGTCAGCCGGGTACGTAGGCGCCTGACCACTTGCGATCATGTCCGCAAGATTCGGGTCACCGTTCTCCCACACCAGAAGCATTGAGCGCTTGGGTGAGTAGCCCTGATGGCGAATGTCAGCTGGCATCGCGCACACGTCGCCGGCCTTCATGACTACCCGTGAACGCATGGTTCCCGTGTCGCGGTCTTCAACTTCCCAGCTGATCTCGTCTGAGAGTTGGATGAACCACTCGACACGATCGTTGCCGTGAATGATGGGAAGGATGTATTCCTCCGTCGTCGGGCAGAACAGTGAGTCCTTGCAGACGCTGACGACCGACGGGTTCCACGTGACCTGCGAGCGAGCCAAGTAGTTAAACAGGTTGAAGCCGGCAATCTCGTTCTCGAAGCCAGGCTCAGCCTCAACGATTGGCTCATCCTGAGGAACATCCTTGAACATGCGGTTGAGTGGGTGCCCGTTCTCATCGTTGCGCAGTTCTTCGTCTCCGGGCAGGTTGACCATGCGATTGGCGGCAACGCGGCGCCGCGTGATGGCATCGACGTTCGAACCGTTCTTAACACCGAACGCAGGCCCGGTCTCGTGTGGTGAAGCGAAGGGATCGAAGGTTGCGTTCGTCCAGTCGTCGAGAATTGCCTTGAACTGCTCGCGAATGATCGGGGTGTCGATGTTTTCGCTGTAATCCAACTCTGCCTTGCGGTACGAGTCGTTGTAGCGGCCGGCGAACAGATCAACTGTTCCGTAGTGATTCATGGTTCCGAACACACCGTCAAAGTTGACGATGCCGTAGAAGAAATCCCAGGCAATATCGCGCTGCATTGCGCGCAGGAATGCGTCGACG
This sequence comes from uncultured bacterium, assembly GCA_903826575.1. Lineage (GTDB taxonomy): Bacteria > Actinomycetota > Actinomycetes > S36-B12 > CAIYMF01 > Longivirga. Next base: position 1,542 of record CAIKEU010000054.1, read on the forward strand.
CTCATGATGTGGCTGCCGGTAGGCCAGCTGATGTAAGCGAAGTACTCATCGCGGCGGAAACTGAAC
>CAIKEU010000055.1 GCA_903826575.1 uncultured bacterium
CGTCGTCGAGCACCTGCAAGAGCACATCAAAGACTTCGGGATGGGCCTTTTCCACCTCGTCAAATAGCACGATTGAGTACGGGCGGCGACGAACCGCCTCGGTGAGCTGACCACCCTCGTCGTAACCGACGTATCCGGGAGGTGCGCCGACAAGTCGCGCGACCGAGTGCTTCTCTCCGTACTCGCTCATGTCGATTCGCGTCATCGATCGTTCGTCATCAAAGAGGAACTCCGCAAGCGCCTTCGCCAGTTCCGTTTTGCCCACTCCCGTCGGGCCGAGGAACAGAAACGATCCTGTTGGTCGATCGGGGTCCGCTACCCCTGCCCGCGAACGACGAACTGCATCCGAAACTGCCTGAACAGCCTCCTTCTGCCCGATGACTCGCTTTCCGATTTCATCTTCCATGCGGAGCAGCTTTGCCGTTTCGCCTTCGAGTAATCGACCAGCCGGAATACCTGTCCACGCCGCCACCACCTCGGCTACATCATCAGGCCCAACTTCCTCCCGAACCATTCCCTCCCGCTCAGTGGTCGTCGTGACGGCTCTTGCCAATTCAGCTTCGAGGGCCGGGATTTCCGCGTACAAAATCCGTGACGCTTGCTCAAAATCACCGTCTCGCTGTGAACGCTCAGCGAGCATGCGGAGTTCGTCGATTCGAATCTTCAGATCGCCGACGCGATCGAGCCCCTTCTTCTCCATGTCCCATCGAGTGCGCAGAGCAGTGAGTTCTTCGGACTTGTCGGCAAGGTCGGCGCGAAGTTTGGCCAGTCGCTCTTGGGTGGCAGCGTCTGTTTCTTTCGCAAGGGCCAACTCCTCCATCTTCATCCGATCAACCTGACGCTGGAGTGCGTCAATCTCGACTGGAGAGGAATCAATCTCCATGCGAAGCCGGGACGCTGCTTCGTCGACGAGGTCGATCGCCTTATCGGGAAGGAATCGGCTGGTGATGTACCGATCTGACAGCGCAGCCGCCGCAACAAGTGCAGCGTCAGCAATGGCTACCTTGTGATGCGCCTCGTACTTTTCTTTGATACCGCGCAGGATTCCAATGGTGTCCTCGACACTGGGTTCACCAACCAGCACCTGCTGGAAGCGACGCTCCAAGGCAGGATCCTTTTCGATCCGCTCGCGGTACTCATCGAGTGTCGTGGCGCCGACCATGCGCAACTCACCGCGAGCCAGCATTGGCTTGAGCATGTTGCCAGCATCCATCGCCGAGTCGCCTGAGGCGCCCGCGCCAACGACTGTGTGCAGTTCGTCAATGAACGTGACGACCTGACCATCACTGGATTTGATCTCATCGAGGACCGACTTGAGCCGCTCCTCAAACTGGCCACGGTATTGCGCGCCAGCCAACATTGCGGCGAGGTCAAGGGAAATCAGTCGCTTACCCCGCAGCGAATCCGGAACATCTCCGGCGACGATGCGCTGGGCGAGCCCTTCAACGACAGCCGTCTTTCCGACACCCGGCTCACCAATCAGAACAGGATTGTTCTTGGTGCGACGAGACAGCACCTGGATTACCCGGCGAATTTCAGCATCGCGGCCGATCACCGGATCAATTTTCCCCTCGCGGGCAAGAGCCGTGAGATCTACACCGTACTTCTCGAGTGCCTGGAATGACCCTTCGGGATCAGCCGTGGTGATCGGGCGATGCCGCACCGACGCGATGGCTTCAACGATCGCAATCGGTGTGGCTCCTACGCTTGTCAGCTCATCGGCAACACCGGGGCCACCTTGCTCGGCCAAACCAACGAGCAGGTGCTCGGTGGATGAGTATTCATCTCCACGCTCTTTTGCAGTGTCTTGTGCTGCCTGAAGAACACGAAATGCCGACGGCGAAAACGTTGGGGTCTGAACCGTCTGCCCCATCGCAGATGGCAAGGCGTCAAGGGCCGCATTCACCTTTGACGTAAGCCCCGCGCGATCAACACCGATCTGATCGAGGACCGCGGTGGCAATACCTTCACCACTCGATCCCTGTGCGAGAAGAGCCCCCAGAATGTGGATCGGGTCGACCTGCGCCTGCCCAGAAGTTGCAGCACGACGAACCGCGCCGCTGAGCGCCTCTTGCGCCTTAGTTGTGAAATTCATGTCCATTGACAACACCTACCTAACGATCTCGATCGGCTGGACGTGGTCGCCACACGACGACAGCCGAGCCGGGCATATCAGAAATTGCGGCTTCCCCGGTTCTTTGGGCGGAGGCAAGCCGCGGGCGTAACCGCATGAGTTCAGTTCGCAACGTGGTGATCTCGGAGCGCAAAAGCTCGAGGTCGGATTCCATTCGCATGATGCGCTGAATCCCCGCGAGATTGACACCCTCGGAAGTCAGCAGGGAGACCTCCCTGAGCCGGTCTATGTCACGCAGGGAGTAGAGCCGGTTTCGGCCACTCGTGCGATCTGGTGACACTAATCCGAGTCGGTCGTATTGGCGAAGAGTTTGTGGGTGCAGACCACTGATTTGGGCAGCAACGGAAATGGCATACACCGGAACTGTGTCGTCTGGGCGTAACCGATCGCTCATCACTCACCTCGCTTCGCTTTCCGCATTAACTCGTCACGTGGATCCTCGTCCGACGTAGCCGCGACGAATGCCGCCAACGCTTCACGCGCCGTGGGATCAAGACTCTTCGGGACGACGACCTCAACGGTAACTAGCAGGTCGCCTTTTGTGCCGTCCTTGCGATGTGCGCCTTTGCCGCGTACCCGCAAAACCCGACCATTCTGAGTACCTTCAGCAATACGAACTTTGACCGTGGAACCGGCCGGCGTCGGAACGACGATATCGGCGCCCAACGCGGCTTCAGCGAACGTCACCGGCACAACAACCGTCAAATTATCGCCTTCTCGGCCAAACACCGGATCGGGTTTGACGTTAACGACGATGAGTAGATCGCCAGCATCGCCGCCGTTCTCGCCAGGCGCGCCTTTACCGCGAAGTCGAATCTTTGCGCCGTTTTTAACCCCCGCGGGGATGCGAGCCTGAACGGTGCGGGTTGATGGAGCACGGCCACTACCACTGCAGTTAGAACAAGGATCATCGACAACTAAGCCGCGACCACGGCACGCACGGCACGGCTCTGGGAAGGCGAAGCCCCCCGCATTGCGATTCACCTGTCCAACACCCTCACACGTCGGGCATACGCGCGGAGTAGAGCCCTCGCGAGCTCCGGTCCCCCGACATACCCCACATGGCGCTTCACTCGTCAGACGAAGTGGAAGAGTGACCCCGCTCAGCGCCTCATCGAAGGACAGGGTGACGGCGCTTTCAACGTCGGTGCCTCGACGCGGACGTCGCGCGCCCGGTTGTTGGGCACCACCGCGGTTGAAAACCCCGCTGAAAACATCTCCCAAACCACCACCACGATTGAGAAGATCGGAGAAGTCAAAGTTTGCGGTGCCACCTGCCCCGGGAAATCCACCTGCCCCCGGCACGCGAAATCCACCGCCGCCGAACAGCGAGCGGGCCTCGTCGTATTCCTTTCGGGTGGCCTCGTTGGAAAGAACGTCGTACGCCTCAGAGACATCTTTGAATTTAGCCTCGGACTTTGGATCATTCTCGTTTGAATCCGGGTGATGCTTCTTGGCAAGTGTGCGGAAGGACTTCTTGATGTCTGCCGCCGAGGCGTCTTTGGAGACGCCAAGAACCTTGTAGTAGTCCTTCTCGGCCCAATCTTTTTGACTCATGACGTCCCTCCCGTCAGACGCTAGTGATGATGATGTTGAGTGTTAGTGCGGCCCGCGTTTGTTCACGAGCCGCACCACGTTCACTCAGGGTCGGCAACTGCAACGATCGCTGGGCGCAGGATTCGGCCCTTGAATCGGTATCCCTGCTGAAAGACCGAGACGCAGGTTGGTCCGGTGACATCGGCAGAGTGTTGGTGACTGATCGCCTCATGGATGGTGGGGTCAAAGTCTTCTCCTGCGATGCCGAACCGTTCGATGCCTAGCCGGGTCACGGTTGCTTCGAGCGCTTCGGCAACGGACTTGAACGCACCGTCCAGATCGCCGTGTTCGCGGGCACGTCCGATGTCATCGAGAATCGGAAGTAACTCGGCCAGTGTGGAACCAACGACTTGATCGCGAGTACTTTCTCGTTCGCGATCAACTCGCTTTCGGTAATTCGCGTATTCGGCATGAACTCGCTGCAGATCTGCAGTTAGTTCCGCGACCTTCGCATCGGCCGACTCAGGTTCGCCTTCGACGACAATGCCATCGACGATCTCGGCAAACGCGTCGTCCACGTTTGCAGATACACCCTCTGGTGCGGGACCTTGTGGCTCCCGCACCGCGAAGTTTTCTGGATCAATTCGACGGTTGTCTTGGAAGGAGAAACCCGAGTCGTCCTGCTCGCTCACTGTTCTGCCTTAGCGTCTTCACCTTCGTCAACAATCTCGGCGTCGACGACATCGTCGTCAGAGGTCGAGGATGACGAACCTGATTCCTGCTCTGCACTTTCACCGGACTGCTGGCCCTGTGCATACATAGCAGCACCCAGCGCCTGGCTCGTGGTGGCAACTTTCTCTGCGGCCGTCTTAATGGCCTCGTTGTCGGTGCCGGCAAGAGCGGTCTTCAGCTCAGCAAGTGGGCCTTCAACATTGCTCTTCGCATCGGCCGGAACCTTGTCGCCATTTTCAGCGAGGAACTTCTCGGTCTGGTGCATAAGAGTTTCAGCAGAGTTACGAACTTCAGCCTCTTCGCGACGCTGACGATCTTCCTCGGCGTGTGCCTCGGCATCTTTCATCATCCGCTCAATATCGTCCTTGGGTAGGCCTGAGCCGCCTGTGATCGTCATCGACTGCTCTTTACCCGTTCCTAGGTCCTTCGCAGCAACGTGGACGATTCCGTTGGCGTCGATGTCGAAGGTGACCTCGATCTGCGGAATGCCACGCGGTGCCGGCGGTAGACCCATGAGCTCGAACGTGCCCAGCTTCTTGTTGTAAGCAGCCATTTCGCGCTCACCCTGGAAGACCTGGATCAGCACGGACGGCTGATTGTCGTCAGCGGTCGTGAAGATCTCCGAACGCTTCGTTGGGATCGTGGTGTTGCGCTCTATCAAACGGGTCATGATGCCGCCCTTGGTCTCGATGCCCAGCGACAGCGGGGTTACATCGAGCAGCAGAACATCCTTGACCTCACCCTTGAGCACACCAGCCTGCAGCGAGGCACCGATTGCCACGACCTCATCTGGGTTCACACTCTTATTGGGCTCCTTGCCACCAGTGAGTTCCTTTACCAAGTCAGCAACGGCCGGCATACGAGTTGATCCACCGACAAGCACAACGTGATCGATCTCGTTAACCGATACTCCTGCGTCCTTGATGACGGCTAGGAACGGTGCCTTACAGCGGTCGAGCAGGTCACTGGTGAGCTGCTGGAACTGAGCTCGCGTGATCGTCTCGTCCAGGTGCAACGGGCCCTCGGCTGAGGCCGTGATGTACGGCAAGTTGATCGACGTCTGCATCGAACTCGAGAGCTCAATCTTCGCCTTCTCAGCAGCTTCACGAAGGCGCTGGAGAGCCATCTTGTCCTTGGTCAAGTCAACGCCGTGTGCGTTCTTGAAATTGGTGGCCAAGTGCTGAAGCAAACGCTCGTCCCAGTCGTCACCACCGAGGTTGTTGTCACCACTGGTGGCCTTTACCTCGACGATGCCGTCGCCGATCTCGAGCAGCGAAACGTCAAACGTTCCACCACCAAGGTCGAAGACCAGGATCGTCTGCTCCTTGTCGCCCTTGTCGAGGCCGTATGCCAGAGCGGCGGCCGTCGGCTCGTTGATGATGCGCAGGACGTTGAGGCCCGCGATCTCACCGGCCTCCTTCGTGGCCTGACGCTGAGCATCGTTGAAGTACGCCGGGACGGTGATAACCGCATCGGTTACCGAGTCACCAAGGTAAGCCTCAGCATCGCGCTTGAGCTTTTGCAGCACGCGCGCACTGATCTCCTGAGGGGTGTACGCCTTACCGTCAATGTCGACGGTCCAGTTCGTACCGATGTGACGCTTTACCGATCGGATAGTGCGGTCGACGTTGGTGACCGCTTGACGCTTTGCCACCTCGCCAACGAGGACTTCGCCGTTCTTAGCGAAAGCGACAACCGACGGCGTGGTTCGCGCGCCTTCGGCGTTAGGAATGACGGTGGGTTCTCCACCTTCAAGTACCGACACCACTGAGTTGGTGGTGCCGAGGTCAATACCGACTGCTCGTGCCATGGGACGTGCCTTTCGTTTGTAATTCGTGGGCTTCTTCTCCGAGCCTGATCCACACTCAGAGGTTTGTCCATTCGAACCTCAGAAGATATGAGCCGACTCGACTCAAGTAATGACTACAACTCCTGTGATCGGCCACTTCTTCCCATGAACGCCGGTTTCATAAGTGACCTGCATCACATTCGACACGACGACGTGCCGGTGATCACGGCTGCCCACAGTGCCTTTCACGACCGGTATCGGTACCGTGGCCCTTGCACGGTTCGAAGCGCTCGTCAGCGTTCTGGCCGTCACGTGGCCGATCAACGGATCTGGTCACATTCTGCGTTCTACTTGGAGGCCCGCCCGTGTCCGCGCTGTCTGTCTTGGCTGCATCTACCGCCGAACTGACGCCGTTCTCTGAAACCAACCTGACGTTCCGTCTGGTTGTCGGCGTGCTCATCACTCTCGTTGCTCTGGCCCTGGCTGCGTGGCGAGCAAACAGGCTCCAACAGGTTATTCGCAGCGGTCAGCCCGCCGTTGGTCGTACCGACGATAAAGGTGTTCGACTACAGAACGAACTGGTTGAGGTACTTGGCCAGAAGAAGCTGCTCAAGTGGTCGCCTTCCGGCCCAGCACACTTCGTGACGTTCTGGGGCTTCATCATCCTCGGCCTCACTATCGTCGAAGGTTTCGGCGCACTCTTTGACCCGAACTTCCACATCCCCATCATTGGCACGTGGCCAGTAATCGGATTCTTCGAGGACCTGTTCGGCCTGCTCGTCCTGATCGCTCTTGTTGTCTTTGCAATCATTCGCATTCGTCGCAATCCGGAAAAGATTGGTCGCGAGTCGCGGTTCTACGGGTCGCACACAGGTGGTGCGTGGCTGATCCTCGGGGCCATCGCCGCGATCATCATCACGATGTTCATCTACCGTGGTGCGCAGATCAACACCCGAAACTTCCCATACGACAGCGGCGCATTTATATCGGAGTGGGTCGGCAAACTCCTTGCCCCACTTGGCCTTGAAGCGAACAAGTGGATCGAGACAATCTTCATTCTGCTATCGCTCGGTGCCGTTCTTGCCACGACCATTCTCGTGCTCTACAGCAAGCACCTACACATCTTTGCTGCACCGTTGAATGTTCTGTTCTCACGTCGTCCCAACGGGCTCGGCCCACTTCTTCCCATGTACTCGGGCAACGAGAAGATTGATTTCGAAGATCCCTCGGACGACGCCATCTTTGGCCGCGGGACGATCGAAGACTTCACGTGGAAGGGCAATCTCGACTTCGCAACGTGCACTGAGTGCGGCCGCTGCCAATCACAGTGCCCGGCCTGGAACACAGAAAAGCCGCTGTCACCCAAACTCCTCATCATGGATCTGCGCGACAACCTGTTCGCACAAGCGCCGTACCTCGTCGCTAAGGCGAATCCGCAGTTCTTGGCCTCTCCCGGTGCCAACAAAGCGAGTGTTCCTGTCCCCGTGGAGATTACGTCATTCGCCCAGTCCGTCCAGGACGCCCATGCGCGCCCACTCGTTGGTTCTCGCGAAATTGATAACGCAGTGATTGACACCGACGTTCTGTGGTCGTGCACCATGTGCGGCGCGTGTGTGAACCAGTGCCCTGTCGACATCGAGCACATAGATCACATCGCCGATATGCGACGTAATCGCGTGATGATCGAATCAGACTTCCCAAGCGAACTCGCCGGCCTGTTTAAGAACGTTGAAAACAAGGGCAACCCGTGGGGTATGAACGCCTCACAGCGCAATGCCTGGATCGAAGAAGTTGATTTCGAGGTTCGCGTATTCGGTATGGAGGGCGAAGACGTTATCCCTGACGACGTCGACTACCTGTTCTGGGTGGGCTGCGCGGGGGCACTTGAAGATCGCGCCAAGAAGACCACCAAGGCAGTTGCCGAGTTGCTCAACATCGCGGGCGTTCAGTTCATGGTTCTCGGTGAGGGCGAGACGTGTACTGGAGATCCCGCTCGTCGCGCTGGTAACGAGTTCCTTTTCCAGATGCAGGCAATGCAAAACGTCGAAATGCTCAACGAAATCAAGGCGAAGAAGATCGTTGTCACCTGCCCGCACTGCCTCAACACACTCGGCCGCGAATACCCACAATCTGGCGGTCACTACGAAGTCGTACACCACAGCCAGTTGCTCGCATCACTGGTCAAGGACGGACGTTTGACTCCGGTTAACTCCGTCGAAGGTGCAGTTACGTACCACGATCCGTGCTACCTCGGCCGTCACAACAAGGTCTACACGCCACCACGTGATCTGATCGGCTCGCTACCGGGCCTGACATTCAACGAGATGGAAAAGTCCGCAGATCGCTCCTTCTGCTGTGGTGCCGGTGGCGCGCGCATGTGGATGGAAGAAAAGCTCGGCACGCGTATCAACCTCACGCGCACCGACATGGCCTTGGCCACCGGTGCCGACAAGATCGCGGTTGCCTGTCCGTTCTGTTCGGTGATGATCAACGACGGTGTTACAACCCGCTCGGCTGGACTAGAAAACCCAGCAGCCGAGGTCGTCGACATTGCGACGTTACTGCTTGGCAGCGTTAAGTCGTAATCACCGTCGACTCAGTTCGCTTTCACAAGCGGGATAAGCCTTTTCGCGAGGTAAGGCTCCAACGCTTCTGAGAACGTGGCCGTCATGTGATTGGTATCGCGGTAGACCAAGTACTTGCCATGCGTTGCCGGGCAGGTAGTGGCATCGCAAATAATGTCGCTGAGGTCAACCCCGTGCGCTCCCGCAACTCCGTTTGTCATGCCCACGTCGTACGTTCGCTTATCCAAGGCCGCCCGCGTGACATCACAGGCGCTCGGATTAGTTGCGTTTTGAGCGACGCATGAAGCCATGTCCTTGCCCGGCCACGGAGTGTCACGAAGGACGGCCACCGAAACACCTGCGTGGGAAAGCTCATTGAGCGTTCTTGACCAACCGGCTTGCCACTCCGCGCCGGCCCTTGCGGGGTCAATCAGTTGACCCGATGAACGATCCACGATCGATGCCGTTCGCGTCCCTGCAGCTACGACAAGTGCAGGATGCTCCCCAGCGATAGCCGCAAGAGTGTTCTTACGCCATTGATCACATTCGCTGTAAGCCCGCTTGAGCCCGCGATTGAAAATCGTGACGTCGGAGGCGGGGCAACCAGACTTCGTGTCACTGATCAGTTCCCAGTGCTGTTCCCTAGCCAACTTCTCCAGTGCTGGAAACCATTGCGCTGCGTGGGAATCTCCGATCAGGACTACCCGTGTCTTTGACCCAACGTCACCAAACGCACAGGTCGGCGATTGCGTATCTGCGTGCGCCAGGTGGCAACCGTCAGAGTACGTGACGGGTAGATCGCTCCGGGCATTCTGTGGATCTGGGGTTAGTGGCCCTGTCGGCCACGAAACTGCAACGGCCGGCTTCGCTGGCTGGGACGACTGTGACGACGCCGAGATCGGGGCTAGCGAAGGCGAGTGGGAGGCGGTAGGCGCAGCAGGGCGTCCGGCTTGTTCGTCAGCAGCAGTCGTTGTCGTCACGCCGCTAGCGAACGCGCCACCACCTTGAAGTAACGCGAGACCAACACCTAAAGCTGCCGCGCCCACCGATAGGGCTCCACCAAGTCGCAACGAGCGCCGGTCATCAGCAATGAGCGTCGGACTAAGGCGTACTGGGTTCTCGAGGAATCGGAACGTAAGCGCGGCCACAACAAGACTGAGAAGGGCCAGAACTATCTTGAACCACAGGCTCAGTGGACCGAGAGCACTGGCAGCTAGGACCAGAAACGGCCAGTGCCACAGGTACCACGAGTACGACAATCGGCCGATGGCCCGCATGGGCCAAGAACTGAGCGGCGTTCCAACAGCCATCGCCCGACTATCACGGGTGCGATCGTGGTCACGACTCCCAGCCGCGATGACGGCCGCGGTTCCCAAGACGGGGAAAAGAGCCGCGACTCCCGGGTACGCCATCTCCGCGTTAATGAAGAATATCGATGCGAGCAGGACTGCACCCCCAAGCCAACCCAGGGGCACCTGCCACGTGAGGTTCGGCCTATCGAGAAGCGGCGCACCAACGGCGAGCAAACCGCCGATCGCAAACTCCCAGCCACGCGTCGGCATGGAAAAGAACGCCCACGGCTCCACCTTGACGGTCAGCCACAGCGACAGCATCAATGATCCCGCGCCGAGAATCGCCAGAGCCGTTGCAATCATCGTTCGCGAAACACCAATGCGGCCAACGCGTTTCGACACCGCAAGCAGCGCGATCAGTAAGAGCGGCCACAGGACATAGAACTGCTCCTCAACACCGAGCGACCAGAAGTGCAAAACCGGACTCGGTGCGGCGTCCGATGCAAGATAGTCCGTTGCCTGAACAGCGAACCGCATATTCGAAACGTAGAACGATGCAGAGACGATGTCCCAACCCACTGTGACATGGTCGAGTTTGGGAATGACCCACCAGGAAACCAGTGCGGTAGCAGCTAAAACCAACGTTGCTGCGGGTAACAGTCGCCGCGCACGTCGGGCCCAAAACCGCGAAAGATCAACGTGACCCGTTGAGGTAGCTTCCTTCACCAGAAGACCAGTGATGAGGAAACCTGAGATCACGAAGAAAACGTCAACGCCAACGAAGCCGCCAGATACAAAAGGAACGCCGACGTGATAAGCGACCACAGCCACGATCGCAATGGCTCGAAGACCTTCCACGTCGGGACGAAAGTTCTTCGACGAGCGTCGCACCGCGCGAGCTGGGGCAAGTTGCTCGTTGACCATTAACCGAGCATATGCGGATCGGGGGCCGCGACTAGATCTGCGTGCGGTGGAAGTTCAAGTAACTCTTGCTAGCAGTCGGTCCGCGCTGCCCTTGATAACGAGATCCGTATGTGGAGGATCCGTAAGGCTCCTCGGCGGGGCTTGAGAGCCGAATCAAACACAACTGACCGATCTTCATACCCGGCCACAATTTGATCGGGAGCGTCGCAACATTCGACAGCTCAAGTGTGACGTGACCACTAAAGCCTGGGTCGATGAAACCCGCGGTGGAATGAGTCAGCAGGCCTAGCCGGCCCAGTGAGGATTTACCCTCAAGACGCCCGGCCACGTCGTCCGGCAGCGTGACGACTTCATACGTTGACGCCAAGACAAACTCCCCCGGGTGCAAGATGAACGGCTCATCATCGGCCGGCTCCACCATACGCGTGAGATCGGGCTGCTCGTCGGCCGGATCGATGTGCGGATAGCGGTGGTTCTCGAAGACCCTGAAGTATTTGTCCAGTCGCACGTCGACACTTGATGGCTGGACCATTCCAGCATCAAAGGGGTCGAGAACTACTCGCCCCGCGGCCAATTCGGCGCGAATATCGCGGTCCGATAGAAGCACAATTCCTCCCGGTATTTCGCTGACTCGGTGAGGCTACCGGGTTGAAGCGGACGACGGACGCCCGACCCGCATTCCAGCGGATTCCGAGCGCGACGAAATGTGTCTGCAACTCAACCCGACGGGGTCGTCGAGCCGATCGGCCGCGGATCCGCGGGGGCAACGGGTACTGGCGGGAGTGTCGGTATCGCCTGATCCAAGATGGCTGGTCGAACCGGTGGGCAACCGACCGGTCCGGGTTGCGTTGGAGTCGGGCTCGGAGTTGACGTGTCTGTCGGGGTTGGAATAACCGTCGGACCGGTGGGAACTTCGGTGGGCGAGGATGTGTCGATCGGATTCGCACCAGTGCTGTCGGTCGGTGCCGGTGTGGGAGTCTCGGACGTAATAGTTGGCGTTGGCGTGGGCGTCGGGGTTGGCAATGGCACCGGCGTGTAGATGGGCGCGTTTTCACACGCGACCAGCGCCGCGTTGTAAGCAGCCTGCGCCTGCTGTTGATCGGCAATGAACTGCTGTTGGGCGGCTAAGGCGTCGTTGTATTGACGAACGGCAACGTCGTAAGCGTCCCGTTGTGCCGTGATCGAATCCCATTGCAGCGCAACATCTCTGACCGCTGCCGCGTAAACCAAGAATGCTTGAAGTTGTTGGGAGAATCCGGGCACCTGCTGCCAATACGACAACGTGTCCGACTGCCACTTCTGCTGTCCCTGCTCAAGCAATGCCCGAGCCTGGTCGGCTAGACCCTGTGCCAGTGCTTGCTGCTGCACTTGATCGTACGTCGGCGGAACCTGGCCGGTAAATGCCCAACCACAGCCTGGCCCCGTCGGATCGGGTGCACGGGACGGGACTGAGGTCGCTGACGGCGGCAACGTTGGCTGAATCGGAGCCTCCGGCGCAGCAACCGGAGTGGGTAACTCGTTCGGCCATACCGGATCGGCCGGTCTTGACGGGTACGAGATCGACGGAACGGGCTCTGGCGAATAGGTCTGGGCTACCGGAGTTGCGCCCGGCGGCAGCGTCGGCCACGGGGCATGAGGGACTGCGATCGGCACCTGATTAATCAGGCCCGTGAAGTCCTTGGGTGCCAGCCACGGTGATCGGGCGGCGTCTGCCAAAACTGAGTCAACCGTCTTACACGAACCGGCAACGGATTCCAGCAACAGTTGATCAAACTGAAGCGATTTTGTCCCGAGGGTGTTACCTAGCGACCGCGGGGCGTTTACCCACGACAAAATGTCGCCGCGGCGCCATACCAGGGATGCGGTGGCCGCACCTCTAACGTTCGTGCCCCAGACCACGAGCGCGTCCGTCGATGCGCTCGACGCAGCACCAGATGACGCAGGACCTGGCACCGAATAGGTACTTGCCCCCGAGCACGACGTCAACTGGTGCTGCCAGTCCTGGAATGCCCCGGCCCCCAAGCCCGCTGAGTAGGCCATCACCGAGACCATCACCTGACCGCCAGCGGCTTGGTAGACACGAGATCCGGCGACTGAGGGGCCGACTCCCGTCGGTCGACCACACTGTTCGTCATACGGAGTACCCGCATTCCAGGAGATCTGCCCAACAGGCTGCCACGCCGAATTGGGCGAGGAGTTCAACAACGTCGTGAAGCTTTGATGCGCAGGCGTTTGGGTAACTGCGACGACTGGCCGTGCGGTGGGCGCCGCAGGTGGAGGCGCGGCCACCGTCGGCCCGCGGCCCAGAATTGGTACGCCAGCGGCAGAAACGCCCAGAACGGTGGCACCAACGATCACAATCGCCGCTCCGGCGGTCAGTAGGCCGGCCAATCGGCTTCGCGAGCGAGTAGATGTCGACGAGCCGGATAGACCTTGAACAGGGCTGGCGGGAACCGAGCCAGGGCCTGCACCAGCGGAATGACGACCCACCGCACACACCCCCACCTACTCGAATTCGACGTCGTGCAACCGATACTTATAGAGGGAACGACTCGGCGTCCACATCCGTCCTAAGGACGAACGTGGGATCCAATTCGATCCATCGATGGCCAGCCAGAACAATCTGCCCACATCCATGATGCAGGCAGACACCTCCGAAGGAAGCGAGCAGTACCCCGGTGAGTCCCACAACACCACGCGGACGACGCGCACGTGTTGCCGGCCTCGACGACCTTTTCGACGGAGGGCTGCCCAGTGCGGTTCCCATCGACAATGAGAGCGATGCCACACACCCTGGCCGTCTTCCACGCTGGTTGGGGTGGTCGGCTGTCATCGGAGTTGCCGCGGCGTGTTTGGCAGCACCGTTCCTTCTTCCGCCGGCCCTAGTGGCGCGACAGGCGGCATATGGATGGCAGGACCTGCCCACAAGTTTGCCTCTGGCGGCCGAGTTACCTCAACGCACCGAGTTGGTCGACCGCAACGGAAAGACGTTCGCGGTGCTGTTCGGTCAGAATCGAACTCCGGTCAAACTGAGCCAAGTTGCCAAACCAGCCGTCGACGCGCTCCTAGCCACCGAGGATGACCGCTTCTATCAACATGGGGCCTTCGATCCCGTCGGGCTTGCGCGCGCAGTGGTGCACAACCGTAGCGGAGGATCGCGTCAAGGTGGTTCGGGTATCACCCAGCAGTACGTTAAGAACCTCTTACTATCTCAGGCCACCACCCAAGACCAAGCAGATGCCGTGACCCAGGCAACTCTCGGACGCAAGATCCGCGAATTGAAATACGCCGTGGCTCTTGAAAATTCGATCAGCAAAGATCAGATTCTCGAGCGGTACCTCAACACGGTCAATTTCGGAGATGGAGCGTGGGGAATTGGCGCGGCCGCTTTGCACTATTTCGATGTGCCCGCAGCCAAACTCACCGTCGCACAGGCCGCCACTCTCATCGGGATCCTCAAGTCACCCACCAACTACAACCCGGTCGATAACCCAGAAAGAAGCACAACTCGCCGCGACGTAGTTTTGGGACGAATGTTGGCCGCGGGCCGGATCTCACAAGCCCAACATGACGCGGCAGTTGCTACCCCGCTTCACTTAAAGGTGACCGATCCGCCACACGGCTGTGGCGCATCGACGTTCCCCTTCTACTGCCAGTGGATCGTCGATGAGATCTCACACGATTCGGGATTTGGCGCCACTCCTGAAGCACGGCAGGAGTTGCTGTTCCGCGGGGGTCTTACAGTCCACACTGCACTTGACCCCAATGCAATGAAAATTGCGACGGAGGCTGCCCGGCGGGCCTTAACCGCTAAGAATCGAGTCGCCACGGGAATCGCCATCGTTGAGCCGGGAACGGGCGAAGTTCGGGCACTCGCTACGAACCGCACGTGGGGTCGGGATGCAGGCAAGGGACAAACACAAATCGTCTTACCAACGCGACATGCTTTCCAGCCAGGATCCAATTTCAAACCGATTACCCTGGCAGCAGCGATCGAGCAGGGATTCTCACTGTCGACGACGTTCGACACCCCAGATGGATACGTCCCCGCGAACATGAACTATCCGCCTGGCGGATTCCATAACGACAACAACCGAAACAACGGAGTGCTCAACGCGACGCAAGCCACCGCGCGATCGGTGAACACCTGGTACATCCAACTCGAAGAGCGGTACGGGGTACTACCCGTCGCCGACATGGCCGAACGTCTGGGAATCACGAGCTTGCCGCGAAAAGGTTCACACAAAATCACGAGCAAAGATGCGTCATTAACCCTTGGAACCTACGAAGTTTCGCCCTTGGAAATGGCCGCTGCATACGCGACATTCGCGAGCGGGGGAATTGCTTGCAAGCCCATTGGTGTCGTTTCGATGACCGATCGCAGCGGCAAACAAAAACCCGTTGCCTCTGCACAGTGTCATCGAGCGATCTCCCCATACGTCGCCGATTCGGTAAGTCAGGTGTTGCGCGCGGTCTTCGCTCCGTACGGCACCGGCGCTGGGTTGGATTTGGGCGGCCGGCCGACTGCCGGGAAAACCGGCACCACGAATGACTCAGCGGCAACTTGGTTCACCGGATTCACTCCTCAATACGCAATGAGTGTGTGGGTAGGGGATCCACGCGGTGGGCAAAAGTACCCGCTGCACAACATCGAGGCTTACGGCCAGCAAATCGGAACCGTTTACGGCCGAAGCGTTGCTGGTCCCATCTGGAAAGACACCATGCTGGGGCTACATCAAGGGTTGCCCATCAAGCAATTTGAATCACCTGCAGCCTCGGCCATGTCAGGTTTACAACCGCCTGTTCCTGATGTGCGCGGGATGTCACGCGACGCGGCCGTCACGGCACTGCTGGATGCCGGGTTCCGGGTGCAGCTACTGCCCAAGACTGCTGCATCGGATCCGAATCTTCCGCCGGGTCAAGTCGCAGCGCAGTCGCCTAAGTCCGGCGCACTGGCTGACTACAGCTCGTTAGTTTCTCTGACGTTGACCGACGGGAGCGACGTCCACGCCGCAATCCCCGCGCCGTGGCAGATCCCACGTGACGCAACTCCCTGAATCAACGCCCGTCAACTGAATTACGGTGTTAGGTATGCGGCCACGAGTTCGTCAATCGCGGTTTGACTTCCAGCGGCGCGAAGAGCGCCAATGTCTGTCCGCCCCCACAGAAATCGCAACAGCTGCGGAGCAGTTCCGGTGATAGCTGCTGCGGGCGATTGCGCGGCATCAGTGCCCGCTATGACGAACGTCATTCCCGGGGAATCACTCACATGCAGGGCAACAGTTTGCGCAAGTGGCGCCTGTCGCTCTAATCGAAATTGCCGTGGAAGGAACATCGTCACGACCTCGTCGATACCGTCTAGAGCGAGTTCGTCATCGGATGTGGCACAGATTCCTACCGCACCTTGCGCGTCCCATAGATGCACGAACGTCTCCTGAGCCTGGCGTCTAAACCAAAACTCGACAAGCCGCGGCTTTGGCCCGAACGTCCAGGTAGGCGACTGCGGGTCCGTCGATGACAGGACGTCGAGGAGCTGGGCAGCACCCTCGGTTAGCCACAACGTAAGTTCATCTCGATCAGTCGGCCCCTCGGGTTCGTCACCCGGAACACCCGTCATGAGCACGTCCACCGCCCATCGATGAATACCCCCGAGGTGTCTGGCAAGCTCGCCAACGTTCCAGCCAGGGCAATGCGGAACCGTCACCTCATGATCGGCTGACTGCACAATTTCGATGAAGGACGCGGCATCACGGGCTAGGGCGTTGAGGTAGACCTCGGGACTCAGCACCTGAGAATTTTGGCACGAATCCTCTACAAACGGTCGCAGCTCCGCCGCCGCATTCGACATCAGGCATAATCAGCGCTGGCGGCAGATTTCCTCTGTGAATCATTCAGTTGACAAGGGAGTCCTGTCTTCACGCGGGTGTAGTTCAATGGCAGAACATCAGCTTCCCAAGCTGACAGCGCGGGTTCGATTCCCGTCACCCGCTCCACCGAAAGCCCTTGAAAGACAACGGATTACGAGAATCCCCTAACCCCCAAGACTGCCCTTTGTTGTCCGCAATTAGTGGCACGAACCCCCGTTTTATGGCACGGCTATGGCACGTAGGTGGCACGCTGTCAGCTCCCATAGGGGGTGCCGTTGCTTTCTGGCCGGATAGTACGGGACCCCACGCCCGCTCCACGCCGTATCCCCCCGCACGTTTTCGGCTAGTCGGGGGTAGGTCGATTCTTTACAGCTGTACGACGGAACACC
>CAIKEU010000056.1 GCA_903826575.1 uncultured bacterium
GTCGCTAGTGGGCACCGAGTGCATGATCAAAAGTGGACGAACTCAGGGCAGGCTAAGTAAGTCGCCGCGGATTTACGCGGCGGGTTGCTCGCCAGAAGTTAGGTAAGGCTCGTCTTGGCGAGGGATGTCACATCACAGCGGTCGCAAACGAAACCGAACTCGTAGCAGAGTGTGAGAAGTGCATGAAGATCACTGTCAGGGGGACTGCAAATGAATGCATTGGATCTAGCTCGGTGGCAATTCGGTATCACCACCTAGCAGGGCATCCCATAGTGCTACTCGATGAGCCCACCGAACATCTCGACGAAATTAATGCCGACGAGGTCGCTCGTCAGCTACTGCGAGCACTGGATGGGCGCACGGTGGTGTGGGTTGCTCATCGTCCGCATGGTCTGGTGGAGCTAGACCACATCGTGCCGATAAGCCGCGACTAAGACTCAGCGCCGTTCATGAGCGACTCGCAAAGTGCTGTTAAACCAGCCTGCGAGAAGTCGGCCAGTTCATCAATCCATGGGCGGGGCCAGCTTGAGAACTTCGCGATCACTGTGTTCGACGGCGTATGAACGTAGACCTGCTGGCCGTTGATCCCCATACCTGCGTAGATCTGGTTTGGCCCGTCGTATACCCACCATTGGTTGTGGTAGTAGTTGCCCGGCTTATCCTCCTCGGCATGAGTCGAGGCCTTATAGGCGTTGATCAGGGCCTCATCATTGTTGGACAGATCTGCGACCCACTCGGCTGGAACCACCTGGTTGTCGCCCACACGTCCACCGTGCAGATGCATGAGCCCGAATCGCGCCAGGTCAGAGATACTCAGACATAGACCGCCAGATGACATCGGGAAACTCAGTGGGCCGACGAGCATGTTGGCATCAAACTCCGCTCCCATCGGCGCCCATATTTCGTGGGCAATGAGTTCTGCCAGTGGTTCTTGCGCGGCGCGTTCTAGACACCAGCCGAGCACATCGGTAAGGATCGACCGGTATTCGAAGATGGTGTTGTGCTCGCGTACATTCTTTAGTTCTGCGATGTACTGCGCAGGCGTCGGGTCATCGGCAAGACGCGGTAGCCAGCCAAGGATCCGAAATCCACGGAAGGATTCCGAATCAGCGTCCTCGTAGTCACTTTCGTCGAAGGCAGTACCTGTGCGCATGTCGAGAACCATCTGCAGATCGCAGTCATCCCACGAGGTGCCAGCAAGTTCCGGAAGGTAGTCGGTGACGAGTTTCGACGCATCAAATTCCCCGCGCCCAATCAGGATCCCAGCTAGCGTCGCCACGAAGCTCTTCGTTACAGACTGCGCAATATGCGGGGTCGACGGGTAAACGCCCTGCTCGAAGTGCTCGAAGATGACTTCATCGTTATGAATCACCATCATCGCGTCGACATAGGTCGTGTCCAAGATGTCCGCGAGAGAGTGGTCCGCCCCGTTATGCGCAAACCTAAAGTCGCTCAGATCGCGGATGTTACGTCTAAGTGGCTTAGTGACAGGGCTTTTGGGGATCAGTGCGCTGGGAATCAACTCGCGCATGTTGATGAACGACCATCGCTGGAATGGTGCCTGGTCGTAATTGGCCAAGGTGACAGTTTTGTCGGCCGGTGGTGGCCAGCCGGTCATGAGTCCCAACTCGATCCAGCTTTTCGCCATTGCTGCTCCTTTGGCCGTCTGACTCACGTGGCGTCCCGAGCCTAGACGCACGGTGGCCCGCCAGTACAGGGCAGGATAGGAACATGGTTTTGACACGACACTGGGTGGAGCAGTGGCGCCGTAATCCGGATGCTCTCGTCATCTCGTCAGCGATCGACGAGACGCGATTGACAGGCGGTGACGTCGACCGATTGACCACGAGCGTGGCCCGCGGTTTCACCGATCATGGAGTTCGCAGTGGTGATCGAGTCCTGCTGTCGTGCGCTGCTTCCGTCGAAACCGTGCTGACGTACGTGGCGCTGCTTCGGCTCGGTGCCGTGGTTGTACCGGCGAACACGGCCTACACAGGCTCGGAACTCGCATACGTGATTGCCGACTGTGATCCGCGGCTTGCGGTGATCGATGACGCTTCGCGGCTATCTGCTGAACAGCTTCCGGTGCATAGCGCCACCGAGTTGGTTGCGGACGCACGACTGTCAATGAACAACGAGCAACTCCAACTGGACGATCCGCATGACGGGCCGGCGATGATCGCGTACACCTCTGGCACCACGGGAAAACCCAAGGGGGCCTTATTGTCACGTGCCAATCTCTTGGCCGGGGCGGCGGCTCTGGTTGAGGCGTGGGGTTGGTCGGCAGAGGATGTCCTTGTTCATGCTTTGCCCATGTTCCACATGCATGGGCTGGGGGCGGGACTGAACGGAACGTTCACCGCGGGGGCAGCTTTAGTTGTGGTGCCTCGGTTCGACGTGCAGGTGGTCGCCGAGACGATAGAAAGACATCAGGCTTCGATGTTCTTTGGTGTGCCCACGATGTACGCCAGATTCCATGAACAGCAGCGTCTTTCGGCGTTGAGCGGTCTGCGTCTGATCGTCTCGGGCTCAGCACCACTGGATCCGTTGCTGTTTCATGCGATTGAACTCGGCGCCGGGCAGCCACCGCTAGAGCGTTACGGAATGAGTGAAACGGTCATCTTGACCTCTAACCCGTTACATGGTTCTCGTAAGGCCGGATCCGTTGGGTTACCGCTGCCTCACGTCGAGGTGCGGCTTGGTGACGATGGGGGCGTTGAGGTGGATGGCCCCAATATTTTTGCCGGCTACTGGGGGCGGCCGGATGCGACTGAGCATGCCTTTACCGATGATGGTTGGTTTAAGACGGGTGACGTGGGTCGGTATGACGACGATGGTTACCTCTACCTGATCGGTCGCGCCAGTGATCTGATCATCACCGGCGGATACAACGTCTACCCGCGTGAAGTCGAAGATGTCCTTCGAGAGCTTGCCGATGTGCTGGACGTCGCGGTCATCGGGCTCCCCGACGGTACGTGGGGTGAGCGAGTAGCGGCCTTCTATGTGAGCCGATCGGGGTGTGACCTCGATCAAGAGGTGGCGGCCACGTTGCTCGAAGAGCGACTCGCGGGATTCAAGCATCCCCGCCTATGGGTGCGAGTTTCCGACTTACCGCGAAACGCCATGGGCAAGGTACGTCGCGATGTACTGCGTGATCAGGGGATGATGGATTCATGACCAAAGTCGCGCTTGTTCAATTGGACGTTTCTGACACCGAATCCGTCGAGGATCGCATCGCCCGAGCGGCGGACATCATTGAATCAATCACAGGCGTCGACCTGATCGTGCTTCCAGAACTGTGGTACGTGGGTGCCTTCGATCTTGCCAAGGCAAAGGCGTACGCAGAGCCTTTCGACGGCCCCCTCGTCACGCGGATGCGGGCAGCAGCAATAGCGGCGAACACCACACTTCACATGGGTTCGTTCGCAGAGCTGATTGGTGACAAGCGACACAATACGGCCGTCCTGATTGATCCGGCCGGTGATGTTTTGGCGACGTACCGAAAGATCCACCTGTTCGGATGGGAAGACGGTGAGCCTTCGGTAATGACGGCGGGTGACTCCTGTGTTGTGCTGCCCACTCCGCTTGGTGCCACCGGTCTCGCGACCTGTTACGACCTTAGATTCCCGGAGATGTTTCGACGGCTGGTCGACTCCGGCGCTGAATCGTTTCTGGTCGACAGTGGTTGGCCCTCACCGCGAATCAATCACTGGACCGTGTTGGCTCAAGCACGCGCCATTGAAAATCAAGCGTGGATGATTGCCTGCAATAGTGCTGGCACCCATGCTGGTGTGGAAATGGGCGGTTCATCGATCGTCGTTGATCCACGAGGAAATGTTGTGGCACAGGCCGGCGTTGCGCAAGAAACGCTCGTTGTCGACATTGAGATCGACATTGCAAAGACCTGGCGTCGCCAGTTCCCGGTCCTTGTTGACCGGGTGCTCTAGAAAGCATGAGCACCAAGCGATTTCGCCTTCGCGCTCCTGAACTCGTTGGGTCGGGTGGATGGATCAATACCGGTGGTCGGTCTATCAGTCTGACCGATCTCCGCGGCAAAATTGTCCTGCTGGACTTCTGGACCTTCTGCTGTGTCAACTGCCTTCACGTGATCGATGAGCTTCGCCCCCTCGAGGCGAAGTACGACGATGTCTTGGTCACGATTGGTGTGCATTCGCCGAAGTTCGCACATGAGGCGAATCATGACTCGGTGGTCGCGGCTGTGGCGCGGTACGACGTGGAACATCCGGTTCTCAATGACCCGGAACTCCACACCTGGGACCAGTACGCAGTACGGGCGTGGCCAACGCTGGCGGTGATAGATCCGGAAGGGTATGTGGTTGGACAACTTTCCGGCGAAGGCCATGCGCACGCACTCGACGTTCTCATTGGCGAACTTGTCGCCGAGCATGAAGCCAAAGGGACCCTCCATCGCGGTGAAGGGCCGTACATTCCGGAACCACCGTCACCTGGTCTGCTGTCATTTCCGAGCAAGGCCAAGCGATCTGGGGATGGCCGACTGTTAGTGACCGACACGGCGCACCACGTTGTGAAGGTGTTCAATGGTGATGACGTCGAAATCGAGATTGGTTCTGGCCGGCGCGGATTCACTGACGGGTCAAAGGATTCGGCCGAATTCAATGAACCCAATGGGATAGCTCTCTTGCCCGCCGACGTGGCAGCCAAAGTCGGCTACGACATCGTGATCGCGGACACGGTCAATCATGCGATCAGAGGTATTGACTCGTCGACGTGGACTACTCGAACTATCGCTGGAACCGGACGTCAATGGATGCAGGGTGATGTTTCACACGGGATGGCGACCCAGACTGCACTTTCGAGCCCATGGGATGTTGCATGGTTCGATGGCGCCGTGATCATTGCCATGGCCGGTGTTCACAGGATTGATCGCCTCGATCTTGATACGGGCACCATTGCACCGTTTGCGGGTACGACGAATGAGGGCATCGTCGACGGACAGCTTGCTCACTCGTGGTTTGCTCAAACCTCAGGACTCGCGACGAGCAACGATGGCCACACCCTGTGGCTCGTGGACTCGGAAACCTCGGCCCTGCGACGCATTCGCAATGGCCTAGTCACCACCGTGGTTGGTCAGGGGCTCTTTGACTTCGGGCATCGTGACGGCGAAGCCGGGCAAGCGTTACTTCAGCACCCACTGGGAGTGGCCGTTCTTCCAGACGACTCAGTCGTGATTGCCGACACCTACAACGGCGCAATCCGACGGTACGACCCAGCATCGAATTCGGTGACGACCGTCGCGATGGACCTCGCTGAACCCAGTGATGTTCTGGTGGTGCAGGCCGATGCCGGTGGCAATGAGCCCGCGACCCTTCTCGTGGTGGAATCAGCAGCTCATCGACTTACCTCGGTGAAACTTCCGCGCGATGCAATGGCGATTGATGGTGCGGTGCTTCGAACTCAGCGACCGTCGATTGAAGTCCGACCCGGTGAGGTTGCCGTCTCGGTTGTGTTCACCCCGCCCACGGGTCAAAAGCTCGACGAACGATATGGGCCGGCAACGTTCATGGTTGTTTCGTCGTCCCCGCCTGAGTTGCTCGCCGATGGAGCTGGGAACGGTACCGAACTCGAGCGGACCATAGTGATCGCGGACCTGCGTCAGTCGGGCGTCGTCGACGGTGTTCTACACATTTCGGCTCGCTGTGCCTCATGCGATGATCCAGATGCGGAAGGTGCGGCGGAATTCCCAGCTTGCCATGTGCACCAACAGGATTGGGGCGTGCCGATACATGTCGCGGATAGTGGGACGCATCGGGTCGAACTTCTCCTGGCTGGGCGTGCAACCTAGCGATTGACTACTCGATCGCGTAATGGTGCATCAGGTCAGTGAGCTTGTCGGTATCGGTCTGGGTCCAATCAGGGTTGTGGACGACCGCATCCCACACGGCCGGAATTGATGGTCCGTAGTTGTGTCCATGTCCGTTCGGAACGTTCACCCCGACGAACTGATCCACGGTGACCTGCAACCACGATACGACGGGAAACCAGCGCATATTTGCCGTGCGGTCCGGCCCTGGTTCCTCGGCGAGCCAGTCGGGCTCTTTGAACAAGATGGAGGGAGTCCACCAGACGACGGGATCGCTGGCATGTTGGAGATAGACAACGTGTGGATCTTCCCACGTTCCCGATGGCTTGCCCAGATCGCTGGCGACCCCGCCAAAGCGAACGTGAGCGCCTTGCTGATACGTCGGCTTCCACTCGGGCGATCCGCTGTCGCGAGTGCGCCGCAGAGTTTCAAAAGGTTGGCTGAAGTTAGGTGAACCAACGAATAGGGCGCCGTCAGTTCGCGTAGCAAGGTCACTTGCGCTCCCGAATGCAGATTGCATAGAGAACGAGCCAAGTGACAGGCCGTAAGCGATCAACTTTGGCCGATGATCGGCGGGAAGTTGCGACCAAGCGTCGTAGACCGCACTGAACAGTGCATTACCTGCGTCCGATGCTTTCTGAACGTCGACAAGAGTTGAGATCCAACTGGGGAGGTACGAATACTGCTGCGCCACGATGGCTGTGTCGCCATTCCAGATGTATTCCAATGAGTCGATGCTTTGTGGCTCGAGCCAGCCCGTACCTGTTGTGCCTGCAACGACGAGCACTTTGCGATTGAAGGCCCCTGTTCGTTGGAGCTCCATCACTGCTAGCGAGGCGCGCTCGTCTGCGGTGGTGGCGCTATCAAGTCCGGAATAGATGCGAATTGGCTCAAGGCCTGGACGGCCGTTGAATTCTGAGAGCTCGGCTACGGAAGGACCTCGAGCGACGAAGTTGCGTCCTTCGGCGCCGAGTGACTGCCAGGTGATGTTGGACGCCGCAGACCCTGCTCGCAACTCGGAGGTTGGTGCGGTGATGCCTTCTGCGGTCTGCGCATTGGAGCTGGCATACACCGAGTTAACGACACTGACGAATACTTTCTCGAGGACGCCTGAGAAGAGCCAGAACGCAATGAGTGCAACGACTCCGGCACCAAGTAGGCGCGCCAAACCGGTGGGTAAGTAGCGATCAAAGAGTCGTCCGAAGAAGCGGGTGATTCGTCGTAACCCTCGTGCGATAGAGATGGTGACCGCGAACGTGATGAGCCCAAGTGCGCCGAACGCGATAGCCGTGGTTATCGGTTCAGGATCAACCTGCACGAGTGAGCGAACGTCGTTTTGCCAGAGGACCCCTTGAACGAGCGCCCATGCAATCAAGATTGGGCCGAGGATGTAGAGACCTCGCCACGCCGCGTTCTTGACGTTGTCCCCGGCCTCCGGAACGCCGAATCGTCGAACGATTGCTGACATGCCCGTGCCGATCCCGTAACCGAGGGCGGCACCTAACCCGGCGATGATGCCTTCGAACAGAGCTGGTCTCGGCAGTAGCGATGGTGTCATCGCGGCCCATAGACCACCTAGTGCACCAACAAGGCCAAGCCAATTGAAGCGCGATAGCCACGTTCGAAATGTCGATGAGATTGCCACATCACCACCATACGAGTCGCGGTGGCCCGATTGACTATCTACACCTAGATTGCTTGTGCTGTTTGGTGCGGAGACGAGGCGTAACTAATCCCCGAGGAGGTGCTGACAAGGCTCTTCGTTCGGAGGTCGACCAGACATGATCTGGGCTCGGCACCTGCTGGTTCGGGCTTACCCATCAGATAGCCCTGTGCTCGGTTGTAGCCCATCTCGCGCAGCAGCTCGAGCTGCTCCATCGTTTCCACGCCCTCAGCGACCGGTGTTGCCCCGATCGATCGGGCAAGATCTGCGATGACGCCTAGTAGTGCACCGCGCCCATTGGCCGTCGCATTTTGGATGAAGGCGCGATCGACCTTGAGCACGTCGAACTCTAAGTCCTGCAAGTAGGCAAGGGATGAATAGCCCGTGCCGAAATCATCGACGGCAAGTCGCACGCCCATCCCGCGAATTGCGGCCAGCTCAGGCCCCGCGAGACCTCGAATATCTACGATCACCTCTTCGGTGATTTCCAGGACGACTAAGTGTGGGTCGACGTTGTACTTGGTGAGAAGCTCATCGATTTGACCGGGCAATGTGCCGTGTCCGAGCTGACGCGGTGACGCATTAATCGACATGCGATGGGTTGGATTAGTTTTCAGCCACTGTGCCTGTTGACGCAGGGCTGCGTCGAGCACCCAGTAGCCAACGTCCTGTGCAAGTGGACCGTTCTCAATCGCTGCAAGGAATTCACCCGGCATGAGCAGCCGGCCTTCCGGAGTGCGCAGTCGAAGTAGCGCCTCGCTTCCAACGGTTGCGCCGTTATGGATATCGACGAGTGGTTGGTAGTGAAGCTCGAAGAGATTCGACTTCAGCGCTTCGATAACGCGATCGGAGGTGATGGCGCGAGCCAGCGCCGAATCTCGGACATCAGCAGAGAAGTGCGTCCACCGATCTTTACCAGCGCGCTTTGATTCGTACATTGCCGTGTCGGCATCACGCAAGATTGATTCTGTATCGCCCTCATGGACGGGGCTGACGACCAAGCCGATACTCATGCTCGGGCGGACGGAGGTGACCTTCAGCGATAGAGGTGCGCCAACTACATCTCGAATTCGCTTGAGCGCCGCATCTACATCCCAGCGAGGTCCGCGGTTTGCGAACACGAGGGCAAACTCGTCTCCGCCCGTTCGCGCTAAGAAATCCTCGTCGCCTAAGCATGATGCGAGGCGTTGGGATATGCGCGTCAGCATCAAGTCACCGTATGCGTGACCGAAGGCATCGTTGATGTCCTTGAAGTTGTCGATATCCAGAACGGCAATGTGTGTGTGACGCTCCATGCGGCGGTCGAATGTGAGCGCCTGCTGGAGGTGGTCGGCCAGAAGCGTGCGATTGGGTAGGTCGGTAAGTGCATCGTGAGTGGCTTGATGCAGTAGGTCAGCCTCGGCCCGCTTACGGTCGGTGATGTCGATATGTGTGATGACGATTCCGTTGACGGATGGCATCGGAAGGATGTGAATGTGGAACCAGTATTGCTCGTCATGAGCGCTACATGGGTAGTCCATCGAAAACTCGTTGGATCGGCCCTGGATCACTGACACGATTCCCTCGTTGGCCTCGATCACTGCCGGGTCGTCTGGATCAGAGTTCTCACCCACGACTGCGAAGTAGTTCATCGCGAGCCAGTTCGGCTCAGGCTGGGAACGATCGAACCACCAAAACTTGCGCCAGGCGTCGTTGACCCCAAGCATCATTCCGGTCATGTCCATAACGACGGTTTGTGCGGGCACCGAGTCCAGGATTGACTGCACGAATTGTGATTGTCCTTGGGTTACTCGTTCAACCTCTTTGCGCGCTGTGATGTCTCGCTGCACTGAAATCCAGTGCGTGAACGCGCCATCGGCATTTGCGACGGGGACGACGTTGAGCTCGACCCAAAATTTACTGCCGTCTTTGCGGTAGTTGATGAGCTCGGCAGAAACGGGCTTCCATGCTCGGAGCGCGGCAGAGATTCGCGCCAGCTCGTCGCGATCGGTCTCAGGGCCTTGGAAGATCCTCGGGGTTTTCCCGAGAATTTCATCAACCGGGTATCCGGTGTGGCGTTCGAGGGCATCGTTACCAAACACGATGATCGGCCCTGGGGTCCCATGGGGCTCGGCGGTCGTTACTAAGACCGCGTCGTTCAGCCCGTTGAGAATGGTGCGAAAGAGTTGGATTCCCGGATCAGCAGTTGTGGCGGTGGCCTCGTCGGTGGCCAGAGCAATAAATAGACCCAAACCGGTGTCCAGAGGTAGCGCGACGACATCGAAGTCGCGTCCGGTTACGCAGGTTGTGCGCATGATGCGGCCATGTAATTCATGACCAGGCACGAGGAACTCGGAGAGGTCGGGTAATCCGAGGCCGTCGGCGAGGTTGGCAAGTGGCTGGCCAACAAAATCGAGGTCTAGCAGCAGGGACTTTGCAGCGGGCGTCACCATCGTGATCTGCCCAGCCTCGTCAACGATGACGAGCGCATCACTTGACCGGCGTACGTGGTCTCGAACTTTAAGTGGCATGCTGACTTTTCCTCCATGACAGCCGTCCTCTACGAATCCTCAACGATTACTCAGCGTAACCGCAACTGGACTCTCGGTTAAGTGTGAGACATGACTGGCCCGTTAGCGAATCGGTTCGACCACGTTGAGCAAAAATTGAGGTTTTAGCGCCGGGCGACATATCCCAACTACGGTGCCGTCCGGTCATGTAACGCGGTGACACCGTACCCACCTCACAGCAGAAACTAACGCCGTGAGAGGTAGATCTCACGGCGTCATTGGTTTCGCGGCTAACGGCTAGAAGACGGCCTCGTCGAGATCCATCAGGCTGTTATCGGTGCTCTCTGCGATGGCCCGCTCTGCGGACAGAAGGGGGAATCGCTGAGCGACAAAGAACCGCGCAACCGCGACCTTGCCGGTGTAGAAATCGCGATCTGCATCGGATGTCGTACCGCCAAGTGCTTCGATCGCCACGGCCGCCTGACGAAGCAGGAGCCAGCCGATCATGATCTCGCCAACACTGAGTAAGAGCCGGGTGCTGTTCTGGCCGACTTTGTACAACTCGCGGGGATCCTCCTGCGAGGCCTGTGCGTAACCGCCAAGTGCGCCCACCATGGCCTGGATGTCCTCGAGTGCGTGACCAAGCCGCTCACGTTCGACGGCGAGCGTGCCGTTGCCGGCGTCACCCTTGGCGAAGTCGGCAATCTCCGCACCGAGGAAACTCAGGGCTTGGAATTGGTCGCGCACCAATTTGCGGAAGAAGAAATCGAGCCCCTGAATTGCAGTTGTTCCCTCGTACAGCGTGTCGATCTTTGCGTCGCGGATGTACTGCTCGAGGGGGTAATCCTGTAGGAAGCCGGACCCGCCGAAGGTCTGTAGAGATTGTGCCAGCTGTTCGTACGAACGCTCAGAGCCCACACCCTTAACCAAGGGCAGCAGTAGGTCGTTCATTCGAACGGCAAGGTCAAGGTTGACCGAGGTGTCGCCGGCCCGACCCATTTCGATGAGGTCTTGCCACATCGCGGTGTACTGGACGAGTGCACGCATGCCTTCTGCGTAGGCCTTTTGCAGCATGAGGCTTCGTCGAACGTCGGGGTGATGTGTGATCGTGACGCGCGGTGAATCTTTGTCCATGAAGGTCGCCAAGTCGCCGCCTTGAACGCGGGTCTTCGCGTACTCGAGTGCGTTGAGGTATCCGGTCGACAGCGTGGCGATGGCCTTGGTGCCCACCATCATCCGGGCGTTCTCGATCACCTTGAACATCTGGGCGATACCGTCATGGACATCGCCGACGAGCCAACCAACTGCCGGCTCAGATGCTCCGAACGTCATCTCACACGTCGCGGATGCCTTGATGCCCATCTTCTTTTCGACGTTGGTTGCGTAAACGCCGTTACGTTCGCCAAGTTCACCGGTGGCAACATCGAAATGGAACTTCGGTACGACGAATAGCGAAAGACCCTTCGTCCCTCCGCGCGCACCCTCAGGGCGAGCCAAGACAAGGTGGATGATGTTGTCGGCCATATCGTGCTCGCCGGAAGTGATGAACCGCTTTACGCCGGTGATATGCCAACTACCATCCGCCTGCTCGACAGCCTTGGAGCGGCCGGCGCCGACGTCGGATCCAGCGTCGGGTTCAGTGAGGACCATCGTTGCGCCCCACTGCTTATCGATCATCAGGCGAGCAATCGCCTTCTGCTCGTCGTTGCCGAGGTTGTCCAAGATCGACGCGAACCCAGGGCCAGACATATAGAGGAACGCCGGTGGGTTTGAGCCGAGCAACATCTCAGCAACGCTCCACCGAAGTGAGTGCGGCGCACCTGGTCCGCCAAGATGCGGTGGAAGATCCAGAGCCCAGTAACCCGAGTCCATGAGCGCACGAAACGCCGTCTTCAAACTGTCGGGAATGGTGACAGAGCACGTGGCCGGATCGTAGACGGGTGGATTGCGATCGGCGTCGACGAATGAAGCGGCCAGAGGTCCGGTGGCGAGTCGCTCCACCTCGGACAAGATGCTGCGCGCAGTCTCCTCGTCCATGTCGGCAAAGACACCCGTACCGAGACGATCGCGTACACCAAAGACCTCGAAAAGATTGAATTCGATGTCGCGCAGATCGGACTTGTAGTGGCTCATGTGCTCTCCCGAGGCTTTGTTACTGGCCGGTAACTACCATGATGCTACTCGCCAGCGTAGGACGCAACTGTTCTGCGACTGTTGAGCCGACTGAGATGGTTCGACGTCATCTGTTACGAGGGGAGATCTCTGCGCGTAAGTGCAAGCCGTGCCGATGCTACGCATCCGGCAGAGACCA
>CAIKEU010000057.1 GCA_903826575.1 uncultured bacterium
GGACTGATGACGCGTGCGGATCTGCTCCTCATCGACGAACCGTCACTTGGCTTGGCGCCGGTGTTGGTGGATGAGGTTTACGACCGGATTGCGGCAATCGCCAAGAGTGGCATCACAGTCCTGCTTGTTGAAGAGAACTTCGCACACGTCCGAGAAGTGGCTGACCGGGTCGTATTGATCGAAAATGGGGCAGTCGTGTTGCAGGGCAGCGTGGATGCCGTCCTCAATGACGATGCCGTCACGGCTACGTACCTGGGTGTGGGTGGTGATTCGTGAACGCGATCCTGCAAACCCTTGTGAGTACGATCGTTCAAGGCTCGATCCTTGCTCTGATTTCGATCGGCATGACGCTCGTGTACGGAACCCTTCGGGTGCTGAATATGGCTCAAGGGGTCATGGTCATGGTCGGCGGATTTGCCGCCTTTACGGTCGTCGATCGAACCGGTGCGTCACCGTGGCTCAGCATCGCAGTTGCCGTTGTAGTTACGTTCTTGCTGGGCGTCCTCACCTACTACATGGCAGTCAAGCCGTTGCTAGGTCGGCCTGGAGTCGACTTCGAGATGACCGCTTTCATCACGACCTTCGCAGTGGCGACGATCGTGCAGAACATCGTCCTGATGGTCTACGGGCCACGACAGAAGCCCTTTGATCCACTATGGCCAGGGGGCATCAACATCACGAGCGACGTTTCCATCACGTACCACTCAATGATCATGGCGATCGTTGCGGTTGGAGCGCTCGTCGCACTCGGACTGTTTCTTTCACGTTCGCGGTACGGGCTTGCCATCACAGCAGTCGCGCAGAATCTCGACGCAGCAAGGCTTATGGGGATTCCTGCTCGACGTGTCTATGTCGTAACGATGGGCATCGCTGCTGCGCTAGCTGGTATCGCAGGCGTACTGCTCGCACCGCTCTATTTCGTGTACCCCAATGCCGGAGATCTGCCGCTTCTCCAGGCGCTGATTGTCGTTATTTTTGCCGGGCTTGGCTCGGTAAAGGGCACGATCTATGCCTCGTACATCATCGGATTCCTGTCGGCCGCCGTCGCAATTTTTTGGTCGAGTGCCTTCGCTCTACCCGTTCTCTACGTCGTGATTTTGGTCGTACTCGTTGTGCGTCCTAATGGGATCGCGGGCAAGCCACAGGAGGCCCGGCTATGAAGACCGTTCCGTTGCGCGCACTTGGCTGGCCGCAGATCAAGCCGATCCCGTTGGCCGTCGCTGGTCTCGTGGCGGTGATCTTGCCACTGATTCTTAACAGCAGTTACTGGGTCGGCGTCTGCACGCTGGCGCTCATCTGGATGGTGTTGAACCAGTCGTGGAACCTCGTGCTTGGCTATTCGGGTATCTGGAACTTTGGTCAGCTGGCGATATATGCGATTGGTGGTTATGGAGCGGCGTTGGTGTCGTTGCATACCGGTTTGCCGTGGCCGATCGCATTGTTGATAGGCGGGGTACTTGCGACGCTCGTGTCTCTCATACTCGCCATTCCCTCAGTACGGCTCCGAGGAATCTATGTCTCACTCCTTACCTTCGGATTCTCCGAGGTCGTCAGGCTCCTGATCATTGCTGATAAGACTGGCGTAACAGGAGGAACATTCGGCCTGTCGGGGTTTGATGGTTACGGCCTGCAAAGTATGGAGCCTCAGGCGCGTTACCGAGTCATCTATTGGATCGCCTTGGCGTTTGTCGCCATCACGCTGGTAGCGATGTACTTCATCGTACGTTCCCCCTTGGGAACCGGACTCATGGCACTTCGCGACAATCCATCGCTCGCGGCAGCTCGAGGAGTCAGCCCGATCAAGTACCAGCTGGTGTCCTTTGGGATTTCTGGCTTCTTCGCTGGGATCGCCGGTGGGCTTTACGCCTTCACATACGGGGTTGTGTCGCCATCGTTGATGGGTTTGGGTCAGATGACGCTTCTTGTCACGATGATGGTTGTCGGTGGTTTGGGGAC
>CAIKEU010000058.1 GCA_903826575.1 uncultured bacterium
ACTCCAGGGTGGCTTGCATCGGCAAGAGCATGGTGGCAACTCGTGGTCGCATGTCGAGTGGATGTTGGTGGAGGAGCAGTTCGGTCGCTCGACTAATGCGATCTCTTGGTACGTCCCGAATGCATACAACGTTTGGCGCGCGGCAAGCCCTGAGCTTCAGCAGCGATGGCTGGTACCCGCGCTTCGCGGTGAGCATCACGATGCGTATGCCGTTACCGAGCGCAATGCTGGCAGTGATCCTTCGGGCATGACGACGGTGGCCCGACGAGTGCTCGGCGGCTGGGAAATCAGCGGCGAAAAGTGGTTCGTAACGTTCGGCGGTGTTTCGGCCGTGATCATCGTGGTGGCATATGCATTGGAAGACGGCGAATCGTTAGACGATCCGAATACTCCGCGGCGCACGTCACTGTTCGCGGTTCCCATTGAATCCGCTGGAATTACGACCGTGGACGACCCGCCTTTTACTCACAACTACGCCGATGGTCACCCGACGATGGTCTTCGATCGAGTGCGGGTAAGCGACGCAGATGTGATTGGCGAGATCGGCGGTGGTGACGATCTCCAGCGCGCTTGGTTTGTCGAGGAACGCCTCGGTATTGCTGTCCGATGTGGTGGTGCAATGCAACGACTCCTTGAAGAAGCGATGGAGTGGACGACCACTCGCGAGCAGGGTGGTGCCCGCCTGATCGACCATCAGGGCGTGTCGTTCCCGCTCGCAGACTCAGCTGCCGATGCTGCGGCTGGTCGATTGCTGACCTTCGACATTGGGCGAATGATCGACGCTGGTGCTGATGCAAAACTGATTCATGGCAAGGCCAGCATGGCGAAACTATTCATGTCCGAGGCTGCATGCCGTTGTGCTGACAGGGTTTTACAGGTATTTGGTGGACGCGGGTATATGCGAACTACGACGGCCGAGCGATTCTGGCGTGAACTGCGCGTCGACCGAATTTGGGAAGGTTCGTCCGAGATCCAGCGCATCGTCGTGGCCCGATCACTTGAGCGTCGAGGTGTCGATGCGATGCTGTTCTAAGGACTTACTGCGACTGGCGCAGATCAAAGGATGGTGACGGATGGCCGACAACGTTGTTGAGCGTTCGCAAACGTCAGCTGACAGTGGCCAGAGTTCAGCGATCAAGCCGCGGTTGAAACTTGAATTAGACGCTCTGCCTGATCAGACCAGTGATGAACTTGCCCAATCGTGGGGCGAATCGAGGCCAGATGATGCGGCGAAGGAGCAGCGCTACCTGGCCGAAAAGCCCCCGCACCACGGCGATTAGGGCTATTTTTCCTAGCTGGAACTTCCGCGAAGTGCGAGGACAAGTGTTGATTGGACGCTCGCTGCTGCGATGGAAGCGGCCTGCCCTGGTCGGGCGATCACCACGACGTCTGCGCCGTTCGAACTCGTTGAGGCGCCAAGCATGGACGACCCCGCAGCCGTCACCGACGCAATGAGTACAACGACATCAGTAGCGACCGCATGTGCCACAGTTACGTCGCCACTTGAACCGCTTGTGTTTCCGGCCAAGACGTCCACGTGGTCACCTCGTTGCACAAGGGCTGCGGCCGAGTTCGTGACATGAACGGGAACCGCGACTGAGTCAGGGCCGATTTGATGGACGAGGCGGGAATCAAGAACGTCCCGCTCTCGGATGATGTCGCCGGCGAACATGGGAGCCAATAGCGCGTGATGCACAATCGACGACGTTGCGGCCAGCGCGTCGTGGGGGATCGCGTCGCCAGGCACGGTGGCAAGAGCGATGTCGGTGGCGGCAACGACGGTTCCGGCTGCAATGTCGTGGGTCGCGATGACGGCCAGCCTCGTCGGCGGGGTCATGGGGTGGATCAGTGACAGCGTGGTAGCCGTGACAACGAATCCGAGAATCACCAAAAGCATTCGTCGATGCCGGAAGAGCCTGCGCTGCCATCGATTTGGTCGCCTGACCGGTAGCGGAGATCGAGTGTCGTTCGTCGTCTCTGGTTTCGCGGCGGCCGTGGAGGAGAGCAATCTGCTTAACGGATTGAACATGTCCGCACAGTAGGCGCGCTCAGACCGAACCCGTTAGGGATATCCACAACGGTGCGCAGTCAGTGCCGCGGGAAGATCAGGCGGCTGAGCCGGAGTTTCCGCCAGATGAAGACGAACTGGTTGACGGGGTGGCGGGCGAGGATGCGGCTCCCCCGGATGACGAAGAACCGGAGGAGGACTCGCTGGAAGACCCACCGCTGGACGAACTGCTCGATGACGAACTATCGCCCGATGTTGAAGAGCTGCTCGGCGATGCGGGTGACGTACTCGAGGACGTGCCGCGGCTGTCGTTGCGGTAGAAACCAGAACCCTTGAAAACTATGCCGACGGCGTTGTAGAGCTTGCGCAGCGTGCCTTCGCACGAGGGGCATACCGTCAACGAGTCGTCAGAGAAAGCCTGAACGACCTCGATGGCTTCGCCACAGTCATTGCACTGGTACTGATAGGTAGGCACGGAAGCTCCGAGACGTTAGAGATGCTGGTCTGGCTATGAACGTTGTTGCGACGGTCATGTTGGTGCAGGGCGATGACACAAATCTCCGCGTGCGACCACGTCCGTCAAGACGTAATCATGCCAAACAATTGCCGGTTCCACCCAATCACGTGATCGGTTGGGAGCACAGTCTGACTACTGCGGTAATTCGTGCAGATAGGGGGGATTGGCGCCCACACGCTGGCACGTGATTCGGGCCACGTCGACTGCCTTTCCTACCGCCCACTCTAGGAGTTGCGTGTCGGCAAGATCAGTACGCGAAGATCCACTCGATAGCCAGAAGGCGAGGAATCCGCCGCCGAACGAATCGCCCGCTCCAACAGTGTCGACGACCTCGACAGTCGGAACCGGGACGACGCGTTCGTCATGAGCCGTGATGATCCGAACTCCGGCAGCTCCGTCGGTAAACAGAACCACCTTCACGCCCAGTCCGATGAGCCCGCGAACAGCTTCAAAGTGATCCATGCCGGGATTCAGATAGTCGAGATCATCACCGGACACTTTCACAACGTCCGCTCGACGCAGCACCTTTTCCAACCGGGCTCGGTACCCGCCCTCGTCGTTGATGACCAGGGGGCGGCAATTCGGATCAACGAAAACAAGTGTTGTTTCTGCTGCTGCAGCCACCGCGGTAGCCGTGGCGTCAGCGGCTGGCTCGAGAACCAAGCCCAAAGTTCCGACAACCAGGGCATCGAGCCCTTCAGGTAATTCGATATCGCCGACGTTGACAGCAGGTGCCGCAGTTCCTTCGATGTAGAAGCGATAGGTCGCTGCGCCACCTTCGTCGAGGGCAGCGAGGGCAAGGGTGGTCAGCAGTCCGGCACGAGGAGGCAGGGCTTGCTTCACGCCGTCTGCAGCGAGCATCGACGAGATTGTCTGGCCGAAGATGTCGTCCGAGATTCCGCCGGCGAACGAGACGTCGACCCCGAGCCGGCCGAGTGTCCGCGCGAAATTAAATGGACCGCCCCCGGGAACGGCCGCAACCTCACCATTCGGCTTGGCAATCAGATCGACGAGCGCCTCACCCACGACGAGAACGCCCACAG
This sequence comes from uncultured bacterium, assembly GCA_903826575.1. Classification (GTDB taxonomy): domain Bacteria; phylum Actinomycetota; class Actinomycetes; order S36-B12; family CAIYMF01; genus Longivirga. The sequence goes on from CAIKEU010000058.1 coordinate 3,569, forward strand.
AATCGATCCTTTCGTCGCGAATACATCGCTATTGCGATGACATGTGTCCTTGCCTGTGCGTGCAATGTGCAAACGTAATTGTGCCTGCCGTAGGCTCTTAAAGGAACAGGGAGGTACGACCGTGTCAGTTGAAGCAATTGGTCTCGGTAAGTCGTATGGCAGCACTCGCGCGGTTGATGATCTGACATTTCGCCTCGAGCCGGGCGTCGTCACGGGGTTCCTCGGGCCCAACGGTGCGGGCAAATCTACGACAATGCGGTTGATGCTCGGCCTAGACAAAGGCGATGGCCAGACTCTTTGGGATGGCAAGAAGCTCACTGAACATAAGCCCGTTTCCAAGGTGGTTGGTGCGCACTTGGATGCGAAGTTCTTTCACCCTTCACGTAGCGCCCGAAACCACTTGAAAATGTTGGCGCAAGAGGCGTCCATTCCTTCGTCGCGGATCGACGAAGTCATCAGCCTGGTAGGACTACAAGATGTTGCGAAGAAGGCTCCTGGAGGGTTCTCTCTCGGTATGGGCCAGCGGCTCGGTCTTGCCGGGGCGCTGCTTGCCCAACCAAAGGTGATGCTCCTTGACGAGCCAGCCAATGGTCTTGATCCGCAATCAATTCAGTGGCTACGCGACTTCCTGCGTCACTATGCCAGTCAAGGAAATGTCGTCTTCGTTTCAAGTCACCTACTTTCTGAAATGCAATTGATGGCTGATCATTTGATCGTTATCGCCAAGGGCAAGATGGTGGCGAATGATTCACTCGCAGCTTTTGTTGCGCGGAGTTCGGGTAACGACATCCTTGTTCGCTGCAGTGATCCAGCTAAGTTGGCCGCTGCCATGGCTAGCGTCGGTGTGCATTGTGTCCCAGAAGGCGCTGATGGGTTGGCAGTTCAACTGGCTAACACCGATTGGATTGGTGATGCGGCCTTCAAGTACGGCATCACCGTTTATGAACTCACCAAACGCACGGCAAGCTTGGAAGACGCATTCTTGGAACTGACGTCCGGGGATCAGCAATTCCAGCTCGGTTCTAGCGCACCTGAGGTCACGTCATGATTGCTGCGCTTAGGTATGAATGGACGCGTTTCTGGACGGTCCGCTCGACGTACATCATGCTTGGTTTGGCGCTGCTACTCAGCGCGGCTCTGTCTTTCTTGATTGTTCAAGCGACCCAATCAGCGGGACCAGACCAGGGTGGCCCGCCGCCGGGGACGATCGATTGGTTCACCTCGTTCTCCGCACCAATGACGTTTGCCGCGGTGTTGGCATCTGTACTGGGCGCTCAAGCCATTGGACAGGAGTATCGCTTCGGCCTCATTAGGCTCACGCTGACTGAGTTCCCCAATCGCATCAGCATCGTCGTCGCCAAGACGGTGATGGTGATTATGGCCGGGGTCTTGATCGCGCTCGTTTCATATCTTGGAAGCTGGATTGGGTTGGCTCTGCACGGGCATCCGACTCCACCGGCCGGAGTAACGGTTCCCGACTCGACCTTCTTTGGTCGTGGCATCGTGTTCGTCGTCCTGTGGGCCCTGTCGTCATTTGCCCTTGCAGGTATCACGCGGCAAACGGCCATCGGCATTGCGGTTCCAATCGTTTCGGGGCTCATCGTCGAGAACGTCCTAATCGGCTTCTTCTCAGAGAAGGCCACGTGGCTCGTTGAACATCTGCCGTGGAGTTCGGCGAGTCGATGGGCTGGTAACAGCGACTTTGTCCAGGGTCCGAGCGGCTGGAGTGGCTTGGCCGTGTTCGCCGTGTGGGTGGCCCTTTTCTTCATCGTCGAACTCGTGCTTTTTATGCGCAGGGACGCGTAGTTCGTTCGTCGCCGAGTGGCCGTCGACTTCGCTAGCCTCAGCAGGTGAGTTCGCATACCCAACCGGCCGGGCCGGATGAGCTTGCCGCGGTTGCGTTCGGCGGTGTGGTTGGTGCATTGGCTCGAGCTGGCATCAGCGTTGCGCTGCCGCACCCGCACCCAGACAGTTGGCCGTCAGCGACGTTTCTGACAAATATGCTGGGCTGTTTGATTCTTGGGCTCGTTTTGGCGTTTGTCGATGCGCGCCATTCGCGCTGGTCCACAACGTCGCCTCGTCGTGCCCGATTGGCGCGTCCGTTTCTGGCCACCGGTGTCCTCGGCGGGTTTACCACGTTTTCGACCTTCTCCGTCGAAGTTGTTCAGATGGTTCGCGCTGGCTCTGTTGTTTTGACGGGTATCTACGCCCTGTCCTCCTTGATTCTTGGCATCGCTGCTTTCGTTGTGGGCCGTGACGTTGGCTCTCGCTGGTTCGGTGCGTCCGCAATCAATTTGCCGGCGGATGAAGAGCTATGACTCTGACGACGAGTTTGCTGATCGCTCTCGGTGCGGCGGTGGGCGCCCCGACTCGTTTCCTGGTGGATCGCTCCCTAAATGGTTCGTGGCCGCGAGGAACGCTGCTGGTAAACGTTGTTGGCTCGTTTGTGCTCGGTGTCGCTTCCGGGTACGCCATACATGCGGCCGAACCGCCGAAGGCGATGTTGGCACTCGTGGGCATCGGGTTTTGCGGCTCGTTGACAACCTTTGGCGGTTTCGCCGCCCAGACTGTGGACCTGTTCTTACTTGGCCGCTCCGGTACTGGCTCATCATCAGCGAAGAGGAACACTGCGTATCTATACGCGTCAGCGTCGGTAGTTGGCTGCGTCCTTGCGGGCTGGATCGGGCTTCTGATTGCCTTTCAGATTTGGCCGGGTTTGTAAGGGACTTAGTCGTAGGCTGACGGAGTGCGCATCCTTAGGAACATTCTCGTTGGCCTTGTACTGTTCGCTCTCGTCCTGCTGACGGCTGGTATCGGCTTCAGCTTCTGGACGGTGCGGCGATCATTCCCGCAGACAACGGGTGAGTTATCGCTCCCGGGCTTGTTTGCGCCGGTTCAGGTTAATCGCAACGCGCGCGGAATTCCCGATATTTATGCGCAAACACCTGAGGATCTATTCTACGCGCAGGGCTATGTGCACGCGCAGGATCGCTTCTGGGAGATGGACTTCCGGCGTCACATCACCGCGGGGCGCCTCTCGGAAATGTTTGGTTCGGGGCAGATCGAAACTGACAAGTATCTGCGGGTAATGGGGTGGCGCCGAGTTGCAGAACAGGAGCTTCCATTGCTCTCTGCAACGACACGACGCAACCTCGATGCCTACACCCGCGGAGTGAACGCTTATCTCGCAGATCACTCGGGCTCCGCAGTCTCGCTGGAGTATGCGGTTCTTGGATTACAAAACGCGGGCTACACGATCGAGCCGTGGTCTCCCGTCGATTCAATTGCTTGGCTCAAGGCGATGGCATGGGATCTGCGCGGCAATATGGTGGAAGAGATTCAGCGCTCGATCATCAGTGCCAAGGTGGGTAAAGCGCGTACGGCGCAGTTGTTCCCGCCGTACCCGTACAACCGACACCGTCCGATCGTGACCCAGGGCGCGGTACACAATGGCGTCTGGGATCAAAGTGCGATGCCGGGTGCGGCCCAGGCAGCCTCGTCGATTCCGCGGGTGCCGACGGGGGCAGTGGCGAGCCTAGGTGCTCTGGGTAATGGCTTGGTATCGCTGGACAAGGTGCTCGGTCCGACCACGAGCGGAATTGGTTCGAATTCGTGGGTCGTTAGCGGGTCAAAGACCATCACTGGTCTGCCGCTGCTTGCCAATGACCCGCACCTCGAGCCGAGTATGCCGAGCATCTGGTACCAAATGGGCTTGCACTGTCGGGTGGTCTCGCAGGCTTGTCCATACGACGTATCGGGCTACACATTCTCTGGAATGCCCGGTGTTGTTATTGGTCACAACAGCAAGATCGCGTGGGGCTTCACAAACCTTGGACCTGATGTCACTGATCTGTATCTGGAAAAGGTGACCGGCGACTCCTACCTGGTTGGCACCACGAAACTGCCACTGACTACGCGTAAAGAAACCATCAAGGTCGCCGGCGGTGATCCCGTTGAGTTGACGGTGCGTGAGACGAAGGATGGGCCGCTGCTATCGGATGCATCGTCCGAACTCACCACCGTGGGACAGGATGCGCCCAATGGCGTGATTGCGCCGCCGCGAGGTGACGGCTACGGAGTCGCGTTGAAGTGGACGGCGCTAACGCCCGGCCGCACGATGGACGCGGTAGATCAACTCAATACAGCCCAGAACTGGGATGAATTTCGTTCTGCTGCTTCACTTTTTGAGGTTCCGGCGCAAAATCTCATCTATGCGTCTGTCGCTGGTGACATTGGATATCAGACTCCTGGCAAGATCCCGATTCGGCACGGCTACGACGGTAAGTATCCGGCGCTGGGCTGGGATCCGACCGAATCATGGACAGGCTTCATCCCATTTGCAGCGCTCCCAAACGTGAAGAACCCAGACGATGGTTTTGTGGTCACTGCTAATCAAGCGTCGGTTTACAAGGATTATCCGTACTTCCTAACCGATGACTGGTCTTATGGCGCTCGTAGTCAGCGCATAGTTGACGAGATCGTGAGGCTCACGTCGAACGGTAAGCGCATCACGGCGGATCAGATTCGGACGCTGCAGTTTGATTCGCGAAACGAAAACGCATCGTTCCTCGTGCCTCGAATTCAAGATCTGCACATCACCGGCAATTCGGCGCAGGCCCTGAAGCTTTTCAATGGGTGGGATTTCACTCAGCCTGCCAACTCGGCAGCGGCGGCCTACTTCAACGCGTTCTGGCGTCACTTGCTCGCCGACACATTCGATGACGAGTTACCGACGGGTTATCAACCCGATGGTGGCGATCGCTGGTTCGAGGTGATCCGAAATCTCTGGAGTACGCCGAACGATCTCTGGTGGACGGATAAGTCCGCCGCAGGCTCTTCTGGTGGTCGCGATGCCGTCGTCAAACGCGCACTCGATGAAGCGACCACTGAGTTAACGACAGCTCAGGGCGGCGATCCCACAAAGTGGACGTGGGGTCAGATGCACACGTTGACGGTGCGCAATCAAACCCTTGGTAAGTCGGGGATCGCGCCGATCGAGGCGATCTTCAATCGCGGGCCGATTGAAACCTCAGGAGGTGAGTCTGTGGTGAACGCGACAGGCTGGGATGCGTCCGCGGGGAATTACGAAGTCACGTGGGTGCCCTCGATGCGCATGGTGGTGGATGTCAGTAATTTTGACGCGTCGACGTGGGTGAACCTGACGGGCAATAGCGGTCATACCTATTCGGCCAATTACGTCGATCAACTCGATGCGTGGCGTGACGGCGCGACGTTCCCGTTTGCCTTCACCAAATCAGAAGTGGCTGCCGCCGCGGTGGATACGTTGACGCTCAAACCTCAGGTGAAAGGTATGTGAGCGCGCCGTCCGGGGATTCGGATAATCCTTGATGGTGTCAGCACGGCATCGACGGGGTGGTCGTGAACTTCGACAGGTAGCTCGTCCACGACCTCATCGTCGTGAACGACGGCAACCATGAGTGGTCGCGCTTCGAGATGTTCGAGGCCCACGAGGAGACGGTCGTAGAAACCGCCGCCTTTACCCATCCGGTAGCCGCGCGTGTCCACGGCCAGTGCGGGCACCAGCAGCACGCGGCAATGCAGCGACACGATGCCATCGGCTCCGTGGGCCACCACGCCACCTGTCGGCTCGGGTACCCCCGCGTAATTGCGACCGGGTGCTACATCCGCTGAATCCCAGGCCCAATCGAGGGCAAAGTCGGGACGGATGATTGGTAGCGCCAAACGGATACCGTTGGCGGCTGTAAAGGTTCGAATGTCGGCCGTTCCAGGCTCACCTGCGTAGGAAACATAGGCGCCGATGGAGCCGATCGCAGGAAAGGCCATGATCTCAGCGAACTCGGGCAACTGTTGAAGTTGCTCGAGGAGTTGTACTGAAACCTTGCCGCGCTCAGCGTCACTTCGGGCCTTGCGCGCAGCACCGAATTCACGGCGAAGTTCGCGTTTGCGGGCAAGTTCAGGGCTGACGTCGTCAGAGTCAACCGGCATCTTCTCGTCTGTCATGAGGTCATCATGGCCTAGAAGCCGTAGGGTCTACATCGTGCGTACTGTTGAAGAGCATTTGCAGGCGGTTTTAGCCGGGGTCGTGCCACTGTCACCGATCGATGTGACGTTGCAAGATGCCCGCGGCTGCGTGCTGGCCGAATCGGTCACTGCTCCGTGGCCGCTGCCCCCATTCGATAACGCGTCAATGGATGGATACGCGGTGCGAGTGGCTGATGTGATGGCGGCAAGTGACGCAAAGCCCGCCGTACTTGAGGTCATCGACGATGTTCCCGCCGGCTATCGAGCCACTCACGAACTGCGCGATGGCACCGCGATTCGCATCATGACGGGTGCGCCGATCCCGGAGGGAACGCAGGCTGTTATCCCGGTCGAGTGGACGGACGCCGGCACTGAGACGGTGAGCATCACGCGCGAGGCACAACTCGGCGCTCATATTCGTCTGCGCGGCGACGATATTGCCCTAGGTCAGGTCGTCGGGACGGCGGGAACGGTTCTTGGTCCGCGTGAGATTGCACCGCTTGCAGCAGTAGGACGAGGCCGGGTTGCGGTGCATCCGCGTCCGCGGGTCGTGGTGCTTTCGACGGGTAGCGAACTTGTTGAGCCCGGGGGCACATTGACGCCGGGACTGATCGCTGATTCGAACGGCCCGACAATTGCTGCGGCTGTTGAGGAAGCGGGTGCGATCGCATATCGAGTCGGCCCCATTCCAGATGACCCCGAACTCATGATGGCCGCACTTGAGGACCAGCTGGTTCGAGCAGATCTGATCATCACCACCGGTGGTGTCAGTGCAGGGGCTTACGACACGGTGAAGGCAGTCCTTTCGACGTTGGGCACGGTGGAATTCACGAAGGTCGCAATGCAGCCCGGCATGCCGCAGGGGCACGGCACTCTTGGCGAGGATCGAACCCCGATTTTCACGCTACCCGGAAATCCGGTTTCGGCCTACGTGTCGTTCGAGGTCTTCGTGCGTCCGGTACTTCGGCGGATGTTGGGCCACGCACGAATTTATCGACCAGTAGTGCGGGCAGTGCTTGCAGAGTCGCTCGCGTCACCTGCTGGCAAGCGACAATTCGCTCGAGCAGAACTGTCGGTCGAAGATGGTCGCTACGTCGTGCGTCCGGCCGGTGGGCAGGGATCGCACATGCTTGGTGCGCTATCGCAGTCAAACGCGCTTGTGGTTGTTCCTGAAGAGATCACCGAATTGCCGGCCGGTTCGGCAGTTGCAGTACTTCGCTTGGATGAAGGGTGAGCGAGATGACTGAACGTAGCTTCACCCATCTCAACGAGTCTGGTGGGGCACGGATGGTTGACGTGTCCGCGAAGGAGATCACAACGCGGACAGCGACGGCAACCGGACGAGTGTTGGTGTCCCGTGAGGTCATTGGACTTCTTCGTGGTGCAGGCGTTCCTAAGGGTGATGCGATTGCGGTGGCACGTATTGCCGGAATCCAAGCTGCCAAGCGCACACCTGATTTGGTGCCGCTTTGTCATCCGATTGCCGTTCACGGCGTTGACGTCGATCTCGAGATTAATGACGATTACGTGGCTATTCGCTCAGTCGTTCGGACAGCTGATCGAACAGGTGTTGAGATGGAGGCACTGACCTGCGTTGCCGTCGCGGGTCTTGCATTGATCGACATGGTGAAGGCAGTTGATCCAGCTGCGGAGATCACTGATGTTCATGTCGACGAAAAAACTGGTGGTAAGACAGGCTTATGGCAGCGAGAGAGTCACCAGTGATGCGTGGACTAGCGGTGTCAATTTCCACCAGGGCAGCTCACGGCGTCTACGAAGATCGCACCGGTCCGATGATTGTGGCGATGCTAGAGCGTCTCGGCTTTGATGTGAGCGGTCCCACCGTGATCCCCGACGGTCCCGAAATCGAAAGTGTGCTGCTCGGTGGAGTGCACGATGGCTTTGACGTGATCATCACCACTGGTGGAACGGGATTGTCACCTAATGACGTGACCCCTGAACACACCCGCGAAGTCATCACCCGCGAAATCCCGGGTATCTCCGAGGCTATTCGCGCAGTTGGCCGCGCTGCCGGCATTGAAACGGCGGCGTTGTCTCGTGGGGTAGCGGGGATGGCCGGTCACACAATCATCATCAACCTGCCTGGCTCACCCGGTGGCGTGAAAGATGGTTTGTCACTGATCGAACCGATTCTCATTCATGCGGTTGAGCAAGCACTCGGTGGTGGCGATCATCCGAGGGTGCTGTGACTATCGGCTGGCCGGTTGAACTGAAGTTCAGTGACATCGGTCTGCGCCCGATCAAGCAGCGAGATGCGCGTGAGTGGCGAGCAGTTCGTGCCCGCAATGCGGACTGGTTGCGGCCATGGGAGGCGACGACGCCGGATCCGGCCAGGGAAGTGCCGCCAACCTACGGAGTGATGGTTCGTCGATTGCGGGCTGAGGCATCACAGGGACGGGTCATGCCGTTTGTGATCACGTATCGCGATCGACTCGTCGGGCAGTTGACCGTCGGCAGCATCACGTGGGGTTCGCTACGCGGTGCTCATATTGGGTATTGGATTGATCGAGAGTTTGCTGGACGGGGTATTACGCCCACGGCGGTTGCTTTGGCGACAGACCACTGTTTCTCGATCGGACTTCATCGCATCGAGGTCAACATTCGTCCGGAGAACGCCTCATCGCGCCGCGTCGCTGAGAAACTCGGCTTCAGATACGAAGGCCTGCGGCCCTCCTATCTGCACATTGACGGTTTGTGGCGTGATCACGTCGTCTATGCCCTTACCGCAGATGAGATTTCCGGTGGTGTACTCAACCGATGGACCACTGAGCCGACGTCTGCCAGTTAACAATCGCAGTGCTTCGTCATCAATGCGGCGGACAATGGGAGAATTCTTGATGGTCAAGGGCAAACTAGATTCATTCACATAAATGCGACACGAAATTAATGTGACTGCTGTGGTGCGTGATCCCAACGGGTTCAAGACATAGCCTTCGTGACGTGAGTGGTTCAGGAATCATCGTCGCGGTCCTCGTGGGCATGTGGGCGTTGGTGCTTGTGCCGATGTGGTTGCGTCGTCACGATCAGGCCCAGGAAGTGAAGTCGGTGAATCGTTTCTCAACGGCTATGGGTTCGCTTCGGGGTAATGCAGATCTCGGTCGACTGACTCGCCGCGATGTCGTCATGCCAGGTCGGAGCGAAGAGGAGATCTCGCCTCGGGTCACCGTCAGCGGCGTCGATTCGCGCCAGGCGTCCGCTGCGGCAGTTCGGCGCCAGCGCACCTTGATGGGCTTGGGTGCATTGTTTGTTGCCACCCTTCTTCTTCGCCTGCTTCATTTGGTGCCGACGTGGGCGCTGGCTATTCCGGTGATGCTCATCGTTGGTTTCGTGGTTATGGTACGACGTCAGATCGCGGCTGCAGCCGAGGCGAAGCGTCGCCGGGAGATCCGGGCCAACCGTTCGGAAGCCGCCCGTGCCTCCGAAGCTCGATATGAGCGCTCGTCGCAGGGTTCGCGTCGTGGCGGTCGCCTCGCCGATCCAGCGCCGGAGTATCTCAACGACACAACCATCGTGGCCCCCGAGGAACTGGCGACCGTACGTGCGGCAACTGGAACCGATTCGTGGAACGCAGTGCCAACCACGCTTCCAACCTACGTAACAGCACCGCGGGCCACCCGTGTACCCCGAGTGATCGATCTACGCACACCTGGTGCATGGTCGGGGGCCGAGATGGTCAAGCAAGCTCGTGAATCCCTTGCGCCGCAGCCCGTTGCAGACGGCGGCATGCGCATCGAGACGTTCGAAATCGTGGTACCACGTGAGTCTGCGAACCAGGCTGAGAACGGCCAGTCATCACGTGTAGCTGATACTCCGGTTGTGCGTCAGGGGGCAAGTCGGCGTGAGCCGACGTACGCTGAACGTTACGTCGATGACTCTCTCGGTTATGACGGTCTCGATGACGAGGGTCAGTTAGAAGCGCTACTTACCGATCCACGCACTGGCGTGCGCCTGCCGACGTACCGTCGCGCAGCCAACGGCTGACCCGACTGTTTGCCCGCCTGACTTTTCGACGGTGGGTTTTCTAGTCGCGATGCGATTGCGCCCACTGCTGTACCGATGGAGACACCGCTAAATCGGCGGGGATGTCGGGGTGCGGGATCGGATTGCCAGCGACCAAGGCGACGGGAATGACTCCAACCCAGAGTTTGGTCAGATCTTCTTCCTCATCGACGTGGCCGGGCATGCCAGTTCGAATCTTCGCCGAGGCTTCAGTTATAGGCAGACGCAAGACAATTGTCGATTTCAACTCTTGCTCGTCGGGTGCGATCGCCTCGGCCCAACGGCCCGGCAGGATCCGCTCGGTGAAGGCTTCCAGTGCGATCAACTTCTCGTCGTTTGATTCGACTTGTTCAGCCACGCCGCGGAGCACGACAGAGCGGTAGTTGATGCTGTGGTTGAAGAGTCGGTGGGCGATAACGAGGCCATCGATCAGAGTGACCGAAAGGCTTATGTCGATCCCTTGCCCGGCCCTTTTTAGGTTGCGGCTGGCGGCTGATCCGTGGATGTAGACCACATCGTCAACCCGAGCGTGTTGGTTGGGGATCACCAAAGGCCGTCCGTCCGCGTCGATAGTTGCCACGTGGCAGACGATAGACGCGTCGAGGATCGCATCGATCGTCTCGCGGTCGTAGTGTCCGCGCTCTGGGATTCGATGTACGCGCACGGATTCGGGGATTGAGGAGTCCTTCTGAGTCATGATCGGCGCAGTAGTCCGCGCCTTTTGTGGCTGCCGGGTTGGGTGTGCGGTGCAGGCCTTGCTACCCTTGCACCTCGTAAGGGGCTGTAGCGCAGTTGGTAGCGCACTTCGTTCGCAATGAAGGGGTCAGGGGTTCGAATCCCCTCAGCTCCACGCATAAAAATAACCCGGGTTGATCCCCGGGTTATTTTTATGCGTTGGGTTTGTATGGTGGGGATTCGGGAGGAGGGCCACGTTAGTGGCCCGACGGGTCCCCTCAGCTCCACAAACAAAAAACCGCCTTCGGGCGGTTTTTTGTTTGTGTCGCTGAGGACGATTCTTGGGCCCCCGCTAGCGACGGAGTCGCTAGTAGTGGACCCCTCAGCTCCACAAACCCTCAGCGACGCGGAATCTGTTGGGTGATGCAGTGCGGGCCACCGCCTCCGTAGGACAGAAGTGCGCCCGGTACTGCGACGATCTCTCGATCGGGGTAGATCTCGGCAAGACGTGCGAGTGCGGCGTCATCTGTCCGTGGGTCGCCAACCGGCGCAACAACTCCGCCGGCTGGTAGATAGTGGTTCAGGTAGGGGATGTCGTATTCCTCACCGTCGATCGTCGCGAAGCCCTGTGGGCTGACCGCTTCGACGCGGACGTGACGGCCGGCTGCATCTTGCACGGACGCGAGTAGGTTGAGATTGCGCTGGCTGTACGGGTCGATTGCGCCGTCGGAGTCCTCGCCAATGTAGAGGGCAAGCACACCAGGTGCAGCGACATTCGCGATACCGTCCACATGACCATCGGTGTCTCGATCAGGGAACGCTTCGAGCCACATCACGGTGTCAACGCCGAGGTAGTCGCGAAAGACTGCCTCGGCCCTCTCGCGGGTTAGCCCTGGGTTGCGGACCTCATGAATAACCGAGCCCTCGGTCGTGAACAGTGTGCCTTCCCCGTCGGTGAGGAATGCGCCACCTTCACTCACGATCGGAGCACGGAAGACCGGAAGCCCGAAGACGTCGGCCAAGGCCGTGGCCAGGCGTGCATCCTTGTCGTAGGGCACATACTTCTGGCCCCACCCATCGAAGCCAAGCTGCACCACGGCACGCCTGCCCACTCCGTCGCTGACTACGATCGGGCCGGAGTCGCGCACCCACGAATCGTCAACCGGAATCTCGGTGACGGTGACACCGATGCCGCAGTAGTTCAGCACCTCTGCCGCTGCACCTGGATTGGCGACAACTACGACCTCTTCGAAGGCGGCCACAGCTTTGATGACCTCGGCGTAATCACGCTTTGCCTGCTCGAGGTGATGGCCCCATAGCGACGCCCGTGCCGGCCAGACAATGACGGTGCACTCATGCTCGTCAAACTCGGCCGGCATGCGCAAGCCCTCGGATCGTGGCGTCAGTTCCATACATCCTTCTCTCGCTGTGCGGTTGCCCCTACGACTGTAGGAGGCGGCCTGCTGTTCTTGCACGTCAGGCATGGGCAATTCCGACCAACAGCCGGTGCGAGCCATCTCCTTCCAGCGAGTCGGTGTGGAAATCGGATACCTGACACCTGAGGTAATGAATCAGGTCGACGAGGCTCTGCGCATCCACCTGGGCCTGTAGGCCAGATGCTGTTTGCGGGCGCTTGGCCGTAGAGTTCAGAACATGGACTTACGTATCTTCATCGAACCGCAGCAGGGTGCTTCCTACGACGATCAGTTGCGGATGGCTCAGCATGCGGAACGACTCGGATTTGACGCGTTCTTCCGTTCCGATCATTACCTCGTCATGGGTGATGGCGATGGCTTACCCGGCCCGACGGATTCGTGGGTAACGCTCGGCGCCATCGCCCGTGAGACCTCGACGATTCGTCTCGGGACACTCGTGACAGCCGCGACCTTCCGTCTGCCGGGCATCCTGGCGATCAGCGTCGCACAGGTTGATGCGATGAGCGACGGACGCATCGAACTTGGCTTGGGAACCGGCTGGTTCGATGACGAACACACCGCGTACGGCATTCCATTTCCTTCTCTCGGCGACCGGTTCGACATTCTCACCGAACAATTGGAGATTTTGACCGGGCTTTGGTCGACGCCAGTGGGTGAGAAGTTCAACTACGAAGGCTCGCACTTTCGACTCGCGAATTCCCCTGCCCTACCGAAGCCGGTGCAGTCTCCCATCCCGCTGATCATCGGTGGCTCAGGACTCAAGCGAACCCCTGCGCTGGCGGCGCGATTCGCCTCCGAATACAACGTCCCATTCGACTCACTGGACGATACGTCTGCTGCCTTTGATCGAGTTCGTGCCGCCGTTGCTGCAGCGGGGCGATCGGACGACTCGATGATCTACTCGGCAGCTCAAGTCGTGTGCGTTGGTGCCGATGAGGCGGAGTTTGCCAGGCGAGCTTCGGCTATCGGACGTGAGCCTGCTGAACTTCGTGAGAACGGCTTAGCCGGCACTGTCGATGAAGTGATTGCCAAGGCCAAGACGTTTGGCGATGTTGGCGCTACCCGGCTCTACCTTCAGGTTCTTGACCTATCAGATCTCGATCACGTTGAGTTGATCGCGACACAGGTCATGCCGCACCTGTAGTCAGACGTGCCGTCACTGGTGAGCGAACAGCCACATGATCGGAAGGCTGATCATCAGCAGTGTTGCCCCGAGAAGAAGGATCTGCGACCACGGGTTACTTCGCCATTCGCCCATGAGTTCGCTGTCGCGGGCCAACAGCCACACCAGAAACATCAGGATGGGCGCGGTGAGACCGTTCAATATCGCGGCGAGATACAGGAAATGCATCGGATTAATGCCAACGTAGTTCAAGACCAGGGCCACGAACATCGAACCGATGATCACTGCGTAGAACGCCCGCGCTTGGCCTGGCCGCCGCTCTAACCCTTCCCGCCAACCAAAGGCTTCACTCAACGCATACGCCGTAGAGCCGGCGAGTACGGGAACAGCAAGTAATCCCGTCCCAACGATCCCGAGCAGAAAGAGCACGCTGGCGAACCGACCGGCCAATGGTTCTAGCGCTGATGCAGCCTGCTCAGCGGAAGAGATCTCGGTGATTCCGTGCACGTGCAGGGTCGCCGCTGAGGTAGCCATGATGGCGAACATGATGAATACCGCTGATGCAATTCCGGCAAGCACATCTCCGCGCATCGCCTGCACGTGAACAATAGATACATCAGGAACTTCGCCGGATTCATCCTCCATCTCTTCTGCCGCCTGCCAGAAGAAGAGGTAAGGCGAGATAGTCGTTCCAGCCAAAGCGATCAGAGCGACGAGGGTTGCTTTCGTAAAGTCCATGTGCGGCACGAAGGTTGAGTGAAGTACCTCCGTCCAATCGACATGTGCAACCGCCAGTACACCGATGTAAGCAACGAGAGAAAAGCACAGCCACTTAAGGAATCGCGCATAGCGGTGGTAGGGGATCAGGACCTCGGTAACTGCGATACCTAATGCGAAGAGTAAAACTCCCAGCGCTTGTGGAACGGGAATCAGAAGCCCGAGAGCGGCGGACATTGAGCCGAGGTCGGCCGCGATGTTAAACGAATTGGCCAGCGCGACCGCAGCAACTGCGAGGTAGAGAACGGGGCGGGGCAACTGTTCCTTGATGAGCGCAGCAAGTCCTTTGCCGGTGACAAGGGCGAGTCGGGCACATGCCTCCTGAACGGCGAATGCGAAAGGCAACAGCGTCGGAGCCGACCATAGGAGTTGATTACCCGATGCCGCACCAACCTGCGAGTACGTGCCAATGCCAGACGGATCATCATCAGCAGCGCCAGTAACCAAACCGGGACCGATGCGGCGGAAGTAGCCGCTACCCCAAAGGCGTCCGCGTCTAGGGTGATGATTCACCTGTGACACGTCGGCCCGCCATTCATGACGACGGCTGCAACTCGTCCTCGAGTTTCCTAGCCATCCTGCGCCACGCGAAGAGCGAAACAAGTCCACACAGCAGCACCACGATGAGTGTGACGACGCGCCAGATAATCAAAGCTGCGACGAACTGAGCTTCATAACTGTCACCGGCGTAATCCAGCCAAGCAGTTACCAAAACCGCATCGACAACTCCGAGCCCGGCAAGCGGGATCAGTGTGAGTGGGTATACGAGAAGAAAACTGCCGTAAACGATCGCCAACGGTAGGACATCGCTGCCCACGCCGACGGCGCGTACTGCCACAAACAGGACTGAGGCGTCGCATAAGACCATGAGCACGAGGGCGCCGAGGGACGGCACGATCCCCGTCTGAACGCGATCGCCGATCCGCGCGCGAAAGTCGACCACGGCCGCGGCCCACTTGTCTGGCTCGACTGTCTTCTTGAAATGTGTCGCCACCCGACCAGCGTTAAGGCCAATCAAACGCGAAAGACGATCACCTCGGCTGATCGAAAGTAGGACCCCAACGATGACAGCGGAAATCAATACGGAGATTGCCGCGCCAAGTGCATGGCCAGATTCGACATCTTGAAAAGCCAGAAACAACAGGCCAATTGCGGGTGCGAAGAAGCGGACAACGTAATAGGTCAACGAGTTAAGAGTTACACCCGCCATACCTTCAACGGGATCCACATTCCACGACTTAAACATTGAGACGCGAAGAACTGTGTCTGAGGGGGGTGGTGCCACGGTTCCCATCAAGAACGCTGTCAGGTCATTCATGATGGACCGACGCAGGGGAAGACCTGAGACAAAATTCGTCAAGGGTTTGGCGTTAAACACTTGACGAAGGGCGACGAAGAAAAGCAGGAGGAAAATGGCCAGTGGGGTCAGCAGGCGCAGGGAATCCCAAACTGACGACCAGTCGATGGGCGCAAGAATGCGGTACAGAACTTTGAGAGCAAAGACACTCACTGCCACGATGAGAATGGGGCGGGCAACTCTCCACCAGCGCAGCCACTTAGGCGGTGCGTCCTCAATTACCTCGTCAGTAGTCAAACCAGCACTTTCGGGGTAGTTGTGCCACGATTCGTGATCGTATCAGTGAAGGCATATGTGCAGCGGTTATAGCGATATTTGGGGCACTGAGGCTACGGTGACGAAGACGGTGAAGACTGCTCGCGGCGCCTGAATGGACGTAACGCCACCGAGTTCAGTCCTCCTTTGGGGGATGAATCGCTAGATCATCACTCGACGTCGACATGGTAGGCATTCCTTCGACGGTCCAGTCGTCGCCACAGCAGAACTGAAATCAATCCGCAGGCAAGTGTTACCAGCAGAGTTACGACGCGCCAGATGATCAGTGCGGCAACGAACTGTGACTCGTAGCCATCTCCGGCCTTGTCGATCCAAGCGGTGATCAGTGCGGCATCGAGGATGCCAACTCCGGCCAACGGAAACAGCGTCAATGGGTAGGCCACCAAGAAGGTTCCGCAGATGACGGCCAGGGGCAAGACCGAGGAATCGATCCCGACCGTTCGTAACGAGACGAACAAAATGGCTGCGTCGCTGAGCACCATTGCAATGAGCGCGCCCATCGAAGGAATGATGCCGGTTTGCACCCGATCGCCAATCTTTGCCCGGAAATCAACGACGGCCTGTGCCCACTCGTCCGGATTCACCGTCTTCTTGAATCGGGCTGCGACACTGCCTGCCGTTGCTCCGATAATGCGAGCGAGTCGGTCACCTTTGCTAATGAAGTAGAGGGCAACCAAAATCGCGATGGAGATGAGAGACGATAGGAATGCGCTGAATACCTGGCCAGATTCAACCTCATCGAAAACCAAGAACATGATCCCCAATGCGGGAGCCAAGAATCGCACGGCGTAGAAGGTGAGCGAGTTCAGTGTCACCCCCGCCATACCTTCGACCGGGTCAATGTCCCATGACTTGAACATTGAGACGCGCAGAACAACGTCCGCCGGCGGCGGTGCGATAGTGCCGGTGAGGAACGCCGAAAGGTCGTTCTGGATCGATTTCTTCAGCGGTAGGTCATGCACAAATCGCGTGAGTGGAATCGCGTTGAAGATCTGCCTGCATGCCAGCAAGGCCAACATGATCACGGCAGACAGCGGGCTTACCAGTTGTACCGATGACCACACCGAGGGCCAGTCGACGGAGGTCGCGATCCGGAAGATGATGCGAATTGCGATCAGTGCGACGACTGAAAGCACCAGTGGCCTGGCGATATGCCAACGCCGGGCCCATGCAGATTCGGGGGTCGGGCTCGTGAGGTCATCAGTCATGGCGGGCTGATCTGATTGGTTTCCTCACGCTCGCGATGTTACTTGCATGCGCTGGGTTTTGGTGCGCGTGTAGTCCACTATGCGGGTCGGAGCTAAGCAACTTTCACGCTGATCGCATGAAGCCCGCTCGCGGCACCTGGATACACCCCATGCTGGACATCGGTTTGAACTGTGCCGTTGTCATTCGTCATGCGCACAGTAATAGTGTGATCGCCAGCCTCGGCCGCCCATGCGTACGACCAAAGACGCCACGTATTGGCGGCGATCGGGGCTGCGAGGGTTGCGGGCTGCCACTGGCCGTCGCCGATCTTTATGTCGACGGACTTGACGCCACCGAGCTCGGTCCACGCTCGTCCGCCGATTCCGACAGTGCCGGCTTTCACGGTGGTGCCCTGTCGTGGCACGTCGATACGTGACGCTGCTTGGATGGCTCCGTCCGCTAGCCAACCCTTGGTAACCCAGTAGGGCGGGTCATCGTTGAGGGTGGTTAGTTTGATTCCGCTCAGCCACTTGGTAGCGGAAACGTATCCGTAGAGACCAGGCACGACGAGGCGGGCAGGGAAGCCATGATCGGTAGGCAGAGCGGCGCCGTTCATCGCGTACGCGACCATCGCGTCGGGTGATTGTTTGAGGAAGTCGGTGGGAAATCCTGCGGTGAAGTTGTCAACTGATTCGCCAAGGATCAGCGACGCGTCTGAATGAACTCCAACTTTGTCCAGCAAGTCGGTCAGTCGCACGCCTTGGAACTTCTGCGTACCAATGAGATCGCCGCCAATATCGTTGCTGACGCACGAGAGCGTGACGTAACGCTCGATGCTGGGCATACCGAGTAGGTCGTCGTAGGTCAACGTCAGCGGGTTATCGACTCGACCGTGGATCGACATCTTCCATGTGGCCACGTCAACGACGGGAGGCGACATCGACGTGTCGATCCGGAAAAATGTGTCCACTGGTGTAACGGCCGGCGGAATACCGGCAACCGACGGGGTGGCTGCGGCGGGTATGGCGGGGGCAGGGTCTGACGGCGACGGAATGTTTACTAGTGCCCGCACACCTTCAGCTACCTGTCGCTTGGTCAAAACGAAAGCGGCGTACCCAAGAGCGCCAACACCGGCCAGAATTCCACCGGCGCGTAGGAGCGCGCGACGAGAAATCCACGGGGTCGCATCAACCTCGGGTACGTCTTCGTCTGGGGTATTGAGATTTTCGAACTGACTCACTTTTCCTCCGCTATCAGTGGATCACGACATCGAAAGAAGCGCAGTTTGAGGAGCGTTTTCGACGATGCCCCTAGACCCAGGTCGGGAACCACATACGCATTTGCCACTGCGAGTAGGGAATTACTTCGGCAGTCCAAATGGGATAGAAGAACCAGCAAGCGACGAGAGCTAGCAAAAGGAATGAACCAACCGCTGCTGCCCCGATCGTGCGTCGCCTTGGGTCGGCATCGCTCTTGCCCAAAATCGTCCCGCAACTCAGCGCGAGGGCCATGGTCAGGAAGGCGACGTAGACGATCGCATAGAAGGTGAAGATCGTTCGTCCCTGGAAGCCAAGCCATGGCAACCAGCCAGCCAAGACGGCCAGCACTACCGCGCCGGAACGCCAATCACGCTGTGATATCCAGCGCCACCCCTGGTGGATCACCGCCGGAATTGCGGCCCACCAGATGATCGGATTGCCAAGCGCTATCACCTCGGAGGAACACTTGTCAGCGGTGCATCCGTTCACGCCGTTGTCGAACGACTCGTAGTAGAACGATGTGGGCCGTGCCTGTAGTGGCCAGCTCCACGCATTGCTCTGATACGAGTGTGGTGACGTCAAATGTGTGTGGAAATTAAGCATTTCTGCGTGATAGTGCCACAGCGAGCGCAATGCCTCGGGCATAAATCCAAGGAGTCCAGATCCGGGCTGCCCAGCTGCCCAGTTGCGGTCATAACCACCGTCGTGAAGTAGCCAACCGCTCCACGAGATCAGGTAAACAACGACGGCAGTACCCGCGATTGAAACGGCGCCGAGCACGCCATCGATCAGCGCTCCAGCCGCCGCGTTCGGCGTTCGGACGCCGATCATGCGTCGCATACCGAAATCCCAGACCACTGTGAGCAATCCGAATGCAAGGACGAACCAGACGCCCGACCACTTTGTTCCGCAGGCCATTCCGAGTGCTAGGCCGGCAGCCCATCGCCAAGGCCGCAGGCCGGCGAATGGTCCGGTGCCCTTGCCAAGATCTTGAAGTGCAAGACGGTCGTCAGCGTAGGTGAGTACCTCACGCGCTACCAGGCCCCTGGTGCGCTCGCGATCCATCAGGATGCAGCCGAATGCAACGAGAATCCAAAACGCCAGGACGTTGTCTAACAAGCCGGTCCGGGACATCACGATCGCCATGCCGTCAATCGCCATCAGGAATCCGGCGATGGCGCCGATCAGGGTCGACCTTGAGAGTCTGCGGGTGATGCGAATTACTAACAGCACCATCAGGCAACCGAGAACTGACGTCATAAACCGCCAGCCGAATGGGGTGAGCCCGAAGAAGTATTCGCCGAGGCCGATCGTCCACTTACCGACGGGCGGGTGAACAATGAAAGCCGGCGACGAGGTGAAGAAGTCGAGTGTTCGCCAATCACCGTTGCTCGCCAAGATCTTCTTGTCCGCTTCGGTAACGAATCCGCGTTCGTAGCCCCAGCGCAGCAGCGACCAAGCGTCCTTCATGTAGTACGTCTCATCAAAGGACACAGCATGGGGTTGTCCCAGGTTGACGAATCGAACAAGCGTGGCAAAGACCGTGATTCCGATCGTGACCCACCAGGACACGGCCGTGTCAGTGGGCAACTCGGGGGAGAGGCGGCGTGCAAGCTCGGAATCGCGCGCTCCGAGGGCTGCCCGACGACGCGGTGCGGGCTCCTCCTGTGGCTCATCGAGAGTCATCGTCACCCGCTCAGCATACGTTCGTGGCAGGCTACAGACTTGTGACGGGCGATAAGCGTGGCGTACTTGTGTTGGCAGCGACACCAATCGGTAATCCGGCCGACGCGTCAGCGCGCCTTCGCGCCGAACTCACGACCGCCGATGTTGTGGCTGCGGAGGACACTCGGCGAGCCCGTCGGCTGATCGATGACCTCGACGTAACGGTCGGTGGCCGACTGGTTTCCTACTACGACGCGGTGGAACAAAAGCGGCTACCCGAGCTGCTCGAGGCACTTGAGGGTGGCCAACGCGTGCTGCTGATCACCGATGCAGGCATGCCGAGTGTTAGTGATCCGGGCTATCGGTTGGTGTCGGCCGCCGTCGCGCGGGGGATTGACGTTACGGCCGCGCCGGGGCCGTCGGCGGTGCTCACCGCACTCGCTCTCTCGGGGCTGCCGGTCGATCGCTTCGCGTTTGAAGGATTCCTGCCGCGTAAGTCGGGTGAGCGCAAGACAGCGCTGGCCGAGCTAGTTGGCGACCCGCGAACCTTGGTCTTCTTTGAGGCCCCGCATCGCATCGCCGAGATGCTTACCGCACTCGCGGATGTATTGGGTGATGATCGGCCGGCGGCGGTCTGCCGTGAACTCACCAAGACGTACGAAGAGGTGCGACGCGGTGGTCTTCGCGAGCTGGCGCAGTGGTCTGCTGATGGACTTCGAGGTGAGATCACGGTCGTGGTTCAGGGGGCGCCGGAAGGTCTACGTCGGCGCCCCGTCGATGAGGATGCCGACCCTCGTAAGGCGGCACTCGCGGCCGTTGCGGACGCATACGGACTGCCGCGCAAAGCTGTCTATGACGCAATTGTCGCAGCGAAGAAGTCCGCAGCCCAGCAAACCTGAACGACGGCACCGGCCGATGCCCTCTAAGATCGGGGTGTGTCTGATTCGACGTACTACCTGACCACGCCGATCTACTACGTGAACGATGCCCCGCATATCGGGCATGCGTACACCACAACGGCCGGCGATGTCGCTACGCGCTGGCATCGCCAGCGTGGTGAGAAGGTCTGGTTCCTCACCGGTACCGACGAGCACGGCCAGAAAGTTATGCGGACGGCTGAAGCGAACGGTGTCGCTCCACAGGAGTGGGCGGATCGCCTCGTTGAATCTGCGTGGCTGCCAGTGTTAAAGACGATCGACGCGCAGAACGATGACTTCATCCGCACGACCCAGCCCCGTCACACCGAGCGGGTTCAAAAGTTCCTTGCTGGGCTCAAAGACAAGGGCGAGATCTTCGAGGGTGCCTATGAGGGTCCGTATTGCGTTGGCTGCGAGGAGTTCAAACTTCCCGGCGATCTAGCCGATGGAACCGGCGAGTTTGAAGGCCAGAAGGTATGTCCAACTCACGGCCGTCCAGTAGAGACTGTGAGTGAGACCAACTGGTTCTTCCGTCTGTCTGCCTACGCGGACAAACTGCTCGCCCACTACGAAGCCAATCCGAATGCAGTCGCTCCACAATCTGCTTATAACGAGGTTGTGTCGTTCCTGCGCACTGGACTGCAAGACCTGTCGATCTCGCGGTCGACCTTCAACTGGGGCATTCCCGTTCCGTGGGATACCGATCAGGTCGTCTACGTCTGGTTCGATGCACTCCTGAATTACGCGACGGCAGTTGGCTTAGGTGATGAGCCAGGTACACCGGGCGCGGAAAGGTTCGCTGAGATCTGGCCAGCGTCGGTTCATCTTGTAGGCAAAGACATTCTTCGATTCCACGCGGTGATTTGGCCAGCCATGTTGATGGCAGCCGATTTGCCCTTGCCGAAGCAGGTTTTCGCTCACGGCTGGTTGCTCGTGGGCGGCGAGAAAATGAGCAAGAGCAAGCTCACCGGAATTGCGCCGAGCCAGATCGTTGACCACTTCGGCTCAGATGCTTTCCGCTACTACTTCTTGCGTGCGATCCAATTCGGATCGGACGGATCGTTCTCATGGGAAGACATGAGCGCGCGCTACACCGCGGAGTTGGCCAACGGGTTGGGCAACCTCGCGTCTCGTGCTCCTGCGATGGTGGCCAAATACTGTGACGGCATCTTGCCCACGCCCGGTGAAAGCACTGCGGCCGAAGTTGCTGTTCAGGAAGCCCTCACCTCGGCGGCGTCGACTGCTGATGAAGCGATTCTGCGGTTGGATTTCCTCAACGGTATTCAAGCAATGAAGTCGTTCGTGGATGTTGTGAATGGCTACGTCACAGAGCAAGAGCCATGGGTGCTTGCCAAGGACGAGGCCAATGCCGAGCGGCTATCGACCGTGCTCTACACAATTTGCGAATCGCTACGGGCCATCGCGGTGCTTCATCACGCGGTGATGCCGAAGGCGACTGCATCACTCTGGGAGCAGCTCGGTGCCGATGTTGCGCTTGGCCCAATCGATCAGCAGAACGTCACCGATGTTGCTCGGTGGGGTCAGTTGCCCGCCGGAACCCCAATCACCAAGGGTGCGATCCTGTTCCCACGGCTTGAGGAGACGGCCGAATAGGCCTGCGCTATGTCCTCGCTAGATAAGCCAGTTCGCACGCGCGCGTCCGTCCAAGAGTCGGGTCACTCGCGCGACTTACAACGTCCGCCGCTGCCTGAGCCATTGCCGTCACCGGTGATCGACACGCACTGCCATCTCGATATCAACGATGGTTGGCCCGGAGACGAAGGTGACGAGGGTGCTTGGCTCACCGTGTCGGACGCCTTGGAACGCGCTGCCTCAGTTGGAGTTATGCGAATCGTGCAAGTTGGCTGCGATCTACCGAGTGCACGATGGTCAGCTGATTGTGCAGATCAACACGACGCCATCATTGCCACCGTTGCTCTGCACCCGAACGAGGCGCCACGGATCTTTAACGAAGGTGGTCGGGTGGCTCTTGAGGCCGCTCTTGACGAGATTGCTTCCTTGGCTGAACGTCCACGTGTTCGTGCCATTGGCGAGACCGGAATGGATTTCTTCCGAACCGGTGAGGAAGGCCGCGCCATTCAGGAAGAGTCGTTCCGACGTCACATCGATCTAGCGAAGCGGCTCGGCAAGCCGGTGGTGATTCACGATCGTGACTCGCATGAGGCGGTTATCGAGATTTTGGAAAGTGAAGGTGCGCCGGAAAACGTGGTGTTTCACTGCTACTCCGGTGATGCCGCAATGGCTCGCTACTGCACCGAGCGCGGCTGGTACCTGTCTTTCGCAGGCACGGTGACGTTCAAGAATGCGCAGGCACTTCGTGATTCAGTTGCGGTGGCCCCACTTGATCGCATTTTGGTCGAGACCGATGCGCCATACCTCACGCCAACTCCCTTTCGTGGTCGGCCAAATGCGTCGTATCTAATTCCGCATACGGTCCGCGTCATGTCGCAAAGTGCTGACGTCGATGAAGCCACGATGTCGCAGGCGCTTTGGGATAACGCACAGAGCGTGTTTGGTGCCTGGTGACGTCGGATACACCATCGAATGTCGCGGATAGCTCCGACGGCTTACTTGGGGCGGCTGAGATCCGTTTGCTCGCAGACCGGTTGGGGATCCGTCCGACGAAGCAGCGTGGACAAAACTTCGTCATCGACGCGAATACGGTTCGTCGAATCGCTCGTACCGCTGAACTTTCGCCGCAAGACGTCGTTCTCGAAGTTGGGCCGGGACTCGGTAGTTTGACGCTGGCTTTACTGCCGTATGCGCAGCGAGTCGTTGCGGTCGAGATTGACGATGATCTCGCTGCGGCGCTGCCTGCAACCGTTGAGGCACATCGGCCAGATCTGCTCGATCGGCTGGAGGTGGTTCGCGCCGATGCACTTCATATCCGCGAGCTTCCGGGTGATCGACCAACTGCCTTGGTGGCGAATCTGCCATACAACATCAGCGTGCCCGTGATCTTGCACTTACTCGAGACCTTCCCCTCGATCAAGCGGGTCTTGGTTATGGTGCAACTCGAAGTGGCTGATCGCCTCGCGGCAAAGCCCGGATCGAAGGTGTACGGCATTCCCAGTGTGAAAGCGAATTGGTACGGTCAGGTGGCACGCGTTGGCACCGTGGGCCGAACCGTCTTCTGGCCGGCACCCAACGTCGACAGTGGCTTGGTTGCTATCGTGCGTCACGCCGAGCCGGTAGCCGATGTTGACCGTCGTGAACTCTTCGCGGTTATTGATGCAGCGTTCGCCCAACGACGCAAAACCCTTCGTGCAGCCCTGTCTGGTTGGGCCGGTAGTGCGGTCGTCGCAGAAGAGATTCTTCGCGAGGCCGGGATTGATCCGGGGATCCGTGGTGAACAGCTCGGGGTCGTGGATTTTGCACGGATCGCGGCCGTGGCACACGCACACCGCCAAAACCCGTAGGCTCACACCGTGCTTGATTCCGTCACCGTCCGCGTCAGCGGCAAAGTTAACCTCGCCCTGAACGTCGGCCCACTGCGGGAGGACGGCTATCACAGTTTGGCTACCGTCTTCCAAGCCGTCAGCATTTACGACGATCTGACGGTGACGGCGGCGGCTCCTGGTTCGGGGATCCGGCTGACGGTTACTGGCGAAGGCGTGGGTGCAGTGCCCACTGATTCGTCGAACTTGGCTGTTCGAGCGGTCGAAGCGATGGTTCAGCACGGCGGAATCAGCGATGCGGTCCTGTCATTGAACAAGGGGATTCCGGTGGCCGGCGGGATGGCAGGTGGCAGTGCGGATGCCGCCGGTGCACTTCTGGCCATCGACACTCTCTGTGAACTCAATCTTGGCCGCGAGAACCTTTCGGAGATTGGTGCGGAACTCGGATCAGATGTGCCGTTCTGTCTGTACGGTGGCACGGCGTTGGGAACCGACAGGGGCAACGTCATCACCCCGGCCCTCGTCCGCGGTGACTACTACTGGGTTCTGGCTCTGGCGGAGGAGGGTTTATCAACGCCCGAGGTATTTCGCCGAGTTGATTACATACGTGACCTAGCAGACGTCCTCGTCGAGGATCCAAAGGTTCCTGACGCACTGATGTCGGCGCTGCTCGCAGGCGATGCACAACTCGTTGGCAAGGCACTGTCGAATGATCTTCAACGGGCGGCCACTCACCTGCGCCCGTCGCTTGATCAATTGCTGCGATCGGGGCAGGACGCCGGGGCGCTTGGTTCCATCGTGTCAGGCAGTGGGCCCACGTGTGCCTTCCTTGCGCGCGACAATATTCATGCGCTCGACATTGCTGTTGCTCTTACGTCCACTGGATTGTGTCGCACAGTGAAGAGGGCGACCGGGCCCGCATTCGGTGCCACCGTTATCGACGCACGGAGTATCGCGTAATGGCCGCAGCCTCTCTCGTAGCGCTTGAAAGCGTTACGAAAGCCCTTGGTACGCGCACGCTTCTGGACGATGTGACTGTTGGCGTCACCGATGGCTCGCGGATCGGTGTGGTCGGACGAAACGGTGGCGGCAAGACAACGTTGATCCGAGTGCTCACCGGTCTTGAACCAGTTGATGCTGGCCGAGTGATTCGGGCCGGTGGCACCACGATTGAAGTGTTAGATCAGGCCGATGGGTTCACCGCGGCCGACACACTTCGCTCAACTGTCATCGGCGATATCGATGACCACGTGTGGGCTAGCGATGCGCGCATTCGATCGATCGTCAGTGGTCTGCTTGGCGGTGTTGATGCCGAAAGTTACACCGAGGGTTGGCAAACTCGAACGTCGACGATGTCGGGGGGTGAACGGCGACGGGCGAATCTGGCCCGGGTTTTGATCGCCGACCCCGATCTGCTGGTCCTCGATGAGCCTACGAATCACCTCGATGTTGAAGCGGTGACGTGGCTGGCCGGGCACCTATCGCAGCGTCGTGGATCTGTCGTCGCGGTGACGCACGATCGGTGGTTCCTCGATGCGATGGCGACGGAAACCTGGGAGGTCGTCAACTCATCCGTGCAGCGTTACGAGGGTGGATACGCGGCGTTCGTCTTGGCCAAGGCCGAACGATCACGACAAAGCGCCGCTTCGGAAGATCGTCGACAGAACTTGCTGCGCAAGGAGTTAGCGTGGTTGCGACGCGGTGCCCCCGCGCGTACGAGCAAACCGAAGTTCCGTATTGACGCTGCAAATGCGCTTATTGCCAATGAGCCACCGCCACGCGACCGGTTGGCACTGGAAAAGTTCGCGACCGCTCGCCTAGGCAAGCAGGTCTATGACCTCGAAGACATCACCCTTGCCCCCGCGGTTGGGATCGACCCAGTTCTGGTGGACCAAACCTGGCGACTGGGTCCAGGTGATCGGGTGGGCTTACTGGGTCCCAACGGAGCGGGCAAGACGACAATTCTGCGTTTACTCTCAGCCGCACATGATGGTGCTCTCGACTCTGCTGCCGCCCCGGATGTTCGTGCCGGTGGGATTCGAGTGGGCCAAACGGTTTCCGTTGGTCACTTATCGCAGGCGCTGAGCGAGATCGACCCAATGGAACGAGTTTTGGAAGCGCTGAAGCGCGAAAGCGAGTACGTTGATCTGGGTAAGGGACGTACACTCACTGCCCAGCAATTGCTTGAAAACTTTGGCTTTATTGGCGATAAGTTACACACCCGGCTCGGTGATCTATCCGGTGGTGAATTGCGTCGTCTGCAATTGTTGCGCCTGCTTGTTGGTGGCCCGAATGTACTGCTGCTTGATGAGCCAACGAACGATCTCGACGTTGAAATGCTGACGGTACTTGAGGATCTGCTTGATACGTGGCCGGGCACCCTGATTGTCGTTAGCCACGATCGCTATTTCCTCGAGCGCACAACGGACAATGTTTACGGGCTGCTCGGCGATGGCAAGATCCTGCATCTCGTTGGCGGTGTGGACGAATATCTCGAGCGTCGGCTGGCGTCACCGAACACATCGACGAAGTCGTCGTCGGCTGGATCAGCGCAAACTGCTGGTTCGGCGGAAACTCCCCGACTATCAGGCGGGGATGCCCGCGCAGCCCGCAAAGAACTCACTCGGGTTGAGAGACGGATTCAAAAGCTAGATAGCGAGGAAACGCGGATCCACACTGCCATGGCAGATGCGGCCACCGATCACGCATTGGTCGGCTCACTTGATGCTGAACTGCGCGCGGTGATCGCCGAGCGCGGAGAACTTGAAGAGCAGTGGCTGATACTCGCAGCCGACCTCGACTAAAGCCAGGCGCGCATACGGTCAGACTTCCGGCCCTTGCTCAAACGGGACAGTGAGATAGCGCAGTAACTGCGCTAATTCCTCGCGCTGTCTTGGGGTGATTGCTGAGAGGATCATTTGCTCGTGCCGTAGCAGGTCCGTCAACGCGTCATCAACAGTTGTGCGACCTTCATCAGTGAGAACGACCTGGACGCTTCGCCCGTCGCTGGGGTCAGGTGACCGAGTGACGAGTCCACGTGATTCCAGTCGATCAATGCGGTTCGTCATTGTTCCGCTGGTGACGAGAGTGAGTTGCACGAGTCGGCCAGGGGACAGTGCGTACGGGGACCCCTCGCGACGGAGTGCGGCCAAAACGTCGAACTCCCACGATTCGAGATCGTGAGCATCGAACGCCTCACGTCGGGCTAAATCGAGATGTCGAGCTAGTCGACTGACCCGTGACAAAACTTCCAGTGGTGCCACGTCTAGATCTGGACGCTCACGTCTCCACGCTTGAACGAGGCCGTCGACCTCGTCGTGGTGGGTGAACGGACTTTCAGTCATAGTGTCAGCCTACGCCAAGTATCTCGACGTCGAGATACTTGCATCCTCATCCTGTTCCCAACGAATCTCGCCGTCGTGCGAGGTGTCAGTTGGGTTCAATCCGAGCGCTTTGGCAACTGCCTGTGACTTCACGTGGGTGGGTGCTATGTGGCAGAACACGGCGACGATGTGGTCGCCGGTATCGCCTCGCAGGCAGGCATCTCGTACATCACGTGCGGCCTCAGCTGCGTAACCCATTCCCTGCCAAGGTAATCCGACAACCCATGCGATCTCTGCCAGTTTCCCCGTCACAGTTATCTGGATGAAGCCGGCCGCCTCATGTGTGGATCGCAGGCGAATAATCCAGTTATGCCACACCTGGGTTCCGTCATCTGAATGACCTTGGGTCTGGCGCGTATAGGTCGCACGCAATTCATCGAGCGTGGGGGATTCTTGATCGGGGTAGTACTCGTACAACTCACGAGGTGCGAGCACATCGACCATTTCGTCGGCATGTTCCACGTGCAACGGTTCTAAGAGCAATCGCTTAGTCGTCAGGTCGGGAGTGACGGCCACGTCCTGGCCTACGCTTTGGGACGCTGGGTGATGAGTCGAGGCTTCTTCTCCAAGCCTACGATCCCGTTCCACGCCAAGTTAACGACGTGGGCTACGACCTCGTCCTTCTTGGGTCGACGTGCGTCGAGCCACCACTGACCCGTTAGCGCCACCATGCCGACAAGCATGTTTGCGTACATCGGTGCGTACTTCGATGGATAACCCTTGCGATCGAATTCCTTAGCGAGCCGCGCTTCAACTTGGCTGGCCACATCACGCAGGAGTGATGCGAAGTTTCCGGTGTTTTGGGCGACAGGTGAATCGCGTACCAGCACGCGAAAGCCGTCGCTACGCTCTTCGATGTAGTCGAAGAGGGCTCGACCGGCTTGTTCGAGTAGCGCGCGGGGCTCTGTTGCTGTCAACGAATCGCTGACCATTCCAAGCAAGATATTCATCTCACGATCGACGATGACGGCGTAGAGTCCGTCCTTGCTTCCAAAATGTTCGTAAACAACCGGCTTGGAAACACTTGCCTTGGCAGCGATTTCTTCGATTGTGACAGCTTCGAATCCCTTGTCTGCGAAGAGTTTACGAGCGACGTCGATGAGCTGCTCGCGACGCTCGCGGCCGCTCATTCGCACGCGATCGGACTTTCGCGCGCGACGTGAGGGTGTGGCAGCGGGTGCTTCGACGATGTCATCTTCGTGATCCACGGGTACATCCTGCCGTGAATTGCTCGCCGAATCGATAGTAGTCGGACGTAGGTCCGTCACTTATCGGTTCCGCCGATCGACGAAGGCTGAATGCGGCGTGCGTTCATACGCTCAGGCTTAGGCCACCGAACATCCTTCGCCCAACCAAACCATTCGAACAGTTCGATGATTCGAGCGCTGGTATCGATTTGGAATCGCAACACACCATGACGTGCGGAGGTGGGATCGCTGTGATGCCAGTTGTGCCACGATTCGCCACCCGACAGGATCGCGAGCCATGCCACATTGCCAGATTTGTCGCGGGTTTTGAACGGATGTGTACCCCACACGTGGCACACGGAGTTGATCGACCACGTAACGTGGTGAACCAGCGCGATGCGCACGAGGGAAGCCCAGAAGAATGCCGTGATGGCACCATGCCACGACCACGTAACAAGCCCGCCAATGAGGGCTGGGGCAACCAGACTCACGACGATCCAGAGTGGGAATAGCTTGGAAATGCGGACGATGTCGCGATCCTTCAACAGGTCAGGCGCGTACTTGCGAATGGGGGTCTGCTCGATGTCGAACAACCACCCGACGTGTGAGTACAGAACGCCCTTGGTTAGGCCGCCGAAGGAATCACCGAATCGCCACGGAGAGTGCGGGTCGCCCTCAGCGTCACTAAAGGCGTGGTGCTTTCGGTGATCGGCGACCCATCTGATGACGGGGCCTTCGATTGCGAGGCTGCCAGCGATGGCGAGCGCAATCTTTAACGCACGATTCGGCTTGAGTGATGAGTGGGTAAACGTACGGTGGAAGCCGACGGTGATTCCGTGGGCGGCGATGGCGTAGAAGACAGCGGACAAAATGACGTCCGTCCAACTCAGCCCCCAACCCCAGGCGAAGGGCACGGCGAGAACTACTGCCAGGAGTGGTAGTGCGACGACGACTCCGACAGCGATCCGATCGCCTATGGACTGTCGATCGGCGCCGTTGAACATCGGCAGTGTGCGATCCTCGCGAGCTGCGTAGGCCTGCCCGGTAAGCGATTGCTCTTCGGCAGTTTCCTCGGCGCTGAGGTGGATTTCAGGTGTGGCGGTCATGGGACCCCCTCCGCTTGTCATTGGGTTACGGTGTCGTAACTTACGCTAGCGTAATCTACGCAACCGTAGGTTTGTCAACACGTAGGGCTATCCGGTTCGGACGATTCCAAGGTTGAGCCCTACCCTTAGACACGTATTCCCGGGTTGCTCTGCTGGCAGGGGCGACCACACTTTGAATGTGGGTACGACGTAGGTTCGATTCCTACCCCGGGAGCCACGCTGTGATCATGGCAGGTCTGGTAGCCGCTCGTCCTGCTCGTGACTTCGTTGGTACCTGACGAAAGTCAGGGGGTGGGGTAAGGGCGGGTGAACGGGCGGTATCGTGAGGGTGCCGAGTTCCGACTCCTGGAGAGCAGCCTTTCGCGTGAGCACAGTGCTTCCAACAACCACCTCTGTGTCGTCGGTTCGACCATCTGCCGTCGTTGTCCTGGCCGCTGGCGAAGGAACTCGGATGAAGTCGGCGCTGCCGAAGGTTCTTCACGATGTCGCGGGACGATCGCTCGTCGGGCACGTACTGGCTGCGGTCGATCAGCTGAATCCGCATCACCTCGTTGTTGTCGTTGGTCATGGTCGCGATCACGTCTCGGCCCACGTCCATGGTTTGTATCCGGCCGCGGTCACGGTGGTCCAAGACCAGCAGAACGGGACCGGTCACGCGGTACGGGTGGCGCTGGAAGGTATTGCCGCTGCCGGTATCGACCTTCCAGATGGCCCAGTGATCGTGCTGGCCGGAGACACACCGTTGCTGACGGGTGACACGTTGGCGGCCTTGGTCGACATTCACCACGGCGAGCAGGCGGTCGCCACTGTTCTCACCGCGGTGCTCACTGATCCGACCGGGTACGGACGTATTGTTCGCGATCAGGCGACCGGTCACGTTTCGCGCATCGTCGAGCAGAAGGATGCAAGCGAAAGTGAACGCGCTATTCAAGAAATCAACAGCGGTGTCTTCGCCTTCGAACTCTCGTCGCTGCGCAGCGGGTTAGCTCGCCTAACGACCAACAACGCACAGGGCGAGGAATATCTCACTGATGTGCTCGGTCACCTCGTGGCCGATGGTGAAACTGTTGCGGCGTACATCGCGCCCGATGAGGACGAAATCCTGGGTGTTAATGATCGCGTTCAGTTGGCACATGCCGGTGGCCTCTTGCGCGATCGGATCAACGTGAACTGGATGCGAACAGGCGTCACGATTGTCGATCCCGCTACGACGTGGATCGATGCAACTGTCACGCTTGAGCGGGACGTGCGAATTGAGCGCAATACGGCGCTGGCCGGAACTACGGCGATCGCCACAGGGGCGGTAATTGGCCCAGATACCACGCTGGTTGATTCAGTTGTAGGCGCTGGTGCGCAGGTGCTCAAATCACATGTCACGGGAGCGACGATTGGTCCAGATGCCACGGTTGGTCCGTTCACGTTCATCCGACCTGGCACCGAACTCGCCGCCCACGCCAAAGTCGGCGCGTACGTGGAGACGAAGAATGCGTTCATCGGCGAAGGGAGCAAAGTGCCGCATCTGTCGTACGTCGGTGACGCGACGATCGGCGCCGGTACGAACATCGGTGCCGCCACCGTCACCGTGAATTACGACGGAGTGAACAAGCACAAGACGGTCGTTGGTGATCATGTTCGGATTGGTAGCGACACGATGCTCGTCGCGCCAATAACGATCGGTGACGGCGCCTACACGGCTGCGGGGTCGGTTATCACCGAGGATGTGCCGCCCGGTTCAATGGCCGTGGGTCGAGGACGTCAGCGGAACATCGACGGCTGGGTTGAACGTAAACGTGCAGATACTTCCTCCGCGAAGGCAGCAAAGGCGGCACAATCAGCCAAGACAGACTCAGCTATCGGCCCGCCAGCAGACACGTAGAGTGCTCTGGCAAGTTCATCGATCCACCAAGTGAAAAAACCAGTACGACGAAGATCCCACCCCAAGGAGTATGAGTGAGCGGCATCGTCCAAACGTCGGAGAAGCGTCTGGTTCTCATCGGCGGTCGATCCCACCCAGATCTAACCCACCATGTCGCCAAGGAACTCGGCGTAGAACTCGTCGAGACTCAGGCGTATGACTTTGCCAATGGTGAAATTTTCGTACGTTTCGAAGAGTCAGTGCGTGGCTGCGATGCGTTCGTTCTTCAGAGTCACACTGAGCCGATCAATAAGTGGATCATGGAACAGTTGTTGATGGTCGACGCGCTGAAGCGTGCGTCGGCCAAGCGCATCACCGTTGTGATGCCGTTCTACGGCTACGCGCGTCAGGACAAGAAACACCGTGGACGTGAGCCGATCTCAGCGCGCCTGATCGCCGATCTGTTCCGTACGGCCGGTGCAGATCGCCTTATGGCAGTTGATCTTCACACCGCTCAGATTCAGGGTTTCTTCGACGGGCCCGTCGACCACCTTTTCGCGCTCCCGCTGTTGGTCAAGTACGTAGCGGAAACGGTTGAAGATCGTGACCTCATCACGGTCGTATCGCCTGATGCAGGTCGAGTGCGCGTTGCCGAGAGATGGACCGATCTGCTTGGTGCTCCGCTGGCGATCATTCACAAGCGTCGTGATCCGGACGTTCCTAACGAAGCCACCGTCAATGAGGTTGTCGGCGATGTTGCCGGCCGGGTCTGCGTTGTCATCGACGACATGATCGATACCGGCGGAACGATCGTGAAGGCGTCTGAGCTGCTCTTCTCGCAGGGGGCGAAGGATGTCATCGTCGCTGCTACCCACGGCATCTTGTCTGGGCCGGCGATCGAGCGTTTCAACAACAGCCGGGTTCGCGAAGTGATCATCACCGACACGCTGCCGATTCCCGACGATCGTCGCTTCGACAAGCTGACGGTACTGCCGGTTGCCCCGCTGATCGCCCGGGCGATTCAGGAAGTTTTCACTGACGGTTCCGTCACCAGCATGTTCGAGGGTTCGCGCGTTTAACCCCCGATAGAGGTCTCGGCCCACGTCGAGCCAGGCGCGAGCCGGTGCGTCGTGGGATGGCTCCGGCTTCCGTTTTGGCGTTCGCACCCGCGGACCATTACAGTTGTGATGCTCCTCGGCGAGGATGTGCCGCACTCCGGTTCATCGTCATCGACGCGGACCACGCGGTTGCTGCGTGCCCACGTGCTGAGGCGCCGACTGCTGTGCGGATAGATCCTATCCGCTGTTTGTGAAGAGCCATCGACGTCATGTCGGTACCAATCGAGGAGAAGAAGTGTCGAACGTCAGCATCGCCGGTGAACCCCGTGCAGATTTTGGTAAGGGTGCGGCCCGCAAGCTGCGTCGCTCGGGCATGATCCCGGCTGTCATCTATGGCCATGGTCAAGAGGTTGAACATGTGGCTCTGCCTGCGCACGAGTTGATGTTGGCACTGCGCAAGGTTGGTTTGATCCTAGAGGTGACGGTGGACGGCAAGAAGACGCTAGTTGCCCCTCGCGACATTCAGCGCGATCCGGTCAAGCGCGTGATCGAGCACGTCGATCTCGTCGTTGTGAGCAAGGCTGAGGCCGAGGCAGTAACTGCAGCCGCTGAGGAAGCCGTTGCAGCTCAGGAAGCTGAAGCCACAGCGATCTCTGAGGGAGCGGGCGCGGCTGCCGATGCTGCGGACGATGCGGCCGCTGCAGATGCAGCCGAGGCTGCTGGCGACGAAGCTGAGTCGACTGCTGACGACGAGGCTCCAGCAGAAGAAGCCGCTGAGTAACTTCGCAAGAAATGCTTAATGCCCGCCTATGTGCGGGCATTAAGCATTTCTGGGGTGAGTTTCTCGGGTTGGCCTGCGGCAACCACATCAACTCACCTGCAAGGATGTGGTTGTGACCGTTGAGACTGCGCCGTGGCTCATTGTGGGTTTGGGTAATCCCGGTGCCAAGTATGAAGCCACTCGTCACAACATTGGATTCTTGGTAGCCGATGAGCTTGCCGCGCGCATGGGTTCGCGTCAGGCCATGCACAAGAAGGCGCGCGCTGAAGTTGCCGAGGGGCGGCTGCAGCATCACCGAATTGTTGTTGCCAAGCCGATGCAGTTCATGAATGAATCCGGCGGTCCAACTCAGGGACTGTTGTCGTTCTACAAGATTCCGACTGAACATCTCGTGGTGATTCATGACGAACTGGATCTCAACTTCGCCCAACTGCGGCTTAAGCGTGGCGGTGGCGACAACGGACACAATGGGCTGAAGTCGATCCGGTCGTCAACGGATACTGGTGATTGGTATCGCATTCGGGTCGGTATTGGCCGCCCGCCCGGTCGCCAAGATCCAGCTGATTACGTTCTGAAACCGTGGTCCGGTGTTGAGCGTAAAGAACTGCCGCTACTCGTTGGTGAATCCGCCGACGCAATCGAGATGCTGATCCACGAAGGACTCGAGCTCACGCAGAATCGTTACAACTCATGAGTTATGACGTAACTGTTGACGAAGCCGATGATGCGCAGCTATCGCGTGCCGTGGCAATGGAAACTGGCCGGCTACTGCTCGAGATCAGGGATTCATTCGGCGAGATCGAACACGGTGATCGTGAGCGGGCAACGCGGCTACGTCACACTGCCGATCGCGAAGCTCATATCCATATTCAGTCCCGCTTGAGCGCGGCTCGTCCTCACGACGCGATTTTGTCTGAAGAGGGCGATGACGATCTCGAACGTCTGCACGCTGATCGAGTGTGGATCGTTGATCCCCTCGATGGCACATGGGAATACGGTCAACAGCGGGCTGACTTTGCCGTTCATATTGCCCTGTGGACGCGCACTGATGGACGGGATGGCACATTGTCGGCTGCCACCGTGGATGTTCCGGCTCATGGCCAGACTTGGTCGGTTGCCGACGAGGTGCCGCCGTTGGCGCAACTTCCAACGGACCGCCCGATTCGTATGGTCACATCCCGCACTCGCGCGCCAGAAACTCTGCCCGAAATGTTGGAGCAGATGACCAACCTGCTTGGTCCATCGGCCCCGTTCGGCGTTCAAGCCGTCGGGGTTGGATCGGTCGGAGCGAAGGCAGGGGAAGTGTTTGCAGGCAACGCTGAGGTGTATCTGCATGTTGGTGGATTCAATGAATGGGATTTGGCCGCACCGCTGGCAGTGGCCCTAGCTCGCGGGATCGTGTGCCTGCCCGTGGTTGGTGATGGATTCGCCTTCAACCGCGCCGACCCGTACCAGCCTGGGGTGATCATGGCGATTGCGCCGATTGCGGACATTGTGCGCGAGGCGTTTCCAGCGCTATGGCCACGGCCTTAGCGGCGCCGGCGCGCCGAGCGGTTCATGGCAGCATTCGCTAACGCCTCGAGTCTCGCGTAGCCTCGTGGAGGCGCAAGCCAATCCCCGTTCTCGTCGAGTTCGGGGTTGCTGTCGTGTTTCGAACTAAGCGGCACACGATGGTTCGTCGTTCTGGCGAGATTGGAGTGGTCAGATCTATGTCGACACTGCGTGGGCTCATAGACGTAGTCGGACAGGATCCCAAGCTCAGTGAGATCGTCTCGCGGGCTCGTGCCACAGGTGCTTTGGCAACCCAAGGCCTTGAGATCAGTGCCCCGAACGCGATCGCCCCATTCATTGCTGCTGCCATCGCCAAGGGAACCACTCGCGTTCAGCTCGTCGTCACCGCAACTGCGCGCGAGGCTGAAGATCTCACGGCGGCACTGGAAAGTCTGCTGCCGGAGGTTGAGGTTGCGGAGTTTCCAGCATGGGAAACGTTGCCGCACGAACGGCTAAGTCCGTCAAGTGACACGGTGGGACGACGGCTTGGAGTTCTGCGACGGCTGGCGCATCCCGACGATGCGGCCGGCGGCGCGATAAAGGTACTGGTTGCCCCGATTCGTGCGGTGTTGCAGCCGATCGTCAAGGGTTTGGGAGACCTTGAGCCCGTTGCTGTTTCGATTGGCGACGAGATTCCCATGGAAGAGCTCATTTCTGCCTTGGCCAGTGCGGCCTATGCGCGAACTGATTTGGTGGACAAGCGCGGACAATTCGCGGTGCGTGGAGGCATCGTCGACGTGTTCCCGCCAACCGAGGAGCATCCCGTTCGTCTTGAGTTCTGGGGCGATACGGTCGAGGAAATTCGCTACTTCAAAGTTGCAGATCAGCGTTCACTTGAGATTGCTCAGGAGGGACTATGGGCGCCGCCGTGTCGCGAACTGTTGTTGACAGACGAGGTGCGTGCGCGTGCGCGTGAACTGTCAGTGGCACACCCAGAACTCTTGGAAATCCTCGACAAACTCGCTGATGGCACGGCGGTCGAAGGTATGGAAGCACTCTCACCTGTCTTGGCCGATGGCATGGAATTGCTCGTTGATCTTCTGCCAACGGGTTCACTGGTTGTCGTGTGTGATCCCGAGCGGGTGCGCACGCGGGCTCATGATTTGGTTGCGACGAGCGCCGAATTCCTCGAAGCGTCATGGCATAACGCCGCTGCTGGAAACGTGACGCCGATTGATCTGGGCGCAGCAGCGTATCAAGCCGTTGCAGACGTTCGATCGGCCGCGATCGAGCGCGATCTTGGCTGGTGGACGATTTCGCCGTTTCGTGCGGACATTTCCGATGAGGGTGATGCCCTCGCGCCAGTTGACGTTGATGTCCTTCGACTCGATGTGCGTCCGGCGGACAATTATCGCGGTGACACCGATCGAGCCTGTGCCGATATCACGCAGTGGATTTCGTCGACGTGGCCGGTGGTTGTAGTAACGGCCGGGCATGGCACCGCTGATCGGTTGGCTGAAACATTTCGAGGTGAAGGCATCGCTGTCAGGGTGGTTGAGTCGATTGAATCAACGCCTGAGCCATCGATGGTCACCATCGTCACTGGCAATCTCGATAAGGGATTCGCGCTCGCTTCAGCGAAGGTTTCGATCCTGACCGAGACAGATCTTGTCGGGCAGAAAGCTACAACGCGTGATGCGCGTCGCCTGCCTACACGACGTCGTCAGACAATCGATCCACTACAACTCAAGAGTGGTGATTTCGTCGTCCACGAGCAGCATGGAGTCGGCCGCTACATCGAGATGGTGCAGCGGACGGTAGCCAGCGCCACTCGTGAGTATCTCGTAATCGAATATGCGCCAGCCAAGCGTGGTCAACCAGGTGATCGCCTGTACGTGCCAACTGACCAACTCGATCAGGTGACCCGCTATGTCGGTGGAGAGTCGCCGTCACTTCATCGTCTTGGTGGTGCGGACTGGGCATCGACGAAGGCTCGTGCGCGTAAGGCCGTTCGCCAGATCGCAGGTGAACTCATCCGTCTCTATGCCGCGCGACAAGCCAGTCGCGGATTTCAGTTCTCACCGGACACCGTTTGGCAACGCGAACTCGAGGATGCGTTCCCGTACAACGAAACACCGGATCAGCAGTCAGCCATTGACGAGGTCAAGGGTGACATGGAACATCAGATCCCGATGGATCGTCTGATCTGTGGGGACGTTGGTTACGGTAAGACCGAGATTGCTGTGCGAGCCGCCTTCAAGGCTGTGCAGGATGGCAAGCAAGTAGCTATTTTGGTACCCACCACACTGCTTGTACAGCAGCACTTTTCGACGTTCTCGGAGCGTTACGCAGCGTTCCCAGTAAAGCTTGCGGCACTGTCTCGTTTTCAAACCGATAAGCAGGCGCGTGAAGTTATAGCCGGAATCACCGATGGAACGATCGACGTTGTGATCGGAACCCACCGTCTATTCAGCAGTGATATCCGGTTTAAAGATCTGGGCCTGGTGATCGTGGACGAAGAACAGCGATTCGGTGTTGAACACAAGGAGCACCTGAAGGCTCTACGGACAAACGTGGACTTCTTGACGATGTCGGCCACGCCTATTCCGCGCACGTTGGAAATGGCAGTGACAGGTATTCGAGAAATGTCGACGATTCAGACTCCACCTGAGGAGCGTCACCCGGTCCTGACCTATGTCGGTCCATATGACGATAAGCAGGTTGCCGCGACCATTCGACGTGAGCTCTTGCGTGATGGCCAGGTGTTCTTTGTTCATAACCGTGTGGATTCGATTGAGCGAGTTGCGTCAAAGATCCGCGACCTTGTTCCGGAGGCTCGCGTGCAAACAGCACACGGACAAATGAATGAGCACGCACTTGAGCAAGTAATCGTCGACTTCTGGGAGAAGGAGTTTGACGTACTTGTGTCGACAACGATCGTCGAAAGTGGCTTGGACATACCGAATGCGAACACGTTGATTCTGGATCGAGCGGACACATTCGGACTTTCCCAACTGCATCAGCTTCGTGGTCGCGTCGGCCGCAGCCGTGAGCGCGGGTACGCATACTTCCTCTATCCGCCGGAGAAACCACTTTCGGAGACTGCGTACGATCGACTGTCGACGATCGCTGCGAACACCGATTTGGGCTCCGGTATGGCAGTGGCGATGAAGGATCTCGAAATTCGCGGCGCCGGAAATCTGCTCGGTGGAGAGCAGAGTGGTCATATCGCCGACGTGGGATTCGACCTGTACATACGACTCGTTGGTGAGGCGGTCGCCGAGTACAGGCAGGACAAACCAGTCGAAGAGGTTGCTGACGTTCGGGTGGAACTGCCCATCGACGCACACATGCCACATGACTACGTTGCCGAAGAACGGTTGCGGCTCGAGGCCTACAAGAGGCTGGCGTCCGCGTCCACCAGCGAGGACCTCGATGCCGTGGCGGAGGAATTGCTAGATCGTTACGGCCAGTACCCCGAGGCGGTTGCAAACTTGCTGTCGGTGGCGCGATTCCGCATTCATGCTCGTCGGGCTGGGCTCGCCGAGGTGGTTTCCCAGGGCAACATGATCCGATTTGCACCCGTTGAGCTTCCGGATTCACGTGCAATGCGGCTCTCGCGGATCTACCCGGGAGCAGTTATCAAGCCGGCGACCCGTACGATCCTTGTACCGCGTCCCATGACCGCTCGAGTGGGTGGTCAGCCGGTGCGCGATACGGAACTTCTTGAATGGCTCGAAACGTTAGTCAGTACGGTTCTCCTTGAACCTGTAACAGCGTCATGACACCGAAAGGCCTGATTGTGAAGCGTCGATACCCGATGGCGGTAATTGCCGCGGTCGCTGCTGTGACATTGAGCGCTTGTGGCGCTGGCATGGGCCCAGTTCAGTCGTTGCCACCGGGCTCGGCCTCGGTCGTTGGCGACCAGACAGTCGCCGATTCGACGATCGCGCAGCTGTCAACCGAGGTTCACGACCAGATTTCAGCCATTCCGCGTTCCAAGATGCCGACGGCTGACGTCGTCACGAACGCATCCGTTCAGCGCGCCACCCAGCACCTGATGCTGGCCGCTGCGGGAGCCAAAGAGGGCATCACCATCACACAGTCTCAGATTGATGAGTTCATCGCTTCGTTCGTCAAGAATCAATTCAACGGCGATATCAAGCAGCTGCGCTCAGCACTCGTCACGCAAAATTACATCCCGGCTGCTGAAGTAAATACCGCGGCGGCGGATCAGTTGCTCTACGCGGCGATTCTGAAGAAGATCGCGCCAACAGCGACGACTCAGGATGCGATCACGAAGGCGTCGAACGACTACTTCGGTGCGCTGTCAACAGAATTGAACACGCGCGTTGCTCCGCGGTACGGAACATGGAGCGTCTTTGGTCTCGGTCCCGTGCCCGACGATCTGTCGAAAGTCCCGGTACAGACGTCGAACGGTCAGCCAGTCGGTGGGGTCCCGGCACCTGCTGCATCGCCATCGGCCTAGTCAGCTGCGGGGTCGATGATGACTGGGTCAGCGCATGTTCGTCAGGGTGAGGCTGTTCTCGAACTCGTAGCGCTCATGGATCGGCTTCGCTCACCTGGCGGGTGTCCGTGGGACGCCGAGCAGACCCATGACTCTCTCGTCGAGTACATGGTCGAAGAGGCTTATGAAGCTGTTGAAGCCATTGAATCTGGAGATGATGCGGCTCTTCAGGAAGAACTCGGCGATGTCCTGCTTCAGGTGGTCTACCACGCGCGGCTTGCCCAGGAGCATGACGAACCGTGGGATATCGACGACGTCGCGCGTGGAATCACCAACAAGTTGATCAGTCGCCATCCGCACGTCTTTGGCGCGGAACAGGGAGCGACGATTGTCGATGTTGAAGGCAACTGGGCAAGATTGAAGGCTGCGGAAAAGGGTCGCGAATCTGTCACTGATGGCATTCCGGCCGCTCTTCCTGCGCTGGTTTTGGCGGCGAAACTGATGTCGCGTTCAAAGTCCGTTGATGTCGAGATCGT
The DNA here is from genome assembly GCA_903826575.1 of uncultured bacterium. Lineage (GTDB taxonomy): Bacteria > Actinomycetota > Actinomycetes > S36-B12 > CAIYMF01 > Longivirga. The sequence goes on from CAIKEU010000058.1 coordinate 43,549, forward strand.
TCCGAGTCGAGCACTCGACGTCGCGAACGCGGCGGTTGCGGAGATCGGCTACGGGGAATTGCTCCTTGCGATCGTGGCCAAGGGTCGATCAGAAGGAGTTGACGCGGAGGCCGAACTTCGCGAAGCGATTCGTGGCTATCGGGAACGTATCCGAGCGGCCGAGGGTGTCACGTCGTAACACCAAGAGCCCGAAGGAAAGTCGCGCTTTATGCATCGGGAGCTCTAGCTAGCTTTCGCCGCCGGTGTCTCGGCGGGTGGCTCGTAGTTAGCCATGCCAAGGCGAATTCTGGCAGCGGCGAGATGCGGATTCGTTCGTCTTGATTCAGGGATTGCCAAGAGCGTTGTGCGCAGGGCTCGGGCCGAAATATTCGCCTGAAGATCGGTTGTAGGCAGGCCGGGCAATGCGAACATTCTGCGCCCCCAACGTGGGAGTAGGCCGAAGCCGGTCAGTGCAATGACTGTCCATGCGGGCCTGGCTGGTGTCAGCCATTCAATCTTCGGTTCCATTGGTGGCCAAACCAGACCGCGGGCAGCCTCGCGCGTCTCAGGGACGACGTCGAGTCGTGACCTCATCATGTCCAGGTACTGATCGAGCTCGGCTGAGGTGACCGGGACGTCCGCAACTGTGCACCCGATGAGCTCTGCTGCCTTGACCTGTTCGCGGACGTACTGGTCGGCTTCCGCGTCGGTCATGGGGGCCCCGGACCGACGGTGTGCGTCAAGCCAGGAATTCACTGCCCCGCAATGCACCCACAGCAACCATTCAGGATCGTCGAGACCCAAGGCCGCGTGAATGCGGCGGACTCTCGCGGCCGTCACGTCAACCTCGGCCCGGGTGCTGTACGTAACGGCGTTGACGTAGCGAGAGGTGCGTGAGAGCCGGCCCCACGGATCGTCGCGAACATCGGTGACCTGTTCGAAACTGAGCATGATGTCGGGGTGAAGTGACTGCAGCAGAAGTGCGCGAACTCCGCCGACGACGGCTGCTGGGTCGTTGTGAACTCGCCACGAGATGCTCGAAGGTCCGAAATAGCCAGGGTCGTCCGTGGTGAGATCCAGTGATTCCAGTGGGGTGAATCCACTGCGCAGGCCGGTGCGTGGAATCTCGATGGCGGGCTTCGGCGATGTACTCATGACCTCTTAAGAGTGCCTTGAAAAGGGTTGCCGCGCACCTCAGACCTGCTGTCAGCAATGCTGGCTTTGGGAGAGTCGGTGCCTTGGCCATTCGCGAAGGGGCGATAAACTCAATCCTGAGGAACCACCAGTTCCCAGCATCTCGTTCCCGCTTTCTTGCTTTCCTAGACCCGGAGAACCCCGTGGCCATCATTGACGCCGTAATCGCCCGCGAAATCCTCGACTCCCGTGGTAATCCCACGGTTGAGGTCGAAGTTGGATTGGACGATGGAACGGCGGCACGTGCTGCGGTGCCATCAGGTGCGTCAACGGGAGCCTTCGAGGCTTCCGAACTGCGCGACGGTGGCGATCGATACAACGGCAAGGGCGTTCTCAAAGCCGTTGCCGCGGTCGAGGACGAAATCGCGTCGGAAATCATCGGCTATGACGCAAGTGAGCAGAGGCTGATCGATCAGGTGATGATCGACCTCGACGGCACGCCTAACAAGGAACGCTTGGGAGCCAATGCGATCCTCGGAGCTTCACTAGCGGTCGCGAAAGCGGCTGCGGATTCCGCCGGGCTCCCACTTTTCCGTTATGTCGGTGGTCCTAACGCGCACACGTTGCCGGTGCCGATGATGAACATCCTTAACGGTGGCGCGCATGCTGACACGGACGTCGATATTCAAGAGTTCATGATTGCCCCGATCGGTGCCACGGATTTCCGCGAAGCACTGCGGTGGGGTGCTGAGGTTTACCACGCGCTGAAGGCGGTGTTGAAGAAGGAGGGCTACGCAACGGGTCTTGGCGACGAGGGTGGTTTTGCTCCTAACCTTCCCAGCAACCGCGCTGCTCTTGATCTCATCGCCAAAGCGATCGATGCGGCCGGCTATTCACTCGGCACCGATATTGCTCTCGCACTCGACGTTGCGGCGACCGAGTTCCACCACGATGGCCTCTACACCTTTGAAGGTGCATCCAAGACGGCAGACGAGATGGCCGCTTACTACGCGTCGTTGGTAGCCGACTATCCGTTGGTCTCGATTGAAGATCCGCTGGATGAGGATGACTGGTCGGGCTGGAAGAGCCTGACAGACGCAATCGGCGACAAGGTGCAGCTCGTGGGTGACGACTTGTTTGTCACAAACCCTGAGCGACTTGCTCGCGGTGTTGAGTCAAAGACTGCAAATGCCCTGCTGGTCAAGGTGAATCAGATCGGCTCATTGACGGAGACGCTCGATGCTGTTTCGCTTGCTCAGCGAAACGGTTACCGCTGCATGATGTCGCATCGCTCCGGTGAGACCGAGGACGTCACGATCGCAGACCTCGCAGTGGCGACAGACTGTGGCCAGATCAAGACCGGTGCGCCGGCCCGCTCTGAGCGCGTCGCCAAGTACAACCAACTGCTGCGGATCCAGGAAGAACTTGACGATGCCGCCCGATACGCGGGTCGGTCGGCCTTCCCGAGGTTCACTGCCTGATGCCAACGAGCACATCACCTGCGAAAGCGATGGCCAAGCCCAGTCTGACTGGGCGCGCCATTGCCTTGGTGGGCGTTGTCTCGTTACTGGTGGTCACCCTCGCGGTCCCAATCCGCGAGTTGATTAACCAACGTCAGCAAATCGCTGCACTTGCGGCCCAGAATGCGGTCGTCCAAGCCCAAGTGGACGATCTCACCGTCGAGGCGGATCGGTTGAAAGACCCAGCGTTTGTGACCTCGTTGATTCGTGAGCGGTTGCATTACTTGCTTCCAGGTGAGGTGGGTTATGTCGTGTTGGATCCTGCCGAAGCACCGGCGCCAGCGAATGTGGCTGCGTTAAAGCCCAAGCAGCCGTGGTATTCGTCGATGTGGTCATCGATCCAGAAGGTTGATCAGGCCGGTCATCCGGTCGTGCCTACCGGTCCGCTGGTGCTCCCGTCTGATGCCCCCAAGTAACGAGCCTACGGCCGTTGATGCGGCTGATCTTGCTGCAATCGAACGGCAATTAGGCCGTGTTGCTCGTGGAGTGCGCCGGGTGGCTCATCGCTGCTCATGTGGCGATCCCGACGTGGTTGAGACGCAACCCCGCCTTCCGGACGGCACGCCATTTCCGACGCTGTACTACGTGACCTGCCCTCGTCTGACCGGTGCAATCGGAACGCTCGAAAGCAGTGGACTGATGAAGCGGATGCAGGAGAGGCTTGCGCAGGAGCCTGCTACGGCGCAGGCGTATCTGCTGGCGCACGAGTCCTTTCTAGTGACGCGAACCGAGATCGAGGATGTTCCGGAAATTTCGGGGATTTCGGCTGGCGGAATGCCAGAGCGAGTCAAGTGTTTACATGTTCTGATTGGTCATTCACTCGCTGTCGGACCGGGGGTGAATCCATTCGGCGATGAGGCACTTGCGCAACTTTCCGATTGGGGTGCGGCCGGCTCATGCACGCATCATCTCTCTGATCAAAAGGACGTCACAACATGACAATTCGAGTTGCCGCGATTGACTGCGGAACGAACTCAATTCGACTGCTCATCGCCGATGTGAATCCAGAGTCTGGAAACGTTCTCGATATCGATCGGCGGATGGAAATCGTCCGTCTCGGTCAGGGTATGGACTCGACGGGGGAGTTTGCCGTTGATGCACTTGAGCGCACATTCGCGGCATGTGATTCGTATGCCAGCGTTATTGCGTCACACAATGTCGATCGTGTGTGTTTCGTAGCCACTTCGGCTAGTCGTGACGCTCGCAACCGTGACGTATTCATCGCTGGAGTCACGTCACGACTCGGTGTTGAACCGGACGTCATCAGTGGGGACGAGGAAGCGCGGCTGTCATTTGCCGGTGCCACCAACGGATTGGTAGGTGCCGCTGCACCGTATCTCGTAGTCGATATCGGTGGTGGCTCAACGGAATTCGTCCTTGGGGTCACGACCCCGCAGGCCGCCCGAAGTGTGAACATTGGTTGTGTCCGCATGACTGAGCGCCACTTCCGGAATGATCCACCGTCTCAGTCCGAGATAGACGCGGCAATTGCCGACATCGATGCGGCAATTGGCTTGGCTGGTGAAACAGTTTCACTGGGTGAGGCTAAGACATTGGTGGGTTTGGCTGGCTCGGTGACGACGGTGGCAGCAATCGCCCTTGAGTTAACGGAGTATGACCCAGCCCGCATCCATGGTGCTCGCCTATCTGCCGAAACCATTGATGCAGTGTCTGATCGACTTCTTAGCCTCAGCCGGGACGAACGTACGCAGATTCCCGTCATGCATCCAGGTCGCGTTGATGTGATCAACGCCGGGGCCTTGGTGTTGCGCCGCATCGTGCATCTGACCGGACTGTCTGATGTGCTGGTTTCAGAACACGATATTTTGGACGGAATTGCTCTCGCACTTGCCGCCGACTGACGGTGTCATCGAGGGTGTTTGAATCGATCGTTCAAGACCGATCATCAGTGTGGGCTCGACTGCCGATACGCTGATGTGTGGCCCCCGTAGCCCAATCGGCAGAGGCACGCTGCTTAAACCAGCGTCAGTGCAGGTTCAAGTCCTGTCGGGGGCACTGCACCTTTCGTTGCGCAGTTACGGCTTCGACCCGAAAACCTCCTAACGATCCACCTCCGTCCGCCCTGACGTGAGCAGACGGTTTACCGCGCAAAAATTGGGGATGATGTTGGAATCAACTGTGGGACGAATTCGTTTAAAGTTGAGGAGTGGCCCGCCGGGTCACGACATGTGTTAGCCCTTGAAAGGATCACGATGGCCCGCACTAATCCGGCACTTAGTCGTGCAGCCGCCGAGAACGGCGTCGACTTAGGCCAAAACAGGTCAGGCGCGACCACCGCGACCCCGACCGCAGCCGTACTGGACGAAATGTTCAATACTCCAGGTGCCGGCACCGGCCGCCTCACCCTGGACGATGTCATCGTCAAGACGGGTATCACCTTTGCCTTCACCGTGGCTGGGTCGGTGATCGGGTGGAATGTCACGCAGTCGATGCCGTGGCTCCTGTGGGTGGCCATGCTTGCTGGTGCTGGCCTTGGCTTTGCCAACATTTTCATCAAGAAGATCAACCCGGTCCTCGTCCTAGCCTATGGATTCGTCCAAGGAATTTTCCTCGGCGGAATTTCGTACTTTTACAATGAGCAGGCGGTAGCGGGTAACTACCCGGGAATCGTCCAGCAAGCGGTCATTGGGACATTCGTTGCCTTTGCCGTGATGTTGTTCTTGTACAAGACGGGGATCATCAAGGTTTCGGCTCGCTCGCGCAAGATCTTCATGATCGCACTGGTGTCGTATGCGCTGATCGGGTTCGCAAGCCTGATCGCAGCCCTGTTCGGAGTGGGCAGCGGCTGGGGGTTCTACGGTGTCGGAACGTTTGGCCTGATCTTCTGTGCCCTTGGTGTGGGCCTTGCGGCCTACAGCTTGGTCAACGATTTCGAGATCATCAGTCAGGTCATCAACCATGGTGCACCTGAGCGTGAGTCGTGGCGTCTAGCTTTCGGCCTAATGATGACCCTAATCTGGCTCTACATGGAGATCCTGCGTCTGCTGGCGATCTTGAATCGGCGCTAGACTCTTGACCTATGAATTCAGCGGCCTCGACACCCTCGGTGTCCGAGGCCGCTGAACTTTTTGCGGTAGATCTGAGGCGGACAACCGATCGATTGCGGTCCATCGGCGCCGCGAGATTGTCAGCCAGTTTCAGCCCCGAGCCCACGCGGGCGGACGCGGCATTTGCTCTGATCCGAGAGTTGGCCGATCGGACAGCGCAGTTGGCTGGCAGCGAGCAACACACTGTGCCCCGACTCACTGATATGGCGCTTGGTGATCAACTTGCCGTGATCGGACGGGAGCTGTTGATCGCCGCTCGCCGGCGCGGTGACGTCGATGTGTTAGTGAAGACGGCAGGCGAACTGCTGGATTTACGCCGCAGAATCTGACGCCGCGCCACGTGTCAGTGCGGGTAGGTCAGAACTGATACCTGCCGCCCTGAGCACCTCGGGTAGTAACGCGTACGCGACAGCCCGGTAACCCGCGCTCGAGGGATGGAATTGATCCGACGAGAAGTAGACGGCTGGCTCGGCGTAAAACAAGTCATTGAGGATTTCAGCCAGAGGCACCGCATGGCCTCCTGCGGCCTTCACCGCAGTGCGCTGTGCGGTGGCCAACTCTCGTGACATTCGGCCCGCAACCTGTCGCAGTGGCGCACCGAGGGGGCGCACGGCACCGAGGTCGGGACAGGTGCCCACAACCACGTGAACTCCGGCCGCGCGCAACTCTCGGACAGCATCAGCCAAAAGCCGCGCAGCCGTTCCAGGCCGAACAAGATGCGTGACATCGTTTCCGCCGATGACGATCACCGCCACGTTTGGACGAATCGTCAGAATCCGCTTGACCTGTGCGGCCAAATCGCTACTTTGCGCACCGACCACGGCCGCGTTATTCAGCAGAACGGCCCGACCGCTCGCGTCAGCTAATCCGGCAGCTAGGGTTGCGCCAATTGTTTCTCCGGCACCGTCGGCGCCGAGGCTCGCAGCACCTGAATCTCCGAGTACGGCCAAGCGCAATGACACACCACGCACGGATGTCTTGCCCACTGGAAGATAGCGTCCGTCTGCGTAGGGTGGTGCGATCGTTGGCTTACCGATGGTGCGTCGCGCTTGGTACGCCTGGAATGCGGCTAGGCCCACTGCGGTACCCGCTAATGCAGTTCCCACGCCGAGCATCCCCCCGCCGCCTTTGGCCGCCGCGGACGCGGCACGGCGAAGTCGTTCGTCGTTCAGCGGCAGGTTCGGCAGTCTCAACATGTCCTCATGGTCTCACTAGGTTCTGACCACGCAGATTGCTGTGCGCTGAACGAGTGATAAACATCGATCCGTCCTGTCTGTACATTGGCGAGTTTTTGACACCGATTGTCCTTAAGCACGCGCAACGTCAACGCTTGATTGGATGAGACCGTTCGGCGCTGTCGACTCTGCCGGCCGGTAAGGTGGAATCATGAAGTACGCCAACTCCGTCGTTGAACTCATTGGCAATACTCCTTTGGTGAAGTTGTCGTCAGTAACGGCGCACCTTGGCCCCGATGCGCCGCTGGTGCTCGCGAAAGTTGAGTACGTCAACCCAGGTGGTTCGGTGAAGGACCGCATTGCGTCGCGCATGATTGATGCAGCGGAAGCCTCAGGTGAACTCAAGCCCGGTGGCACGATCGTCGAGCCAACAAGTGGTAACACCGGTGTCGGTTTGGCTTTAGTGGCTCAGCAGCGTGGATATACATGCATCTTCGTCTGCCCGGACAAGGTCAGTGTCGATAAGCAGAATGTACTTCGCGCCTATGGGGCGCAGGTAGTTGTTTGCCCGACTGCGGTTGATCCCGAAGACCCGCGTTCGTATTACCAAGTTTCTGATCGCTTGGTTCGGGAAACCCCGGGCGCGTGGAAGCCTGATCAGTATTCGAACCCGAACAATCCGCGTTCACACTACGAAACGACCGGACCTGAACTGTGGGAGCAGACAGATGGTCGGATCACGCACTTTGTAGCAGGTGTTGGTACGGGTGGAACGATCTCCGGAACAGGTCGCTATCTCAAAGAGATGAGCGATGGTGCAGTGAAGGTGATTGGAGCCGACCCGGCTGGCTCGGTGTACTCCGGTGGTACCGGACGTCCGTACCTGGTTGAAGGTGTTGGTGAGGATTTCTGGCCGGATGCGTATGACCGAACGATTTGCGATGAAATCATTGAGGTTTCAGATCGCGACTCGTTCGCAGTGACTCGTCGGCTCGCGCGCGAAGAAGGCCTGCTCGTTGGCGGCTCCTGTGGAATGGCTGTGCAGGCGGCGCTCGAAGTGGCCGCTCGGGCGTCCAAGGACGACGTGATCGTTGTGCTACTTCCCGATGGTGGACGTGGCTACCTGTCGAAGGTGTTTAACGACGAGTGGCTCGCTGATTATGGATTCCTGCACACGTCGTCTGAGCGCACTGTTGGTGATGTCTTGAAGTCGAAGAAGGCTGGCTCAATTCCATCCTTTGTGCACACGCATCCGCAAGAAACTGTGCGCGAGGTGATCGACATCCTGCGCGAATACGGTGTCTCGCTGGTACCAGTTGTCAAAGCTGAGCCACCCGTTAAGACAGCGGAAATCGTTGGCGCTGTTGGTGAACGTCAGTTGCTTGATGCACTGTTCTCAGGCAAGGCCACCTTGGCTGATTCGGTCGACAAGCATATGGGCCCCAGTTTGCCTCTGATCGGTGCCGGTGAAGCGGTTGCTGCTGCGGTGACCGCACTTGAGGCGGCTGATGCTGCCATTGTCGTTGAAGATGGTGAGCCGGTTGGCGTTGTTACCCGCCAGGATTTGCTCGGTTATCTGTCTGTCTAGTCAAAGCTGACGGGCTTGCCACCCTTGATCACGACGTCGAGGTGACGCAATGATTCAAGGTTGCTTGCGATCGGATCTGCTTTGACAGCAACGAAATCGGCGAACTTGCCCGGCGTGATTGATCCGACGCGATCGTCCCAGCCCATGCATTCGGCGGCAACGATCGTGGCGGCCTGAATGCCCTGCATGGGCGTCATGCCGTAACGAACCATGTAGGGGAGTTGGTTGGCGGCATCCCGGTGTGGGTAAACGCCGCTATCTGTGCCGTAGGCGATGCGGACGCCCGCGGCTATCGCTTTGGTAAACCCTTCCCTTTGGGCGTCTGTGGTTTCGCGATTCTTACGCATGATGTCCGCCGACCAGCCGTCGCGCGTGCCGATTTCGTTGATGTAGTCACCGTTGTAGATGTCGGCTACGAGGTACGTTCCTGAATCGGCCATCATCGCGATCGACTCGTCATCCATCAGTGATCCATGCTCGACACTGCGGACACCTGCCCGCACGGCTCGCTTAATGCCCTCGGCTCCGTGGGCATGGGTGGCTACGAACATTCCGTAGAGTGCTGCTTCTTCAACGGCCGCGCGGATTTCGGCCTCGGTGAATTCGCACGCCCCAGGTGTGGTTCCTTCCGTGAGGACCGCGCCGGTTCCGATCACCTTGATGAGCTCGGCCCCACCTTGAATGATGCGACGCACTGCATCGCGCACCTCATCGACGTTTCGGACGACGCCGTATCGCAGCTCGCGAGGGATGCCCTGATCGACGTTGATGGCGAAACCACTCACGTCGCCGCCACCCCCCGGAACAGTGATGAACGCGCCGGCGCACTGCATACGCGGGCCGAGTACCCAGCCGCCATTGATCGCATCGCGTAAGGCGATATCTGTTAGGGCGTGGAAGGTGCCAACGTCGCGAACCGTGGTGAATCCGGCAGCAATGGTGTCGCGCGCATTTGCAACGCCGGCGAGTGCTTCGCGCGCCGCCGTCGTCATGACCATGCCTGCGTAGCCGTGACCAGACTCGAGTTGGCCGATGACGTGGGCGTGGCAGTCGATCATGCCCGGTAGGACGACGTGTTCGGTGAGATCAACGGTGGGTACACCCTCGGGCACCCCGTGAGAGATAGGCGCAACAGCCACGATCCGGTCGTCGGAGATGTGTATCGCCTGCGCCGGGAGAACTCTTCCGCCATCGACGTCAACGAGTTTGCCGGCGAGTACCACATGGGTCGTTGCTGAAGTCATGGATCGACCCTAGCGATTTGGATGCTCGCTTGCGATGGGCTCGCGGAATCAGACTTATTGCTCGTGGTGCCACAGCAATCCGCCCAATTGAAAACGGCTCGTTGGTTCTCCCTATGAGACCAACGAGCCGTTTCGGAGTTGTCTAGAGGGCTGGGAGTTTCAGACCAGTCTCTGAGTGACAGTCATAGCCGTTTGGATGCGAGTACAGGTACTGCTGGTGGTACGGCTCGGCGAAGTAGAACGGCAGCCCGTCGGCTGGTCCGACTTCGGTGGTGACCTCGCCATACTTGCGCTCGCGGATCAGCGCATCGAATGATGCCCGGGTCCGCTCGACGATGTCGGCCTGCTCGTCGTTCGTCCAGAACACTGCCGAGCGGTACTGCGTACCCACGTCGTTGCCTTGACGGTAGCCCTGGGTCGGATCGTGGTTCTCCCAGAACACCTTGAGCAGGTCGTAGGTAGACACGACGGAGGGGTCGTAGACAACCAGCACGTTCTCCGCGTGGCCGGTACGACCGGTGCAGACCTCCTCGTACGACGCGTTCGGAGTGATTCCGCCCTGGTAGCCGACGGCCGTAGTGTAAACGCCGGGGATTCTCCAGAACTTCTTCTCCGCGCCCCAGAAGCAGCCCATGCCGAGGTAAAGGCTTTCGGTGCCCTTCGGGTAGGGGCCCTCTATCAACGTCCCGAGCACAAGATGCTCGGCGGGCAGTTCAAATTGGCGCTGGGGACGCCCAGGAAGGGCATCTTCCGGAGTCACCATGCGGGTCTTGGCAGCTGAGCCAAACAAGAACATGAACACCAACCTCTCAAAGGATGCGTTCACTGCGATCGCAGTTCGCATTTTCTACAACATCGGAATGGTCCAAATCCTTCCCTCAGTCACAAGAAAGTCTGGCGTACTGATGATGAATGTGCGCGCCCGGCCCCGTAGGGTTCTCATATGAGTAATCACCCGCTGTGGACCCACACTGAGACTGTCGCCCTGCATGCTGGCCAGGAGCCCGATGAACGAACCGGCGCTGTCGTGCCGCCGATCTATCAGGTTTCGACCTACGCCCAGGACGGTGTCGGTGGGCTGCGCAACGGCTACGAATACTCGCGGTCCGGAAACCCAACTCGCGATGCCCTTCAGGAGTGTCTTGCGGCATTGGAGGATCCGGTTGGTGCGGCGGCGGGAACGACTAAGGGCATGGCCTTTGCCTCCGGCCTCGCAGCTGAAGACACCCTGATGCGAACGGTGCTCTCACCTGGCGCACACGCGGTGATCCCGGACGATGCTTACGGCGGCACCTTCCGTCTTTTCTCGCGAGTCCTCGGACGGTGGGGAGTCGAATACACTCCGGCGCGGTTGACGGATCTTGCAGCAGTGGAAGCGGCAATTCAGCCTGGACGTACGTCGATGATCTGGATCGAGACGCCGACCAATCCGCTCCTTCGCGTGGCGGATATCGCGGCGATCGCTGAGTTGGCTCACGCCAACAACGCGATTCTCGTCGTCGACAATACCTTCGCCTCGCCGTACCTCCAGCAGCCGCTACTCCTCGGCGCAGACGTCGTCGTGCACTCAACGACGAAGTACCTCGGTGGTCACAGTGATGTAATCGGTGGCGCATTAATTGCACGTGATCCGGAACTGGCCGAACAACTTGCTTATCACCAAAACGCAATGGGTGCTGTGGCTGCGCCGCTCGATTCGTGGTTGGTATTGCGTGGTGCGAAGACGCTGGCGGTACGCATGGATCGTCACTGCGCCAACGCCAAGGTGATCGTCGACATGCTCAGTAGCCACTCTGCCGTTTCTGAGGTGCTGTACCCAGGGCTCGAAGGTCACGATGGCCATCATGTGGCCGTCAAGCAGATGCGCGATTTCGGCGGAATGATCAGCTTCCGGGTCAATGGAAGTGAGCAGAAAGCGCTCGACGTCTGCGCGGCCACGCAACTGTTCACGCTTGGTGAGTCACTCGGTGGTGTCGAGTCGCTGATCGAGCACCCGGCGCGAATGACGCACGCCTCGGTTGCGGGCTCGGCACTGGAAGTTCCTTCCGACCTGATCCGCCTTTCTGTTGGTATCGAGCATGTTGACGATCTTGTCGCGGATCTTCAGCAGGCGCTGGGGTGAGTTCGCCGTACATCGTCTGCGTCGACACCGGGTCTACGTTTACGAAGGCTGCCGCCGTCTCGGTGGGTGACGACGCCGGCGCATTGCTAGCGACGGCGGCCGTACCGACCACGGTTGGCGCCGGTCAAGACGTGCTAACGGGTCTGGACGCGGCGGTTGCAGAGGTCGTTGCGACCGCTGGCGGTTCACCGATTGAGATTCGCGCTTGCTCATCGGCTGGCGGTGGTCTGCGGCTTGCGGTCGTCGGCTACGAGCGTGTGGTGACGGCGGAAGCCGGTGCACGAGTTGGACTTTCGGCCGGTGCCAAGGTGGTGCATGTGTCCAGCGGCGCGCTGGATCGTTCGGGCATCGACGCGCTCAAGGCGGATCGCCCTGACGTGGTGCTGCTTGTCGGCGGTACCGACGGTGGTGATGTTGAAGTTTTGCTTCACAACGCAGGAATGCTGGCCGACGCGGGGCCCAAAGTGCCCTACGTCGTGGCTGGCAATGTCGACGCTCAGGCTGATGCCGTCGCGACTTTCGTCAAGCGCAAACGCACCGTAGTGGCTTGCGATAACGTCCTGCCGAAGATTGGCGTGCTCAATCCACTGCCGGCCCGTGCCGCCATTCGTGGCGTGTTCATTCACCACGTCATTGGTGGCAAGGGATTCACGAAAGGTCCACGCTTCGCCAGCCTCGTCCGTGGTGCCACACCGGACCTTGTGCTTGCCGGTGTCGAGCTACTCGCGGACTCCGGGCTTGGGGACGTACTTTTGGTTGACGTTGGTGGTGCGACGACGGATGTGTACTCCGCGCTCATTCCTGACGCAGAAGAACATCCTGCACATCGCGAGGTCGTCGAGGTGATGTGGCGAGGAAGAACTGTAGAGGGTGATCTCGGAATGCGCTGGAGTGCAACGGGTGTCGTTGATGCAGCGGTTAGTGAACGGTTGATTGATGTGAGTGAATCAACCAATCTTTTGGTTGTCGTGGCTCATGACCGCCATGACGATCCCTCGTGGCTTCCCCGAGACGAGGCTGATCACGATGTCGATGCGGACATTGCCCGCCTTGCATTGACGATCGCGCTACGTCGCCACGCGCGTGCGTCGGAGTCGATCGAGGGACGCACACCCGGCCGCAACCTCAGTGACATTCGCCTCGTGATTCTGAGCGGGGGAGTGTTTCGTCATGCGGGCGATGCTCGGTTGGCGACGATGGTCGCGCCCGTAACATCTGATTTCGCTGGCGGCTGGCGAGTTCCTACGTCTCCACGCATAACAGTGGACCGTCAGTATGTGATGGCTGCTGCAGGGCTACTGAGCGAGGACTATCCCAAGGCGGCACAGAACCTCATCAGCGCGGCGCTGGTTTCCGTCGAATCGTGAGCTGTCGCCTAGGGCAACGCCCAATCAATAGGCGCTGCTCCGAGCGAGGTCAGATGTTTATTCACACGACTAAACGGCTTCGAACCGAAGAACCCACCATGTGCCGATAGTGGACTTGGGTGCACGCTTGCCACGATCGGCGTGCTCTCGAGTAACGGAGTGAGGGTCTGAGCGTCGCGACCCCACAGGACCGCAACGAGTGGCTGATCGCGCTGAACCAAAGCTGAAATCGCGTGTGCGGTGACCTGTTCCCAACCCTTGCCGCGATGTGAACCGGGTTTACCGGGCGAGACGGTGAGTACCCGATTGAGAAGTAGGACGCCGCGGTCGGCCCATGGACTTAGATCACCGGATGTGGGTGTCGGAACAACAACATCATCAACGAGTTCTCGATAGATGTTGGCCAGCGACCGCGGCAGAGGTCGAACGGCCTGGTCGACTGAAAACGATAAACCCACCGGATGGCCAGGTGTTGGATACGGATCCTGACCAACGATCAAAACGCGAACGTGATCGATCGGTTGACGAAATGCGCGCAACACGTTGTCGCCTGATGGCAGATAGCCGCGACCCGCGCCAACCTCGTCGCGAAGAAACGTCCCAATTGCGGTGATGGTGTCACTAACCGGTTCAAGGACCTCAGCCCAGCCTGGTCCGACCAATTCATTGAGCGGCCGCGCCACGATCTTCACACCTTGGTGGCGATCAGGCTGAACGCGACGGGAAGCCCCTCGGGCTGATCTGCGGGGGTCATGCCACGGCCAACGAGGAGTCTCCACTTTCCGTCGCCACCCTGCTGAAGGAGATCGTCCCCGCGAGGATCGAAGGCAAGCTCGACGAACTCGTCGAGGCGGTCGATCCGCATCCCCGCGCAGACGGCCGAAGTAACGACATTCGCAATGGAGTGGGCGAAATTCGTTGTGGTGGAGGTGATTGCGCTGGAGGGATCGGCGTAGCTGCCGGAGCCGGATTCGGTGAAATGGCCACCGTCACCGTAGGGGAAATCCAGAACCAACTCAGGCGTTCGCTTGCTGAACACCTGATACACGGGATGAATTTCAAACATGACCAGCGTGCCACCTGGGCGTAACGCACGAGCGACCTGAGACATCCACAGGTCTAGATCGTCGATCCAACAGATCGCGCCGATGGTCACGTAAACCATGTCGAATCGAGCATGAAGCAATTCGGGCAAGTTACGTGAATCGGTTTCAACGGTGTCGATCGAAACGCCTATCGTCGAAGCAAGGTCACGGGCACGTTGCAGCGCAACGGCCGAGAAATCCGCACATGTGACATTCGCACCTGCCCGAGCCAGCACCACACCATCGACCCCGATGTGACTCTGCAAGTAGAGGATGTCGAGCCCGGCGACCTGTGAGAGCGGTTGATCAAGAGGGGCAGCAGTTGCTCGCGCGATCGCGTTCTCTTCGATGGACGTCATCAACGTGCCGCCGGCTATTACTCGATCAAGTTGGTAGTAGCGATCCTCCGCCGTCGTGCCGTGGACGCCGGCCGCTTGTTCCCAGAAGTTATGATTGCCGGCGATCAGGTCGTCCAGATTTTCTAAATCACTCATGGAACGTGAACCGGATTCTCATCTGGATCGATTCCCGGTCCATCGACGGCGTGCACCCATTCCGTTTCGTTAGTCACGGGTTGATTCTGCTTCAGCGTCTCGGGAATTATCAACGACAGTACGAAGCCGATCCCGAGAATGGCTGCCCCTACGAGGAATCCAACGGAGAACGATCCCGTGGTGTCAACGATCTTCCCGGCGATAAGAGGGGCGGCGACGGCGCCGACGTCGCTCATCATCTGGTACGTCGAAACGATCGGGCCACCGCGTTTGCCCCCCGTCATGTCGCCAACGACGGCAGCTGGTGCTGAGGCCAAGAAGGCGGCACCAAAGCCCAGGATGGCCATCGTGACGAGGAATAGTGCCAGCGAATTTGTGAGAGCCAAAACAACAAAGCCCGCGGTGGTGGCTGCCGTCCCAATGATCAGGGCTGGCTTACGTCCAAGCGTATCTGCCATTCGTCCCGCCGGCAGCAGCAGGAGGCCTTGGACGATTGCTGAGACCAAAAGCCCGTAGCCTGTCCACTGCCTGCCCAGGGCGAGCGCTTCAACGACGAAAAGTGGGATCAGGGCCGAACGTAATCCGAACGATGCGAACCCATTTCCCAGGTTGATCACCAGTGCCGTTAAGTAAGCCCGGTTGCCCAGTGCTCTACGAAGTGAACCCACTTCGTCCGCCGGTGTTGCGCTACTGCCGTCTGCGTTTGGAAGGTCGCGCAACTTTGTCTTCGCCAACATGGTGATCGTGACGATCGTCGCGGCAGTCAAAGTGGCCGAGTAGACGAAGAAGGGCGCCCGGATTGAGATGCCGAGGACGAGTCCGCCGACGGCTGGCCCAGCGATACCACCGAGAAGAAAGCCACCCTGGTACGCGGCCGATGCTCGCCCCCGTTGCTCTGGCTCAACGGCGTGAAGTAACAACGCCATGGCCGACACGGTGAACATCGCCGAGCCGAGCCCACCGATCCCGCGTAGGACAATTAGGTGGACGTAATCGCTAGCCAAGCCTGCGAGCCCAGAAGATACGGCCACGATGGCAAGGCCGGTTGCCAAGACGATTCGTTCGCCGAATCGGTTGATCAAAAGGCCCGCCGGTGTCGCACTAATCAAGCGGAAGAAGGCGAACACGCTGATGACGGCGCTGGCCTGAAAGACACTGACACCAAAGGATTTTGCAAAGATCGGAATCGCAGGGGCAACGATCCCGAAGCCAAGGGCGACGAAGAATGCCACGGTTGACAGAACGGCAACCTCTCGGGGAAGGCCGTTGAGCATTGAGGTTCGCTGCAGACGCGCACCGATGGCACTGGCGAGGTCCACGATGAAACCTTTCCCTTGATGTTGATCACCATCATGTCAGGCAGTGATTTATTCGGCTGGCTGACATGCCTTGATCGGTCTAGCGAAGATCAGGCTGATCTAGAACGACCCGCTCTGCGCTTAAGATAATCGCTGACGACGTAATCGCCGAGCCGGTCGCCCTCGGGTGCCAAGACTCGTCCACCGTTGCGCCGGGCCATCTCGTCAAGGAACTGGGCAAGGCGAGGCTCGTCGCCTAGTCGGAAGAACGTGAGTGGAACTCCACGCTTGGTCATCGCGTCAACCTGAGCGACTGTCAGGTTGATGGTTTCCGGCTCAGGCGGCCACGAAAACCACCAGTCACCATTGCGGTCAAGGTGTGCGGTTGGTTCCCCATCGGTGATCACCATGACGACAGGCTCGGCATCGGGATGCTTGTCGAGGAATCGGCCCGCAAGCATGAGCGCATGTTGAAGATTTGTGCCCTGAATTTCGTTGGCGTCTAGGTCAGGCAATTCATGCGGTGCGATCCGTCGAGCGAGGTTCGCGAAGGCAATGATCTCCATCGCGTCAAGTGGGAATTGCGTGCTTGCCAAGGAATGTAGGGCCATAGCCGTGGTCTTCGCAGTGCGCCAGGTGTCGTTCATAACCATGGAGAACGACTGGTCGACGAGCAGAACTACCGCCGCTCGAGTGCGTCGCTCGGTTTCCCGAATCTCGAAGTCATCTGAGCTCAGCATCGGCGAGTTCGGATTGATCATGCGTCGTCGAACTGAGTTAGAAACGGTGCGCACGACGTCGATCGGCTGCTCGTCGCCAAACTGCCAGCCGCGCGTGGTGCCCGTGAGCTCACCTGCGGCACCGGCGTTGTGAACGTCATGATCGCCGCGTCGGCCGCCCTCGAGAGAGGCAAAAACCTTGCGCAGGGCGGACTGTCCGATACGACGGATCGCCTTGGCCGTGAGCTCGATATCGCCACCCTTGTTCGTCAAATATCCTTGCCGTTCGAGTTCACGTTCGAGTTCTTGAAGACGACGCAGGTCGTCAACCGCTTGACGTCCAAGGGCGCGAGCGACTGCTTCTTCGTCGACATCGTCAAGGCTCGCGCCGGCGTAGTCTTGGCCGAGCGATTCGGATAACGCATCGAGGTCGGCGAGGTCGGCGAGGGCTTGCGTTGCATCGCCAAGACTGAGCGGCTCATCGCCGCGCATTCGTTGACGTCCGGACCAGGGTAGGTCAGGACGTAAAGCCCGCAGAGAATCACCGAGGCGGCCCATCTCCGATGCAAGATCAAGATCATTCATGGCCTGCGCCATGAGCTCACCAAGTTCTTGTCGCTGCTCAGGGGACAGCGAATCCATCATCCGCTGCATCGCGGCAGCCTGACGGGCGAGTTGATCGAGCAGTTGTTCCATGGACTCAGGTGTGTCGGGGAAGAACTCGCCATGTTTGTCCATGAAGTCGGTGAAGTCCTGATCGGTGTCCTCGCCGCGAGCATGCTTGTCGATCATGTTGTTTAGATCGCCCAGCATGTCTTTGAGAGCCTGTCGGTTCTGCGAATCTGCGGGGCTCTCCAGCGCCTGCTTCATCCCACGGAACTGCTGATCGAGAACCTCACGTTGAAGCATGTCGCGCAATTCTTGGAAGGTCTCGCGGGCCTCCGGCGACTGCCAGTCGTAATCTGATAACTCTCGCACGGCCGCCGAGGTGCTATTCGGTAGTGCGTCGAGTTGAGTTTCGCGAAAGCGCGCGTCATCGGAAGGATCGGGAAAGAGAGCGTGTTGCTCGTGTGAAACTGCTTTATCGAGAAGCTCTTTCGCCCGCTCGAGAGTGCCGTCCATTCGTCCGGATCGCTCAAGCGAACGTCGTCGCTGCTGGACCTGACGCATCAGGTCGTTGAGTCCGCGCAAGCCATCAGCACCGCCCTGCAACAATTCACGGACTGCGTCACGGACCCGCGATCCGTCGAGAATTCGTTCGCCCAGTTCGTCAATCGCCTGTCCGGCGTCGTAGGGAGGCGCAAGCGGGTCCGGTCCGTCGTCAAAGCGTCCATATCGGTAACCACTCATCGCGCATCACCGCGACGTACGATTGAGTCATGACTCAAAACACGGGGAGCAACCCGACTCCGGGTTGGTATGCGAATCCAGAGAACAGCACGCAATTGCGTTGGTGGGACGGTCAGGGGTGGACTGACCAAGTGCAAGCCACCATCTCTGAGCAAGCGCCTGGTGAACTCGGTGGCGTTCCGGCGATTTACGTTGGGCCGCCGATCATCGTGGTGACTACTCCGGATTTGCCCGGCTACCGCGTGCTGGATGTTCACGGTGAAGTTTTCGGTATCACGGTTCGAGCGCGTAATGCCTTCTCGAATGCAGGTGCAAGTTTCCGTACCCTGTTCGGTGGTGAGGTCAAGGGTTACACCAAACTCCTGTCGGACAGCCGCCTCGAAGCCGTTGAGCGACTTCGCTTTTCGGCTCATCAGGTTGGTGGAAACGCGGTACTTGCGATGCGGTTTGATACCGGTCAGATCGCGGATCTCATGAACGAGGTTGCTGCGTACGGCACGGCTGTCACGGTCGAACGGATCGATCCCTGACTCAGCCGGCTTGTGCATCGCAATCACGCCCCGCCGTAAACCGCGCGGCCCCCGCCGGGCACCTCGTCCTTGGAGATGCGGCGGGTGAGGTAGAGCCCTTCGAGCGCCGTTTCAAGTGCGGATGCAACGAGCCCAGGAGATTCTGATGACGATTCGCCTTCAAGCGCAGTGACGATGCGTCCCAAGCCGTCGACAGGGCCGAGTTGGTTGAGCATTGATTCGGCCGTAACTAGATCTCCGACCTCGATCGTGTCCCCTTCGTCGATACGGGCAATCAAGGCGCTGAGATCGACACCGCCCAGATGAGCGCGGAAGGTCTCGGCCACTGCTCGTCGCTGAAGGTGAATGAGGATCTCCTCTTCGCGTCCCTCTTCACTAACTTCGAATTCGACCTTGCCGCGAAGGGTTGGAACGACACCGGGCAGATCGCCGACGCGGGCGACGGCAGCGGTTTCGCCGGTGATCGCGGCCCGACGTAGGGCGGACGCAGCCAACGATTCGGCGGCCGCTACGGCGAATCGTGCAGAAACTCCGGAGCGGGCGTCGACAGCTGTCGACTCGCGCACGAGACGGGTGAAGCGAGCCACGACCTCCAGCAAGTGCGCTGGCACGAGTGCGCGCACGGCTGCTTCTTGGCGAATAAGTGCAACCTCGTCGGCCAATCGCAACGGGTAGTGGGTGCGGATCTCAGCGCCGAAACGATCCTTCAAAGGCGTAATGATGCGGCCACGGTTGGTGTAATCCTCTGGATTTGCACTCGCGACCAGCATGAGATCGAGTGGAAGTCGCAGGGCGTATCCACGCACCTGAATATCGCGCTCCTCAAGTACGTTGAGTAACGAGACCTGAATACGTTCAGCTAAGTCGGGAAGTTCGTTGATCGCGAAGATGCCGCGATTCGTGCGCGGTACCAAGCCGTAGTGAACGGTTTCCGGATCTCCCAAAGTGCGACCCTCAGCCACCTTCACCGGATCAACGTCACCGATCAGATCGCCAACACTGGTATCGGGGGTGGCGAGTTTTTCGTTGTAACGCTGGCTGCGATGAAGCCAACTGACGGGTGTTTCGTCACCGAGTTCAGCAACGCGTCGTTTAGCCCACACGCTGATCGGTTCATAAGGGTGCTCATTGAGTTCACTGCCCTCGATAACCGGTGTCCACTCGTCGAGCAGCCCGATCATGGTGCGCAGGAGCCTGGTCTTACCCTGACCGCGCTCGCCGAGCAGGACAAGGTCATGACCGGCAAGAATTGCCCTCTCAAGTTGTGGACGCACGGTGTCCTCAATGCCAACCACTCCCGGGAAAGGATCGTCTCCACGACGCAAAACCTCGACGAGGTTTTCGCGCAATTCGTCTTTGACGTTGCGATGCTCGTGGCCGGAGGTGCGCAGCGCGCCCAAGGTCGTCGGGAGGTCGCGCGGGATGAGTGGCGTTTGGTGATCGGTCACCCTCTGACCGTAAGCCTGTTTAGGCAAACACGCGAAATATTTGGCGAAATTGGCAAAGACCACCCGTTTGCCGACACCCATTCGGCTGGAACGACTGTTACCGGCGCGCGCGAGTCGGGACACTGGAGACATGCGTAAGACCTTGATCGGTGATGGCCTCGCAGAGGCCGACATGCTGGACGACGCTGCCCTTGTGGCGGCTCAGTCCGCCCTGAGTCGCCTCGGCGGTGAAGTTCCGGACCTCGCCTTTGTGTTTGTTTCCGGTGGAACCCCCGATGAGGCGGCTTCAGCATTGCTGGCAGCGCGCGAACACCTAGGCGCGCGCACCGTCATTGGGTGCTCGGCAGACGGTGTGATGGGTCGTGGTCGCGGCGTCGAAGGCCGGGCCTGCGTGAGCGTGTGGGCCGCGGTTTTACCGGAGGTGACGGTCCGCTCATTTCACCTCGAAGTCATGCGTGATGCTGAAACCACGGCGGTCATGGGTACGCCGTCCGCACGGTCAACCGATGTCGTTGGGGTGCTACTCGGCGACCCCTGGTCGTTCCCGGCCGAAGGATTTCTTCAGGGCCTTCCTAACGTCCTGCATGGCTTGCCCCTCGCCGGCGGCATGGCCAGCGGGTCGACGTATCGCGGCGATACCCGGTTGCTGCTCAACGAGCACATCTACGACCGCGGTGCCGTGGGCATTGTGCTCGGTGGCGCTGTGAGCGCGCAGGTTGTCGTGTCACAGGGATGCCGACCGGTCGGTCAACCGATGGCGGTGACGGCGGTCGACGGTTTGCGGATCCGAGGTCTTGCGAGCCGGTCCGCTCTCGACCAGGCAATCGACGTGGTGGATTCACTCGATGATGAGGATCGTGCGATGGCCATCGCGGGATTGCAGCTCGGGATCGCGCTTGATGAGTATTCAGAGGAGCACGAGCACGGAGATTTCCTCGTCCGATCGATCCTGGGGGCAGATCGAGCTGACGGCTCGATCGCGCTAGGTCAGGCTGTTCCCGTCGGCAGCACGGTGCAATTCCAACTTCGAGATGAGGCCGCCGCTCATACTGATTTATCCCAGACACTGTCCTCACTGCGCGATGGTGGAATGTTCGAACAGTGTGCAGGCGCGCTACTTATCGCCAGCAACGGGCGCGGGCAAGGACTCTTTGCTTCGGCCGATCACGACATTGAAGTTGTTCGTCTTGGATTAGGAACCGATCGGGTCGCTGGCTTCTTTGCTGACGGTGAAATTGGTCCGGCCGGCGGACGCAATCATCTTCATGGCAACTCCGCAACCGTCTTAGCGTTCGGCTAATCAAGCAATCAAGGCCGCGCCATCGAGCGGTCATGATCTGATAGTCCTGTGAGCGTGATCCTTGGCCTTGACGTTGGCGGTACGAAACTTGCTGCCGGCCTTGTCCGCGCGGACGGTTCTCTCATCGCGCATGAGATGAGGCCGACTATCGCGAACGGAACGGCCGAAGCACTGTGGGAAGACGTCGAGGATTTGATCGACACCGTGCTGAGATCGACAGATCATGATTACGACGCGGTTGGAATCGGCTGTGGTGGTCCGATGGTGTGGCCTAATGGACGAGTGTCGCCGGTAAACATTCCAGCTTGGCGCGATTACCCGCTCAAAGAGCAGATGCGCCAACGGTTTGCTGGCGATCGACCCATTGCGATTCATAACGATGCGGTTGC
Organism: uncultured bacterium; assembly: GCA_903826575.1. Taxonomy (GTDB): domain Bacteria; phylum Actinomycetota; class Actinomycetes; order S36-B12; family CAIYMF01; genus Longivirga. Next base: position 65,359 of record CAIKEU010000058.1, read on the forward strand.
CCTCGCCTTGGCCGAGCACCGTTGGGGTGCCGGACGTGGCACCGAGAACATGCTCGGCATGGTCGTGTCTACGGGTGTTGGAGGCGGACTCATTCTCAATGGTCGACGTATTGACGGACATTCTGGCAATGCTGGTCACGTGGGACATATCGTGGCCGAACATGACGGCCCGGTTTGCAACTGCGGTGGACGTGGTTGCGTCGAGAGAATCGCGCGGGGGCCGTCGATCGTTGCTCATGCCGTCGAACTTGGCTGGTCCGGCGAGCAGACGGGTCGGGCAGTAGCTGAAGGTGCGCGGGCAGGGGACGACGCTGCGGTGCGTGCCTTCGCTCGGGCCGGCCGCGCGGTTGGCATTGCGATCGCGTCGATCGCTGCCGCTCTGGATCTGGAGCTGGTCGTGATTGGTGGCGGGATTGCTCAAAGTGGCGAGGTGTTCTTCGCGCCTTTGCTTGAGGCGTTCGACGAATATGCCGGAATGGCTTTCGTTCGTCAGTGCCAGATAATCCCAGCGCAACTTGGATACCTGGCGGGCATCTCGGGTGCGGCGGCGGTCGTCCTAGACGAACGTGAACGAGGCGCTATCTAGTCTGCGTCCAGGTGCCGCCGACGGATCGTCATCGGGAGCCCGTTGCGTGGACGTAAGGTCACCGCGGCCTGAGTCTCGACGGCAGTGCCGGGGACTAACTCCGGACGCCACGTTGACCCGATGGTCGCCAGAAGTAATGCGGCCTCCGTCCAGGCAAATTGTTCGCCGATACACCGGCGATTTCCAAAGCCAAATGCAATCCATGCGCCACGCGGAACACCAGGTGCGGATTCGTCGAACTGTCCTTCGGAATTGAGCCAACGATCCGGTCGGAATGACGTCGCGCTATCCCAGAGAGCAGGATCCCGGTGCAAGATCCATGGGGAGCCCAAAATGATTGACCCACTTGGGATTTGCCAGCCCCCGATCGTCATGTCTACGAGGGTTCGTCGGCCCATAATCCATGCCGGCGGGTAGAGACGAATGGTTTCGGCCACGACTGCCCGCGTCAGATTGAGTTGTGCGATGTCGTCGAAGGTCGGGACGCGTGGTGACGTGCCAAGAACCGACTGCCACTCGGCGGCTAACCGTTGATCGATCCCCGGTTCAACCGAAAGTGAGTACCACATCCACGACAGAGCCATCGCCGTCGTTTCGTGACCAGCAAGAACCATTGTCATGACTTCGTCGCGCAGCTGATCATCGGTCATCGTTGCTCCGAAGCGATCAGCAGACTGATCGTCGTGTGCTTGAATCATCCACGTCAGCAGATCGGGACGCCCATGACCGTTGGCGATATCGGACCGATGGTCATCAATGATGCGTTGCACGACCTGGTCGAGATCTTCAACCTTTGCCAAGAGCCGACGGCCCTGTGGGAGCGCGCGCACAAGGCGCTCGTTGCCAAGTGCCGACAGCTGGCCGAAGCCTGAGATGAGTTCGGCCAATGTCTCGCCGAACATTTTCGCGTCACCCGTGAGGTCGCTGCCGAACAGTGTTTGGCCGACAATGGCCAATGTGAGGCTTGTCATGTGCTCGACCATGTCCACCCGGTCACCGTCACGCCACGGGGAAACATGTCGCACCGTTTCGGTCACCATTTGCTCGGCGTACTGAGCAATGCGTTGCTTGTGAAAAGCAGGTTGCGCTAAACGCCGCTGACGAAGATGGAAGTCGCCCTCGCTCGTCAGCAGCCCGTTGCCCAACAGTGAGCGGGCGGCCTGGAGACCCCGTCCCTTCATCACGTCGCGAGCGTTGTCGAGGAACACTTCATTGACTAAAGCCGGGTCGCTCAGAATGTAGACGTGATCCCCGGCCATACGCAGATGGGCAACTGGCGCATTTTCGCGCGCGGCAGCCTCGAATAGGTAATTGGGCTGACTTCGCCCGGTTACCAGAGAGGCGATGATTCCCAGTCCTAGCGGTCCGTTGGGACGTTCGACTTTGCCGAATGATGAGGGTGCAGGCGTCGGAAGATCGACGGGCGCGGTGCGACGTGCGGCCGCTCGGGAAGCCGCCGCGCGCGTGTCGGCTCGATCATTCGAACGCATACTCATAAGACCGTTCTACGCCCACGTGTCAAGGGGCGCAGCATGGGGTCAGCCAATCTGGATCTGGGAGCCGGATTTTCGTGCCTAAGGCGCGCTAGGGCGCCGGAGTACGGCAGACTCGGCGGGTGCCTAACTCTGTGACTGTTGATGATGTCCTTGCCGCACGTGAGCTCCTGCGCGGTGTAATCAGGGAGACGCCGTTGCGGCCCGCGCGATGGCTCGCTGAGAAGGTTGGCGGCCCCGTTGATCTGAAGTGTGAAAACCTTCAGCGCGCCGGTTCCTTCAAGATTCGTGGCGCCTACACGCGCATCTCGCGGTTGTCTGAGGAAGAGCGAGCCAGAGGTGTCGTCGCGGCGAGTGCGGGAAACCACGCGCAGGGTGTTGCGCTCGCGGCGAAGATCCTCGGAATCAAGTCCACGGTCTTCATGCCCGTCGGTGCTCCCCTTCCCAAGGTGTCAGCGACGCGTGGTTACGGAGCGGAAATTATTTTCACCGGCAGCACAATCGACGATTGCCTAGTTGCTGCCCGAGCGTATGAAGCTGAAACCGGAGCGGTACTAATCCATCCCTTTGATCACCCCGACATCGTCGCGGGCCAGGGTACGTGTGGCCTTGAAATTCTCGAGCAGCGCCCCGACGTAAAAACGGTCGTGGTCTGTACCGGTGGTGGTGGGTTGCTCGCCGGCATGGCTATTGCCATCAAGGCTCTACGTCCAGACGTTCGCGTCGTCGGAGTACAGGCGGCAGGGGCGGCTGCGTACCCGCTGTCGTTGGCCGAGGGTCACCCCGTCCAGTTGACATCCATGACCACGATGGCTGATGGCATCGCGGTTGGTCGTCCCGGTGACGTTCCGTTCGCCGTCGTGCAGGACATCGTCGATGAGATTGTCGTCGTAGATGACGAAGCGATTGCTCGAGCCCTGGTTCTGTGCGCTGAGCGCAGCAATCTTGTTGCCGAGCCTGCTGGCGCCGCGGCCATGGCTGCGATCCTCGATCATCCGGAGGCGTTTGAAGCGCCGGTGGTTGCGGTGGTGTCGGGGGGCAATATTGATCCGCTGCTGTTGCTCCGAGTGATTCGTCACGGCCTTACTGCAGGTGGTCGTTACACAACGCTTCGCATCACCATGCCAGATCGACCCGGCTCGCTCGCTGGCCTGTTGCAGGCCCTAGCTGACTGCGATGCAAATGTCGTCGAAGTTGGTCACGTCCGCACGAATCCGCAATTGGGCCTGCACGATGTTGAAATCGAAGTCGAGGTAGAAACTCGCGGTCCAAATCATCGCGACAGTCTGTTGCAGACGTTGGCTGATGGTGGCTATCACGTGGAGGTTGGATAACAAGATGAACACACCCAACCCCGCGGGTAATGCGATTGTTGCTGAGCAACTCGTCAAGCACTTCGGTGATGTGAAAGCTGTTGACGGTCTAGATCTGACCGTCCCATTTGGCACGGTGTTCGGACTCCTTGGACCGAATGGAGCGGGTAAGACCACGACGGTTCGAATCCTCACGACGTTGCTGCGTCCTGATTCGGGTCGAGCGACCGTCGCGGGTATTGACGTGGTGAAGCATCCGGACGAGGTTCGTCGCGTCATGGGGCTGACCGGTCAGTACTCGGCCATTGACGAGTACCTCACAGGGCTAGAGAACCTTTCGATGGTTGGCCGGCTTTACCACCTGCCACATGGCTATGTGAAGGAGCGCTCGGCTGAACTACTTGAGCGCTTCTCCCTTGCTGATGCTGCAGATCGACCGGTACGGACGTACTCAGGCGGTATGCGACGACGCCTTGACCTATCAGCGAGTTTGATTGGTCGACCGTCGATTCTTTTCCTAGACGAGCCGACGACCGGGCTCGATCCGCGATCGCGTCAACAAATGTGGGAAGTAATTTCGGATCTGGTTGCTGACGGCACAACCGTGTTGCTGACGACGCAGTATCTCGAGGAAGCCGATCAGCTGGCCGAGAAGATCGTTGTCATCGATCGCGGCCACGTGATCGCACAGGGTACGAGCGATGAATTGAAGACCCAAGTTGGCGGTGATCGACTAGAGGTTGTGATTCATTCTGGTTCCAACTTGGACGATGCCTCAACCGCACTGCGCGCTTTGGCCGATGGCGACGTGTCGTTGGACGCAGTGACTCGTCGCATTACAGCGCCGGTCTCGGGTGGCTCCACGATTTTAGTCGAAGCCGTTCGAGCTTTGGACGTGGCGGGAGTAAGCCTCGACGACATTTCGCTACGTCGGCCCACTCTCGACGACGTGTTCCTGTCACTGACTGGTCATGCGGCAGAAGAAGTTGCGGCGGATAGCGCAAAACCGACTCGCGGCCGTGGTCGCGCTCGTAAGGGAGCTGAGTAATGGCTACGACACCCGCGCCTGAGCAAATGAAGCGGCCGATGTTCGGCTGGCTGTTACATGACGGATTTGTTGTTACCCAGCGCAATCTGATCGCGACGACTCGTGTGCCGGAAGTACTGTTTTTCTCACTGGTGCAGCCCGTCATTTTTGTGCTGCTCTTCGCCTACGTGTTCGGGGGAGCGATCCCGATCCCGGGTGCAGATCCGGCCGCTGGTGCTGCGGCGTATCGAGAGTATTTGATGCCCGGAATCTTCGGTCAGACCGTAGCTTTTGCTTCGGCCGCATCGACCGTTGGTCTGGCTGAGGATATGCAAAAGGGCATCATCGATCGGTTTCGTTCACTGCCGATGGCGGCCTCGGCGGTTCTGTTCGGTCGAACCGCGTCCGATGTCTTGCGTCAGGTTCTTGTGCTCGCGGTGTTGTCGGTTACCGGACTGATTGTCGGATGGCGAATCCACAACGGATTTATCGATGCCGTTTGCGCCTACCTACTGTTGTTGCTCTTTGCCTACGCGGTCTCGTGGATTGGTTGCTGGATCGGTTTGCATATGCCGAACACCGAGACAGCAAATACCGCTGGTCTCGTGTGGCTGTTTCCTTTGACGTTCCTGTCGAATGCCTTCGTGCCTCTCACCGGAATGCCACCTGTGGTGCAGACGATCGCTGAATGGAATCCCGTCTCGGCTGTGGTCTTGGCCTGTCGTGAGCTGTTCGGAAATCCAACCGGATACATCAGCGATGCATGGCCGCAACAGCACCCGATCGCGTACACCGTCGGATCGTGTGGCTTGTTGATTCTGATCTTCGCGACACTTGCCGTGAGGAAGTACCGTCAGTCGGCGTAAGTACGCCGTGCCGCCCTCATTAGCCGGTGTAGACCTCGGACGACAGAATCTCCACGGCCAGTACCTTGCCGTTAGGGGTGGTGTACTCGACGGTTTCGCCAACGTTGCGCCCGAGAACCGCCGCACCGAGAGGTGAGGTGGGGGAGTAGACGTCGATTGTCGCTGTTGCTGCCTCTTCGCGGCTACCGAGCAGGAATGTCTCGGTATCGTCGAACGCGGGGAACCGCACTTTGACGACCTGACCCTGCGCGACCTTGCCCTCTTCTGCCGGCGGTGCACCGATCTTCGCGTTCTCAAGCATGTGACGCAGTACGCGCACGCGCGCCTCGTTCTTGCCCTGCTCTTCCTTGGCCGCGTGATAACCGCCGTTTTCCTTGAGGTCGCCTTCTTCGCGCGCCGCTTCAATGCGTTTGACGATTTGCTCGCGCAAGGGCCCAGATCGGTCGCCTAACTCTTCGGTCAAACGGTCGAAAGCTTCCTGGGTCAACCAGATTTCTTGAGTCTTGGCGTCGCTCACGATGACCTTCACGAACTCGGGGACGACGTAACGTCCGGTGGGGCGTGCGATCCGCTAACGATGGATCGTCCTGTACTGCGAACAGTAAGAGTACGACGAAAGCGTGATCTACGGGAATCTCAGGCGGATCTGCTAACCCGGCGATAGTCCGGTGATGGCCGATTAGCCGCCGTTCACCGTCGGCTGCTGAGGTGGATTCACCGTTCCCGGTGCGAAAGCTGGGGCATCGACGCGCGGTGCGGATTGGTCCGCGCAGCCAAGAACCTCCGCTGACGTGGCTTTAGCCAACGTTGCCAGTGGATACGTCACCCTGAGGGCTGCGCGCCCGGGCGTGATCGCGAACGTTGCGTACCCAACGTCAACATGGTGAACATCGCGCGCTCTCAGCGCGCACGTCGTCGTGGCACTGCCGTCGCGCTGAAGATCGAAGGTGACGTTGACGACATTGTCAGAGTCCACCGTGAAGCGGACAAGTTGTGTCTGCACTGAAGGTTTGGCCAACTGCCAGGTGATGGCGCCAATGAGGCCAAGGAAGGCCACGGTCAGGACGGCGATTGCTGCAATAGTCCACGGTGAGGTGGGCCGAATTCCATACCGTTCACGCATGGCTGGTGATAACTCAGCTGCATCGGTCTTCATATGTCCACCTCCACAGGTTCGTCGCGGGCTGAAACTACCCACTGGACGAGCGTCTCACAGCGGGTCTGGGAGACTAGTTCTAAGTCTTTGTCTCGATTATCTCGCATCTGATGTGGGGGAGGTTACGTGTCCGATCAACGACAGGTCGACGTCGTGCTGCCAGAACTAGGTGAACCGCTTCGCCTAATGGCCGTGCACGCACACCCGGACGACGAGTCCAGTAAGGGTGCTGCATCAACTGCAATGTATGTGGCTCAGGGTGTCGAGGTGTTGGTTGTGACTTGTACTGGCGGCGAGCGCGGCGACATCTTGAACAAGGCGTTGCATGACGATCCCGCCGTGGTAGCTGATCTGGCTGGGGTTCGTCGTCGAGAGATGGAGCAGGCGGCGCAGATTCTCGGCGTTCAACACACGTGGCTCGGCTTCATGGACTCGGGGCTTCCTGAGCCGGACGAAAATGGCGTAACCCCTGACCTGCCGCAGGACTGCTTTGCTGTTGTTCCCGTTGAAGTTTCGGGTGAACCCCTCGTCGCACTCATTCGTGAATTCCGGCCGCATGTGGTGACGACGTACGACGAAAATGGCGGCTACCCACACCCTGATCACATTCAGACGCATGTCATCACGATGTATGCGGTGGACGCTGCTGCTAACCCGAATGTCTCGCCGAACGTTGGAGCGCCGTGGCAAACGGCAAAGGTCTATTACCAGCTCGGCTTTCACAAGCAACGGCTTATCGCATTACACGAGGCCGCACTTGAAGAGACGGGGACGTCGCCCTTCGCCGAGTGGCTCGAAGAGTGGGAGGACCGTCCTGAAGATCAAGGACGTCTAACGACTCAGATCGAGTGTTCTGAGTGGTTTGACGTGCGCGACCGGGCGTTGAAAGCCCATGCAACGCAAGTCGATCCAGAGGGTGACTGGTTTGGTATCTCGCAGGAGACGCAGCGGCGAGTGTGGCCAACTGAGGATTTCCAGTTGGCACGCAATCGCGTTGAAATCGTTGTCGACGAGCGGGGGATCGAACGGGATCTGTTCACCGGCCTACGTGTTGATGCTGGCGATATGAGCGAGTCCGCGTGACGTTCTTCAATGGTTGGTTCCTCGTGCTGCTTGGTGATGCAACTCCATCACCGTCACCGTCGAGCAATGAGCCAGACGCGTCTTTGGTGTCGCCCGGCTGGCTCGGCTTCGTATCGCTGGTGTTTCTATCCGTCACGGTCTTTGTGATTTGGAAGAGCATGAATCGTCAGTTCAAGAAGATCGACTTTGACGAGGCCGCGACGGAGCGGCCGAGAAAGTCGTCCGCTGCCTCGGCGGACAAAGCCTCAGATGCAGTGGCCCTGACTGAGGAGACACCGGCTGAACATGCCCAAGGACCGGTGACCGACACCATCGTCGATGACGGATCCGAACCCACCTCGTAACCGTGGGTCGCGGTGAAGGCACTCGGGGGCGCCTGCCGAGTAGGAGTTCAAGGTTCGACTCGCGTCGCCGTGGTCACTCGATCAACTGTGCGGTTAAAAGATGCGATCCGGGAGACGCCCGTCGACTCGGAACACCCACCTCATCTCCTTCGAAAAGTCCAAGGGCGTACCTGACCGACTTAGGAACCGTGACTTGGCCCTTCGACGTCATCCGTGCCGCAACATCCATGGTGATTACTTACTTAGGAGAAGAAGTAAGGAGATCAAACGACCGTGACATCTGGTTGTCGATATCCACAGGTCAGGTTGGTGCTTAGTCTTCGGTAGATCGTCGTTGACGTTTGATCTCGCCGCGACGTTTCTTTTCGTCGATTCGACGTTGCTTCGACCCAGCGGTGGGCTTAGTTGCCACCCGAGCCCGGGGTGGGGGTGCAGTCGCGGTTTTGAGGATCTCGACTAGGCGGCGTTCGGCGGCCATCCTGTTTTGATATTGGCTTCGCTGCTCGGAAGCCGTCACCGACAGAACGCCGCCGACGAGCCGATCGGCAAGCCGGTCGAGGGCGCGCTCGCGGTACACCCCGCGCAGGATCGCACTGCCCTCAACATCAAAAAGGAGTTCAACGCGAGAGTCCGTCGTATTTACACCCTGACCGCCCGGCCCGCCTGATCGAGAGAATCTCCATTTGAGTTCGGATTCGGGGATCACCAGTGATCCGCGGATAGGAAGGTCACCAGGCATAGGACGAGCATGCCGGACATGTCGATTTTTCTCACGCGAGTTACGGTGGTGCCGTGCTGACAATGTTGCGGACCCGTAAGTGGGTGGCCCTGACATGTTTGGCCCTGCTCGCCCTAGCCGGTTTCGCAGCCCTGTCGGTGTGGCAGTGGGAGCGAGCTCAGCGCGACATGATCGTGAGTCAGCCCATTGTCCCGATCGACCAAATAGTGCCTGGCTCTGGATCTGTGGCTCCGGATAATTACGGCAAGCGAGTCGAGGTGACGGGAACGTACGACCGCACGCATCAAGTGCTGGTTCGACGTGATGCGTCAACCTACGTCGTTGTGACACCGCTCATTCGACCGTCGGCGCTCGCGATCGCCATCGCCCGCGGCACTGTTGCGTCGCCTAGTGACCCCGCGATTGATGCTGTCCCCGGCGGTCAAGTAACCGTTACTGGCACGACCCAGCCATTCGATGGTGATCCGGGTGGCGCGACTACCCTGCCTGTGGGGCAGGTCAGTCAACTAACGGCTGCGGCAGTTGGCGTGACTCCAATCCTCGGTGCGTGGGTTGCGCAGACCCCCGCCGAGTCGGGGTTAGCTGAGACGACGGTTGCATATGGCCCGTCGGCTGGCACCGGACTGCGCGCTCAAAACGTTACGTATGCAATTCAGTGGATCCTTTTCGCCGGCTGCGTCGTGTACTTCTGGTGGCGGATCCTGCGCGACGACGTCAACGAGGAGATCAGACGCAAAGGTGAGGTGAATGCGTCCGTCGGCGGGCGCATCGCCGCTGACGATTCATCCGCGACAGCAGCTGCGTCAAACAAGGTGACACAATCGAAGCCTGATCCCACCCGAAAGAAGGTTTACTGACGTGGCTGGTCCAACCGCCGAAAGTATTGCTGGTTCATTGAAGCGCTATCGCGTGATGGCCTACATCGTTGGCGTGGTGTTGATCATTTTTGTGGCGGCCATCATCGCCAAGAATGTTTTCCACGTTATTGATAGCGATACCTACCTGGCCATCGCACACGGATGGCTGTTCATGATCTATCTGCTGTGCGCCTTGGATCTGAGCTTGCGCATGCGCTGGTCACTGCCGCGAATCCTTTTCGTGGGTGTCGCCGGCACTATTCCGTTTCTGTCGTTCGTTGCGGAAAACCGCGTCATGTCGTGGGTGCACGCCGAGCTCGGATCTATAGACACAAACAGCGGCACCCGCCCAATGTGAGCGGGTGCCGTTCAATGTGTAAGTGGCGTTAGCGTCCTGCGGACTACAGCGTGCTCGTTGGTCCACCGTCTGCGGGACCGTTGTCCGGTGTGTAGACCGGAACCTCGCTCGGTGGTGACGCGTCGGAGACTGACGGTGCTGCCGGTGTTGGCGCGGCAGGGGCGGCGTGCCGTCCGCCACCTGTCGTGGGTGCGCTAGATCCCGCTGCGCGTGATCGCAACCATGCTGCCACACCAACACCCGCGGCAAGCAGAGCGAGTGCGCCTAGCCCGATCATTGCCCACGGGGTACTGCCGCTATCGCTACCCGGTGGCGGCGGGGGAGTGCCAGGCGATGCGGTCGCATAGGTGAAAAGCATTAAACCTTCCACTGAGTGACCGTCCTGAGAGTTCATGAGATAGCCCAAGCGGTAGAGGGCGCCCTTTTGGCCACCGGGCCAGGACGCGGTGACGGTGTTCCCTGAAACAACTGGGGTTCCGAGTTGCACCTCCGTCCCGTCATCGCTTGTTGCGCGGAGGGTTTGTACTGTCACCGGCTGATCGAAGGTCAGCACAACCTGAGTTGGGCCCTGCGGCAGTGATTGACCGTTGCTCGGTGAAGACGAGATCAAGCGGGCATGTGCTGATGCAGGTGCAATGCCGGCGCAGAGCAGAAGACCGACTGTAGCGGAGATGGTCAGTGCGAAAATGCGAATGAGTCGTGACACGGATCCTCCAAGATCAACGTGGACATGCGGGCAGCGAACGTGCGGACTGTTGGTCGAAGCGCCGTGCCTTATGAGACCGAGGCGATGAGACCGCGGCGAGCGGCGACGAGCACAGCTTCGAGCTGCGAATGTGCTTCGAGTTTGACGAGCAGCGTCTTTACATAGCCGCGGGTGGTATGAACTGAAAGTCCGAGCCGACGTGAGATCTGCTGGACGGAGAAGCCTTCGGCTAGCAATGTCAGCACTTCGAGCTCACGCTTCGTTAAGCCGGAGTCGTTTCCTGTGGACGCGGCAGCGGCTTGGGTCTGACCGAGTGTCTGCAGCAGTTCTGTCGGTGCCCACATGGATCCGCGTCGGCTGAAACGCACAGCGTCAAGAATGTCCTCGAGGGCTGACTCTTTGGGGATGAATGCAGCAGCACCGGCAGCGGTGGCCCGCGCGAAGATCTCTGGCGTTGCGTGCGAGGTCATGATGACCACTCGCATGTGGGGATTTGACTCGCTGAGTGCCGAGGCAAGTGCCAGGCCGTCGCGTCCTGGCATATCCACATCGACAATTGCTACGTCTGGGGGGAGCTCGGCGCTGTTGACATAAGCCTCGGCGTCATCGGCTGAGTAAACGTTCGCCACACAGTCCAGATCTGGCTGCGAGCGAATCATGGCTCCGAGAAGTTCCGCGATGGTCCGGTGATCGTCTACGACTAAAACCCGAACCACGTCGGCCAGACGTCCGGGGGCTAACTCGTTGCTGGCTGCCATGTCGCCTCCTTGATCAACTCCGACGGTAAAGATTTATCCAGTTTTCGCCCAGTTTGTTGCTAAAACATCCGTTCTACGGTGGATGTCCGCCTGGCCGAACGTAGGATCCCGTCGTGTGGCCCCACCTCTTTGGTGTAACCAATGTACGTATCGTCCGAACCCCCGTCTAAGTGACTGGGCCAAACGGGTGATGCCCCGACATACCCTCGTTGGGGGGGTATTTGGGACTCCGTTCACTCGAATGGAGTAGGCCCCGGAGTCGTGGCCTGCGAAAAACTGTGGCAGATCATTTTTGGTCACCTAACGTGCATCCTCCGAACCCCTCAAATGAGGGGACTCCCGTCAACTGCGTGGCCTCCTTTTAGGGATGTTGGACAACCCACGCTCACTGGTTATCTCGACATGTTCATTCGGAGCCCGCATGCCCGCGGGTTCGGTTCTGACACTGAAAAACGCTATTTCAGACTCGAGTTATTAGGAGCGCGCGTGGGTCTCACACCCGAAGGCGACGGTACGGCTAGCGTCGTTACCGACAGGCGTTCGCGCGTCATTCCGATGCCCAGAAACACCATGCAGGACAACGACAATGAGCGTTCTAGTGCAGCTTCGCTAGTCGATCTGATCGTTACCACTACCGGTGTTGAGCGACGGATTGCTGACGCTGCTTTCATCGAGCACGAGATGACCGGCGAGGCCTTCCTCGACGTACTAAGTCGATGGAGCGCAATCTCTCCCGGCCAGGTGCTTGCTGCACTTGCCCTTCACCACAAGTTGAATGTGGTTGACCTCCGAACGGGGCCACCACTACGCCCCGCAGGAACCGAATTGAGCGCCGACGACTGTCGGCGCCTTTCGTGCGTTCCGCTCAATGTTGATGGCGACGTCCTGCATGTTGCCACCGCGCTGCCCACCGCGGAGCTGTCTGCTGAGCTTCGTGCTCTGACCGGCTACCAAATCAAACTTCACGTTGCCTCCGAAGCCGAAGTGGCTGCGTCCATTCGCTCTCGGGACATCACCGAAATTGCGTTCAACGGTTCAGCGATTGATCCAACGGGCGCGATCGTTCGTGTTGGTCGGTTCCTCAGTGCGTCTACCGCTCGATTCGAGTTGAGCAACGCGGCTACGACGTCGCTGCGGATGCGCGTCGACGGTGTGTGGCGGGTCGTGTGCATGCTGAATGCTGATTTCACCGCCGCTCTCAAGCGCACTTTCCACTCGCAGAATGCCGCACATCCGGATGGGGACTTCGCCGTCTCGACGGTGACGACGGCGTCAGGCGAGTCCGTGTCAGCTTCGGTCTCGTCACGTGGTTGGGCGCAAACAGTCGTCATCGAAATTCCACAGGTGGGGATCCGTTCACTTGACGAACTTGGATTCTCCGCATCGATCGTTAACGAGATCCGCGATCACATCGACCGCTACAACGGTTTGATTTTGGTCGCTGGTCCGATCGATTCCGGTGTGCCGACGACTGTCCGCGCAATTGTTGATGAGATCGATTCTGACGAACGTCTCGTATCGGTGATCTCTTCAGACCACAGCACCCAGGCCGCTGGTCTCTTGCGGATCCACGCTGGAGCAGAACACGACGTGCACGCCGGTCTATCGCATGTGCGAATGGCACAGGCCGATGTCGTTGCCCTCACAGATGTCGTCTCAACTTCGGTTGCGACGTCAGTACGACAGCTGAGTAATGAAGGTCGTTTGGTGATCGCGGGCATGCGTATCGCCGCTGACGACGCCATCTCAGCAGCACTAACCCGTTTCAACCTCACCCGCGATGATCTCGCGAGTGAGGCCGTTCTGATTGTTGGCCAGCGCCTCGTACGACGTGTATGTGGTGCCTGCTCAACGACGTTCCACCCGTCAGACGCTGAGCGTATGGCGTGGACGGAGCTCGGTGGATCACCATCCACCACGTTTATCCACGGGGTCGGTTGCAATGTCTGTGCCGACACCGGATTCGACGGTCGTATCCCGATCGTCGAACTCGCGTCCCCTTCCGGACACCCCGGACACGGAACACGTACCGCACCCCTGGTGAGTTCGGCTGTGGCTCTCGTTGAGCAACGGCAGACCACATTGTCCGAACTGCTCCGCAGTTTCACCCTACGCACGTCAACGATCGCGTCATGAACCGTCCTACTACATGGGAGAGCCCTATGTCCTCCAAGTCCATGAAGGCCGCAGTCGGCGTTCGCGGGCGATTCGCGAGCTCCGGCCGCCGAATCACCGCAAGCATCGCCGCTGCGGCACTTGCCGTCGGCACGATGGCCGCTGCGGGAGCAATCGCTGCCCCAGCCGCTAACGCTGCTACGACAACAACCAACAACCTGACGGCTGGTACCGGCACAACTGCCGATGCCGGTGCGGTGAACGTGGTGTTCAACATCAGTCAGAACACCGGCCCAGGCTTCATTCATGCCAATGATGCGGCCACGCACTACAGCTACTTGATCCAGAAGGTCAATATCGGTAACCCGTACCAGACCACGTACACGTACCCAACGGATCAGGCTGATCCGAACTACGTGGCGCAGTACGCGGGCCAGACCTTCCAGGCCTGTAAGCCAAACTCAAACGACACAGACACCGTGAAGTACGACCCAATGTTCCCGAATCACTGTGAATGGGGCGGTACGCGCGATTCAAACACCGCGGACCCGATCGTTACTCAAGGTGAGCAGGGTGTCGACAAGAACGGTGTCTCGCATAACGACATCAACACCGTCACAAATCTTCCCGATGGCAACTACATCATCTCGGTTAAGGCTGATCTAGCCAATGTCGGCGGAACGGTCGTGGACTCAAACGCAGAAATCGGTGGCGCTCGCTTCACCGTGCCGATGGCCAAGCCGATCAACGTTCGCGTCAACGAGGGTCCGCTGCCGACAGGCACGCTGCGCATCCGCGTCTTCGAAGACGCAGCCCCAGTTGACGGTACCTACGAGATCGACGCCGAGGCTGGCCTTCAGGGCTTCCGCGCCTACCTCACCGACCAGCTTGGTGATGTCAGCAACGACGTCTTCGGCAACCCGCTGTGTACGGTCTACGAGCACACCAGCTCAGATCCGAAATCACCGGACTACGATCCGGCGCACCCGAACGGTGCGGTGAAGATGGACGCCACTGGTGCTCCCGTCATCGCGGCTCCCGTAGTGAACACCGCTGTCGCTCAGGCTGCCGTTGGCACCTCTGGCGCGGCGTCTTCATTCCGCATCGCACTTCCAGCCGGTACCACCGCACCATTCGTTGGCGCTGAGGTAACCGGTACCGGTATCGGCACCAATGCCTACGTCAACGCGGTTAACAACATTGCAGCGCGTGGCACCACTCCTGCCTACACTCGCGTAACTGTGTCCGAGCGAAATGCCACCGCAATCGCCGCTGGCACCGTCATCACTTTCTCTTCGGTAAACGGTAAGTGCATCTCCGACGAGAACGGTGACATTGTCATTCCGAACCTGTTCCCAAGCCGCTACGGCACCACCGTTCGTCAGCCAGATGGCAAGAAGGACTGGCTGCAGACCACCACCCTTGAGGGTGGACCTGACCACGACTGGTGGGTTATGGCCGGTGACACCGGTTACGGTGCCGAGACCACCTACGGTGCAGAGCTTGTGCCGGAAATGCAGTTCGGTTTCATCCCGCAGAAGACGACCGCTGACGCGGTCGACAACGCATGTCTCGGCGTTGCCGGTGACCCAACCTGCCTTCCGAGTCGTGGTCAGACCTTGCCGTCAGCTGCTGGTACGGCCTCGATCTCGGGCAACCTGCACTCAGGTTGTAAGTACATCGGCTCAGGCGGCGCGGCTCAGTCCAGCGTTGTCCTAGCTGACATGCCGTCCAGCACGGAAATGAAGGACTGCGGTCCGTTCACCGTTGAGCATGGCCTCGTGGCAGTCAGCGCGATGGACATTGGCGATGCTGAGGTTGCGACCGCCAAGGTCAACCCGGATGGCTCGTACATCGTTCCGAACCTCAAGTCAGGTAACTACATGGTTACCTACTGGGATGACGCCATGGATCACATTCTTGATACCGCGAATGTAACCATCCCAACGGATTCCAACGGTGCAGCTCAGAGCTTGAACCTCGGAACTGCGTACATTCAGTTCTGGTTCGCCTCGGTGCACGGTTACGTGTTCCAGGACCTCAACGGAAACGGCAAGAAGGATCCGGGCGAGCCTGGTGTTCCGAAGAATAAAATCACGCTTCGTGAGCGCGACAACACCCCGGTCGACCAGATGACCAATGGTGTCGAGACCGACGCCAAGGGCTACTACAACGTCCTTCAGACGTACCCGATGGCACGTAACCTTGTGCTTGAGAACATTGATCCCCGCTACAAGCCAACGGCAATGACGATTACTCCTTGTAACGTCAAGCATGGTCACACGTACTTCGGTTCCGCCGTGGACGTTTCGATCCTCCCGATTCTCGGCCAGTGTGGCGAGATCGATTGGGCTGTAAAGCCGATCCCAACCGGCCACACCGGTGGTATCGCTGGAACGATCACGTACGGTGCAACCCGTAACGAACTCGATGCCTCACAGGCAGCAACCGAGAACTGGCAGTCAGGTATCCCGAACATTCCGGTCAACCTGAACGCGGCCGTCGTCTGTGACGCGGTTGGCACCGGTGTCACGGTTACGTACGCGGGTGTTGGCTACACGGGTAACTGTGCAGCTGTTGGCGACGACATGATGGCAGCCGATGGCTCAGCCGTTCATGGTCCTCAATTGGCTGACACCTACACCTCGGAGACGTACCACAGCCCGACGGGTTGTGTGCCTCGCGACAAGAACGGTGACATCCTCACCGGTAACACTGCGATGCCAGCGCCGATCCACTGGGCCAATGGTGTTGTCACCGGCGATCCAGCGATCCGCTGTGTTGAGTCGAATCTTCAGGGCTGGAATGCCGCACCTGGTGATGCAAGCATGATCGTGTACCAGAACACCGATGCGAATGCACCCAACTACACGACGGATGCTACTCAGGTTGGTCTTCCGGTTCCTGATCAGTATGGCAACGCGCAGTACAACAATGATGGCCAGACCGTGAACGGCAACTACGGTTTCAGTTCATCCAAGCTGAACCTGTTCGACGGTGCAGCGCTGAACGCAGATGGTTCACAGAAGTACCCTGCATGTTCAGCAGCAGTCTCGGCTCAAATCGCCTCGACGGGTACGTACCCGGACCCGGCAGATCCGAACTCCATCAACGGTGGCCAGGACTGTATCCCGCTTGATGACTCGGGTAACCCGCTCGAACTGTATGCACCCCTCGATGGTTCGACCATTGGTCAGAGCTACAAGTACCCCGAGCAAGAGCTTGAGGCAGAGCACTACATCGTCTCCGTTGACATCCCCAACGATGCTTACGGTAAGCCGCTGTACCAGATCACCAAGGAAGAAGACGTCAACATCTTCTCTGGTGAGCCGTTCTTGCCACAGGAGAACTTCCCGGTAACGGATCCCAATGCCGTTCCGGACATGCCTGCCGCAACACCAGGCCATCCAATCACGACTGGTCTTGGCGAGCACAACTCATGCGTTGGCCCGATGCACACCGTGCATGTCACCAATCCAGACTTCATCAACGGTGGTGGAAGCCCATTCGAAGGTCAGCAGATGCCACTGTGCACGAGTCAAATCGTGAACGTTGGAGATGCGTCCACTGGTGGAACGAACTTCGAAATGTTCACCCCCGTCCCGCTGGCAACTCACATGTGGGGTCTGCTGTTGAACGACCTTGGTATCACCTCTGATCCAAGCTCGATCAACTACGCCGAGGCCGAAGGTCTCCAGCACAACCCAACCGGATTCCGTGACTGGACCGGTCAGGTTTTGGACACCGCAATCTCCGATCCCAATGGGTTCTATGAGAGCGTCCTTCCGTCGTCAGACCGTGCAAACGTTCCGTCGCCGACCGGATACTCACCGAATATGTACCTGTTGACTGGTAATGATCCGGGCTCACCAGGTCATCTCAACCCTCAATATGACTCTCGCTACGGCACCATCTCTACGCCGTTCCAGTCGTGGCCAGGTTTGTGGACGGTTACTGATACCGCTCCCGTTGCTGCAGGTGCGAGCACCTTCGACGGTTCCCTGGTGAACGTGAAGTGCATGCAGCCTGCGGGTGAGCCGGAGATCTTCGCGGTCGACAACCCGGTTTCACAGGGTGGCTCTGTACTGACCATCACCGGAAAGAACTTCGGTGACGGAACCAAGTACAGCAACGTGCTGATCGGTGCTGCGAACGACCCGAACGCGGACCCATCAAAGGGCACCTCGCTCACGGTCAACTCGTGGACTGACACGCAGATCACGGTGCAGATCCCTGCGGCATCGACGGGCTTCGCAGCCGGTCCTCGCTCACTGGTTGTGCAGAACGCTGCTGGTCAGTACTCGACCGCCGGTATGACCATCCACGTGATCGGTGCTGGTTACCAGCCGAAGATCTTCACCGTGGGTGCTGGCAAGCAGTTCAACACCGATACGTGGCCGACTCCGTACCCGTTGCAGGATGCCATCGAGGCAGCTGCGAAAGAGGGTCCGAAGGCGAACACGCTCGTTATTGCCTACCCACGCACCCCAGATGCCGTCTGGCCGAAGGGTGAATACCCCGAGAGCGTCGTGCTGCACAGCGGTGTGAAGCTGCAGGGTATTGGTACCGGCGGCTTCGAGGCTGACGGCACGTACGTCCCAGGCTCGATCATCAACGGCACATCCTTCTCTGAAGGTGATCCCAACGGTGTGGCCTGGATGGATCTCGTTGCTGGCCTTGTTGGTGACCCAACTGGTGCCAACGGCAATCCGACTCCGGGTACTGTGATCGGTTCTGACATTCCGGTTCCGGATGCTGCTGACGTCACAGTGTTGACACCAATTGGTGGCACCACCGGTACGATCAACAACGGCCAAGTCACGATGACCGGTGCTGCCGGCCAGACGACGTTGACCCGTAGTGGCTTTGGCAACACCAACAACGTAAACGTCGGCATGGTCGCCAGCGGCACCGGTATCGCACCGGGAGCTGTTGTCACTGCCAAGACGAACACCACGGTGACGTTGTCCATCGCCAACACGGCGGCGGTCACCGGCACGATCACCTTCACCTCGAACGCGAAGCCAGCAGTTGACGGCTTCATGCTCACCGGTGGTCACGAGGCGACCGTCCCGACCAACGTCAACCTGTTGACGCAGGGACAGCAGACGCCATACGGCGCCGCTGGCCAGGCGATCACCCAGGGTGGTGGCGTTTACATCCACGATGGTTCGAACGGCATGGCCGTGACGAACAACCGCATCGACGGTAACTCCGGTGCTTACGCCGGTGCCGTCCGCGTGGGTACGACGTACGCGAACGGAAACATCGGTGCCAATGACACTGGTGCGAACCCGCTCACGAACTACCCACAGATCAACCAGAACGTGTCAATTGCTCACAACTACGTCTACAACAACGGTGGTAAGAACGTTGCCGGTGGTATCGGTATCTTCTCCGGAACCCCTGGCTACCGGATTGCCTACAACGACATCTGTGGCAACTACAGTGCCGAATACGGTGGCGCGATCTCGCACTACGGCTTCAGCCGCAAGGGCAGCATCGATCACAACCGCATCTGGTACAACGAGTCATACGACCACGGTGGTGCCATCCTGCTCGGTGGTGAACTGACCCCAAGCCCGCTTGAACTTACTGGCGGAACCGGCGAAGTTTCGATCTCGGCAAATAAGATCGACTCAAACAACTCCAATGATGATGGTGGCGGTATCTCCACCCTCAACGCTGGCACCTGGTCGATCAAGGTTGAGAACAACGAGATCACCAACAACCTCAGTACCCATGAGGGTGGCGGTATCGCGCTGAACAACACCACTGGTCTGGTCTTGGACAACAACACCATCGCCGGCAACGTCACCTCGGCGACGGCTGCTACCAGTAACGGAATGCCTGCAGCTGCTGGTCTTGCTACCTCAGCCCTCGATCAGGTCTTCCAGGCCAGCCTGCCCGCCGGCTCGCCAACCTTCACCCGCCCCGTTGCGTTCAACAACGTCTTCTGGGACAACCGGGCCGGTTGGTTCGACGGTGCAAGCGTCCATGGCATCGGTCTTGCCGGTGACCCAGCCCCGATCAACAACTGGGATGTTGGCTCACAGGACAACTCCGGTAACGTGCCCGTCAGCAACTCCATCCTCCAGTCATGTGTGGGCACCACGCTCAACCAGGACTGCAGTGGAAGCCTCGGCACCAACGTGAACAGCAACCCGCAGTTCACCAAGCCGTACACCACGTCGGTTGTTGTTGACACTCGTCGCTCGTTCTTCGCCTTCCGTCAGACGTTGATCTCGTACGAAACCGCTACCCCATGGGACAACGCGGACTACTCGATCTCGCAGACGTCACCGGCGCGCGACATCGGTGCGGTTACCTACACCGATGGTGGAACGACCTACACCGCTCCTACCGCGGACGTGAACGGAACGCCGGTTTACGGTGGCACCGACGCAGGTTCGTACCAGTGGGCACCGCCACCCACGGTTCCCGACGCACCTACCGGTGTTGTCGTGACTCGTGGAGATCGCCAGCTCACGGTCTCGTGGACTGCTCCGGCCAATAGCGGTGGTCTGCCACTGCGCTCGTACAAGGCCACTGCATACAACGCCCTCACCGGTGGAACAGCAGTCGCTACCTGCACGATCGGTGGAGCAACCACCTGTGTAATCACCGGACTGACCAACGGCACCACGTACTTCGTGGATGTCCAGGCCAGTAACCTGCTCGGCTACGGTGCAGCCTCTGCGCCACGCGTTGCAGGTACCCCGGCGACCGTCCCAGGCGCACCTACTGGAGTTGTTACGACGCCTCGCTCGTACAGCCTCGGCGTTGCGTGGACCGCACCGGCAAGTGACGGTGGATCAGCCATCACCGGTTACACCGCGACTGCTTACACAAGCCAGTTGACCGTGTGTGCCGGTGGAGCTACCAACTACCCCACATGTACGCTCCTCGGATTCATTCCTGTTGGAACGGTGCCGAACCCAGCACTCAACACCCCGCTGGGAACGCCATGTACCACCACGACACTGACCTGTAACATCACCGGCCTCACCGCCGGCACGACGTACCTGGTCGATGTCAAGGCAACCAACGCAGTCGGAACCGGCTTGGCGTCCACGCCACGCGTATCGGGCACACCATTCGGTGTTGTTCCGACGGCACCGCAGACGGTTTCGGTCACAGCAGCTCCTGCCGCTGCGGTCGTCGCCTGGACTGCACCAGCTAGCAACGGCGGAACTCCTGTGACCGGCTACACCGCAACCGCCTACACCGCGGCCACTGGTGGAACCGTTGCCGGATCCTGCACGACGACGACCCTTACGTGTCGCATCAGCCCGCTAACGGCTGGGACGACGTACTACGTCGAGGTCTACGCCACCAACGCAGCTGGTAACTCGCCGGCAGCACCGTCACCACGGGCAACCGTTGTTCCGTTGGTCCTGTCGGCGCCAAATGCCCCGACTGGTGTCACCGGAGTGCGTGGAAATGGCAACGTCGCCATCTCCTGGACTGCAGCAGTGGCCAATGGTGACCCTGTCACCGGATACACCGCAACGGTCTACAACGCCCTCACCGGTGGAGCCGCAATTGGAACCTGTACCACGACGACAGCACTTACCTGCACCGTCGCTGGTCTGACCAACGGCACTAACTACTGGGTCGCTGTTAACGCCACCAACACGATCGGTACATCTGCGGACTCGGCACCTCGAGTTGCGGCAGCGTGGACCAGCTCGCTGGTGACCAACGTGGCTGTGAACGCAGTCAACGGAACCTTGACCAACCCGGTCAACCGTCGCCTGTACTTCACCTGGAACGCATTCGCTCCAGCAGCGATCACCGACACGATGATCGTCGTTACGAATGCGGGCACGGGTGCCACGGTGGCTACGTACCACACAGGCACGTTCTTGGGTAACTTGCTGACGGCAACCTCAGCAGCTACGGCTTACGCCAGTCTCGCTGCGCCGGTGCCAGCAGCAGGAACGCGTCTATACAACGCCGGAACCACGTACAACGTGACGGTTTCTGTATCGACAACGGCACGCTTCGGCACGCCGACCTACGGACCGGCAACCACGGTCGCGTTCACCGCATAAGGCAACCGCTCCTCCCCCCTCTGGCTTAACCCAGATGGGGGAGGAGCACCCCCCACAGGCAGTACGACAACTAGGGATTTCAAACCCCCCGGCAGATCCGATGTTCTTAGACCATCAGGCCGGGAATTACCAGAGGAGTCATCGTGACCGACGACATCACAAGCGGGATCAATCCGCTGCTGTCGCGACGCAATTTCCTGCGGGCGGGCGTGTTGGGTGCAGCTGGAGCAGGCGTAGCAGTTTACGCCGGCCACCAAGCACCCACCGCAGTTGCCGCCCCAGGCTTTACACCAACCAAGACCGTCAATGTGCATCTCGCCGCCACCGATGGTTGGGTCTCCATGCCCGACTCGGCGCCGGCGATGCCGCCCTACTGGCCAGACAACGATGCTCCCGCGCCGTACAACATGTACGTGTTTGGGTTCCGCAACGTCACTGGCTTGAGCGACGCTCAGGTCATTACCCAAAAGGGTCGGGCGCAGATTTCTGCTCCTGTACTCGCATTCGACGAGGGTTCGGAAGTCAAGGTTTCGCTCACCAACCTTGGTATGGCCCAGCGCCCAGACCTCGTTGATGGCCACACCATGCACTGGCACGGCTTCAACAATGCGCTCCCCATCTTCGATGGCGTGCCCGAGATGTCGGCCTCCGTGCCGATCGGTAAGACGATGGTCTACTACTACCGTCCGACCGATCCGGGTACGTACATGTACCACTGTCACTTCGAAGACGTTGAACACGTTCAGATGGGTATGACCGGCCTGGTCTACGTCCGTCCGAAGTTGAACAATGGAACGAACAAGTACGTGTTCAACGATCCTGCAACCCGCTACGACCGTGAGTTCCCCGTCTTCTTGACGGAGAGCCAGCCAGAGGGTCACTACCGCGACGCTCATATTCAGATCACCGACTGGGCTGCTTACAACTCAGGCTTCGGTTTGATGAATGGTCGCGCTTGGCCGGACACGATCGTTAAGAACACGCAGACGTCAGACACCAACCTTGGGCCGAACTTCGATCCGTTGGCGACGTACCCTGCTGGCTCAGATGGTGAGCGCCTGCAGTTCCAGCCGCAGACCTCACTTATCGAGGCAAATGCCGGTGAGACTGTTCTACTCCGCATGGCAAACCTTGGCTCGTTGCGTCACACGTTGACGATGGACGGCGTTCCGATGAAGGTCATCGGCGCTGACGCTGACCAACTCAAGGGTGCCGATGGCAACGACAACTCGTACGTCAGCAACTCGATCGATATCGGTCCTGGTGAATCACGCGATGTGCTCTTCACTGCGCCAGAACCCGGCACGTACAAGCTTTACGACCGGGACTTCTCCAACCTGTCCAATCAGGGGGGCGGCGGTTACGGCGGCATGATGACCAACATTGTGGTCTCAGCTCCCAATACCCTGCCTGCTCAGCCGGTCCAGCCATTCACTCCGGGCGTGAGGTAATCACAATGAACCTTCGACGACTTCTCGCAGGCGGACTTAGCCTGACGGTGCTCACGGGTGCGCTGTTCGCAGCTGCAGCCGCTCCGAGCTCCGGTGCAACCGCGACCCCGGGTGAAGGCATCCTGTGTGAGCCCGGAAACGGCGTTTACACGATGTCTGCCACCACCGGATTCGAGACGATGCCTGACGGCAACTCGGTCTTCACGTGGGGTTACCACACGCCAACGCATGCCTTCCAGAACACCGCTCCGGTGATCTGCGCAACTGCCGGCGATACCATCCGCATCACCCTGACGAACAACCTGGCCGAGGACACCTCATTTGTGTTCCCGGGTATGAGCAATGTTCAGGCTGACGGCGTTGACGCAGTACCGCAGTCAGATGCAACGGGCCGCGTAACCTCGCTGGCTCCAGTTGCTCCGGCCAAGGGTGGTCAGACCACGTACACGTTCACGGCTGATAAGCCAGGAACGTACATGTACGAGAGTGGTACGGACTCACGTAAGCAGGTCGAGATGGGCCTGTGGGGTGCAATCGTTGTCTACCCGGCATGTCACGCGACTGGTTGTAACCAGGCGTACGACGATCCGCGTACGACTTTCGAGGCAACCCGCGAATACATCCACATGTTCTCCTCCGTTGACCCAGACATTCACTCGGCCATCCAGCTTGGACAGCCGGTCGACTGGAGCACCTACTCGGCCAAGTACTACTTGATCAACGGCCGATCAGCTCCCGACAGCCTGTCGCCGAACAATGCAGCGTGGCTTCCCTTCGCGCCGTACGGCTCGATGGTCCGCGTTCGTCCGCAGGATCCCAATGGTGGAGACACCTTGCCGGCCCTCGTCCGCTACGTGAACGCCATGGACAAGGACGTTGCCTTCCACCCGCACGGTAATACCGAGCGCGTGATCGGTGAAGATGGCCAGCCGCTGGACACCATCGGTAAGCCTGACAACAGCTACGGATCGTTCCTTGTGGACATCGGCTCCAACCGCACGGCGGAGTCGATGTTCACCTGGACCGACCAGTGGCACTACGACCCGACGACCAACCCGATTCCGGTTCCGTTGAGTCCTTACAACGACCTGATCATCAAGGGAACGTGGTACGCCATGAGCCCCTACCTCGGTAGCCAAGGTGCACTTCCGCCTGGTGTTACTCAGTTCAACCAGTGTGGTGAGTACTACCACATGGCTCACAACCACGCGCTGTACGCGGCAACCAACTACGGTGCCACGTTCGGTGGTCAGATGACCCTTATCCGCATCGATCCGCTGGGCGGGTGTGCCTGATATGAGGAACAACATGAAAACCTCTAGTGCACGTACTGCGCGTGCAAGTATCGCCATCGGCGCATCACTTGCTGTAGCAGCTTCGGGCCTCACCGCACTTGCTGCTCCGGCAGCAAACGCCTCGGGTGCTCACATCAAGGCAGCCGCTGCCGGGGTGCATACGTCTGGACTTCGTTCAGCCGCAGCACCTGCCGGTTCCGTCGGTCAAGGCCCGCTCACGTCGAGCTGCACCGTTGTCGGTGGCCGCACGTCGTGTGACATCTGGGCCAAGATCGGTGCCGTAACGGTTCACGACACGGCGTCCACCACCAAGAGCATCCCGGTGTGGAACTTCGTGCCAACGACCAGCGCGACCGCGACCGGTGCTTCGGCACTGCTCATTGGTCAGGTCGGTGTACCGATGGACATCACCCTGCACAACTCCCTGCCAACAAACGTCGGTCTGGGTATCCCGCAGGCTGACGGCTTCTACGGTGACACCACGGGTATCGCCCAGGGTGCGTCGAAGACATACACCATCACGCCTCAGCGCGCTGGTACGTATGTCTACCAAGCGGCATTGACTCCAAATGGCGATCGTCAGGTTGCCATGGGTCTTGCGGGCGCACTGGTTGTTCGTCCGGCAGATGCCTCGACGACCGCATACGACACGTTGCAGGCCGGCTACGACGACGAGGCAATGTTGGTGTACTCCGACGTTGACGAGAACCTCGCAGCCGACCCGCTTGGGTTTAACATGCGCGATTACATGCCGCAATACCACCTGATCAACGGAGTCTCGTACCCTGATGGCTCACCGATCCTGACCGATGCTGGCCGCACCGTCATGTTGCACATGGCCAACATCTCGCAGTTGGACAAGAGCCCGACCATTCTCGGGAACCGCATGTCGGTCTTCGCCAAGGGCGCGCGTCCGATCCCCACAGTCATGAACGTGACCGGTCGTGTGCTCGTCGCCGGTGACACGATGGACGCATCTGTGCTCATGCCTGCGGGCCAGCACCGTTACGCCATCTACTCAACGTGGGCAACGCTGAATAATGGAACCAACTGGATTGATGGGGTGAACTCACCTGCTCTCGGCGGTGGAATCGCTTTCATTCAGTCCGGCGGTACCGGCACCGTAGCTCCGACTGGCCCTGCTATCTCCAAGATGGCCGCAGCCGGTCAGCCTGGTGGAGTTGGTCGTCCGCTCACCCTGACGATGACACTGGACACCGCTAACCGCGGTGGTGGCGACATTCAGCAGGCTGAGTACTGGATCGACACCCTTCCGGGTGCGCCTGGTTCGGGAACGCAGGTTGCAGTAGCTGGAACGTCAGCTCTGGCCGCCTCGTTGCCAATCGACGTCAGCGCGCTGTCCACGGGTATCCACAACATCTACGTCCGCGCTCAGGACACCTTCGGCGCATGGGGACCCACGGGTACCCTTGGCGTGCGAGTTGACGCAACTGGTCCGGTTGTCTCTAACCCAATGCTAGATGGCGGCAACATCTCGACCAACGGTGTGACGCCTCTGGCGATTGCAGCCACAGTGAGCGATGCGGACAACGGTGGCAGCAACGTCATCGCAACCCGCTACTGGATTGACGGATCGGCGACACCGCCCGTCGCGCCAGTAATGCTCACCACCAACGGCCCGCGCGTCACTGCGTCGGCAAGCGGTTCGATCCCGACCAGCGCACTAACTGGTCTGGCTGAAGGTGCTCACACCATCTACGCCCAAGGTGAGGATTCACTTGGTCAGTGGGGTGCGGTCCTGCCGATCCCATTCATTGTTGACCGCACCGCACCGACTACGACTAACGTCGTCGTCTCACCGGGTGTCACCAACGGTGTGACCACTAACCCGGCCATCCCTGGTTCGTTCGGCATTACTGCCGATGTAGTTGATCCGACGGTGGCTGGGGTGAACAGCTCTCTGACGAACGTCGAGGCTTTCATCTGTGCACCGGATATCTACTACTCAACGACGCCTAATGGCACTGCTTGTGCACCAGGTCCTCAGGGCACCACAAACGCCCTTGACCTGCTCGCAGGTGGTCCGGGTGCTGCGCCCGGCTCAACCCACTACGTGGGCAACATGCCACTGGCATGGGTCGGCGGCTACATCGCCAAGGGTGGAGACATCCCGATCTGGGTCATCGGTGTGGATGCCGCGGGTAACCGCGTCGTCACCACTGGCCTAGCGCGTAACTCGCACCTGTTGATCGACACGATCAAGCCAACCGCCTCAGGCACCCTTACTCAGGGCACGTGGACGTTGGAGCAGAACTACACGACTGATGCATCTGCCACCCTCGCGGTGACGGCTGCTGACGCAGCTCCATCGGGTGGCGTGGCCAGCGCTGAGTACTTCATCGGTGCTGATCCTGGCTACGGCAACGGAACCCCGATCACGCTCGTGGCCGGTGCAGGAACAGCAACGCTGAACCTCAACACCATCGGCGCAGCGGATGCCACCTGGCTCAAGGGCGGCAGCCACACGGTTAACGTCCGGGCACTTGACGTCGCAGGTAACTGGGGCCCAACAACCGCCGTTACCGCAACGCTGAAGCCGGTTACCGTCTTCGCAAGTGGCTGGGAAACCCCAACAACCGGATTCTTCGGTTGGACGGCCACTTCGGGCACCGGTGTTACCAGCTCGACAACGGCTCCGATCGCTGGAACTCGTAGCTTGCAGGTTGTCACCACGACGACCAGCACCGGCTACCAGAGCCGTACGGTTCCGACAGCGGGTACGCCAGCCATCGGAACGCAGTTCTCGGCTCACGTCACCTTCCAGCCAGGTACGACCGCTACAGCGGGTCTCACGGTTGCGGCCTTGACCTCGCCGAACGGAGCTAACTTCGCTCAGGTTCAGTACCGTCGAGTCGGAACGCAGTCCGCAGTACGTATCGGTGTGGCGGCTGGAAACCTTTCAGCCAACCCAACGATCAACTGGGGTACATGGACGAACGTCACCACGGCTACCAACTACGCACTGGTTGTGAACTACACCCAGGGTGCAGCTGGAACAGCCACCGTAACTGTCAACGGCGGTGTCGCTATCAACACTGGCGTCGCCACCCGCAACACCAACGCCTACGCCGTCGCCTCCGTCAAGGTCGGTGCGGTCACTAGCCCAGGTGCTGTGATGACAATCAAGTTCGATTCCTTCTCATCCGCTCGCGCACCCTTCTAAGAAATAGGAGATACAAGAGATGACAAGCTCATTCACCATCTCGCCGCGAGCGGCGGTCGTGGGGGCGACGGTGGCATTAGCCACCGGCGCACTCCTCGCCGGCTCGGTTGCGATGAACAACGCATCAGAAGCGGCAACCAGCAAGACCAAGGTTCCGCAGAGCCGTCAGATCGAGGCAAAGTCGGGCATCCGAATCGTCAGCGCCCACGCGGTTGCTGACGGAGGCATCATCGATGTTCGCTATCAGGTCCTTGATCCGCTGAAGGCAGACATCATCGAAGGTGATCCCACCAAGACACCCCATCTGCAAGACGTGCGTAACGGGGGTGTTTTGACCGATACTGCTGCTATGAGGCATGGTCACGCACAGCGTCCCGCAGGTACGTACTTCCTGCTCTACTACAACAAGAGTGGTGTGGTGAAGTCTGGCGACTTCATCAACGTCACGATTGATGGATTGACGCTGAACAACGTACCCGTTACGTGACGTCACTAGCCCGCTTGGTCGCGGCCGTTCTGAGTGGAATGCTACTTACGTTGGCATTCGTACTCGGGGCGGCCGCGCCCGCGTCTGCGCACTCGCAAGTAATTTCCAGTTCACCAGCCGATGGTCAACGGGTGGAAACGTCGCCCAAGCAACTCACGTTCGTCTTTTCTGAACCCTCGGATGTTAGTTCCGTCGTGGTGTCGCTGACGGGCCCGTCTGGGCCTCTAAACGTTCTCGGCACACCCGTTGAGCAGGGGGTCAACGATCTTGGCCATCAAACAATCGTTGTTCCGGTAACCGCCGAACTACCAGCGGGCCTGTACCGCGAGACGGTGAGCGCCACCTCGCGTATCGATGGTCATACCGCGGGCAGTGAATTGATCTTTGGTGTTCGCACCGACGTCGCGGCGCCCGCCGGTGACTCGGGCAATACGACATCACCTGTGGACCGAGTTCGATCGATTCTGCAGGGCATCATGTTGATCGCCGCGGGAATCGCATTTGGTCTGATTGCGCTAGCCGGGCCTGCTCGCGGGCGAGGACTACCTGCAGCTCGGATTGCCGCGGGGATTGCTGGGCTGGCCGCTATCGGATCAGGTGCAATCTGGCACATTGGCAATGGATTGATCGTCGCTGCCTGTGGCCTGATCGGATCGGTCGTCCTGTTTGCGGCAGCGTTCACGCCCACGTTGACGGACCGAATTCGGCTGTGGCTCGCTGCCCTCGGACTCGCCGTCGCCGTTGTTCCGCTATCTCTGGTAGGGCACGCGGCTGCTCAAGGAACTCTGATGGCCGTCTTTGACGGCCTGCACATCATCACCACGGCGACGTGGGCCGGAGTTGTGATCGCAGCGGCCTTCCTACTTCCCAAGGCCAGTCGAGGTGATCGGTTGCCGATCCTGCGTCGCACCTCGGTTTTGGCCAGCGTGACGTTCTTAATCTCGCTCATCACCGGTCTGCTGATGGCCAATGGTTTGGTACCGTCCGTCGGCGGATTGTTCGGATCGCTATATGGCATGGGATTGGTCGCCAAATCCGTCCTGGTGATTCCTGTGTTGTTACTTGCGATCTGGGCGCGCTGGCGCATGAACAATGGGAAGTCGAGTTCGCTAGTCGTCGAAGCGGGCTTGCTCTTTGTGATTCTGAGTCTCGGTGTCCTGGTTGCGTCGCAACCACCACCTGCCTCGCAGAAATTCCTGCCAACACCAAGCTGGCAGGCGGATTCTGCGGCCGCATCTCTGGACGCTGACGATTTGCTGGTAAGTGTTCAGATCGCACCGAACACTCCCGGAACCCGGTTCTTGGTTGTGCGCGTGGATAACACCCGTCGCCCTGCGCCGGGTCCGATTCAGGCCGTGAAGGCGCGATTTGGTTCCTCCGGTCTGTTGGACCTTAAGCAGGGCACCGATGGATTGTGGACGACAAATGTCGACGTCACTGAGCCCGGTCCGACTGCGATTCACGTTGAGGTGACCCGCCCATTACTTCCTCTGGCCGTTGCGAATAACACGTGGACAGTTGGGCCTACTCCAGGCACGTACGAAGGCGGCAGTTCGCTGACCGGCTACGTCGGTGCTGCCATCGGCGGACTCATTGGTCTGACGCTGATCGGGATTCTTGTAGAGGGTGTTTCCCGAGGTCGTCGCAGGGACGACGATGAGCCCGGTGCAACGAAACCAGACTCGGGTGCACATTCCGCGGTATCGGTCTAAGTATCGGTTTTTGTGTAGGTGCCCGCTTCACATCTGAACGCCTCGGTTCGCACGGGCCTAGCCTGGGCGTTCCTCGGTGTTCTGCTCTTCTCGTTTTCGGTGCCGATGACCAAGGTTGCTGTCGGGGGATTCAACCCGTTCTTCACCGCGATGGGGCGAGCGGTGATCGCGGGGGTTCTAGCGGCGGTCCTACTCTCGATTCGTCGAGTGCCGTTCCCTGACCGGCAATACCTACGCCCGCTGTTTTTCACGATGTTCGGGGCCGTATTCGGATGGCCCATCCTGATCGCATTAGCGCTCGAGCGGACGACGTCCGCACACGTCGCAGTCATCGCTGCCTTCATGCCGCTGACAACCGCGCTGTTCGCAGTGCTGCGCACCCATGAGCGGGTTGCTCCCTCGTTTTGGTGGGCAGCAATTACCGGAACCGTTGCGCTCATCGTCTTTGCGCTGAGTCGTGGCGGAGCCCAAGGCGGTGAACTTGTCGCCGATGTGATGATCGTTGGTGCCGTGTTGTCGTCATCGCTGTGTTACGTCGAGGGTGCTGCGGTCAGCCGAGTAATGCCCGGATGGCAAGTGATTTCGTGGGTTGTGGTGATGGCTTTGCCGATCACTGTGCCAGCCTCGCTGTGGCTCTGGCATGCAACAAGTGCCAATTACGAGACCACCGCGATTCAGTGGGCGTCACTGATCGGGCTAGGCGTCTCGTCGATGTACTTAGGCTTCTTCGCGTGGTACCGCGGACTTGCTCTTGCGGGCACCGCCTACGGGGGCCAGGTTCAGCAGATCCAGCCGCTGCTTACACTGCTGTGGTCCGCGTTGCTTCTCGGCGAAGTGGTGACGGCTCCAACGATTGCTGCAGCCCTCGTTGTCATTGCCTGCGTGGTGTGGGCTCAGCGCAGTCGGGTGGCCACAGTGGTGGCACCCGAGGAGTAGTCGTTCAATCCTTCCCCAGGTGCCACGACGTGCGACGCGACGACTAGTTCAGGATCGCCGTCAACTTGTCCATGAACGTGCGCTCACCCTCGCTGACCTTGTCGCCGCCGAATCCCATCGGACCACTTCCAGTGGCTTCCACGGCGGCCGTTGCTGCTGCCAACAGAACCTCGCGAATCTGCGCGAACTCTTCGGGGGTGGCCTTCTCGCGCACCAAGGCGACGGTGTCGCCGATTTGCTTGGTTACGAGTTCGACGGCCTCGGCGACGTTTCGGGGGCTTGGCGAATTCTCGTCAGTGCTGGACACCGTTGGCTTTTGATCGACGGACGAGAATGAGGCAATCAAAGTATTGTCGGGGTACTTCGCCGCCGTCGCTTTGAAAGCTTCGCTACCGGCGAGCACCTCGCGAATTGTAGTGACGAGTTTGCGTCCGTCCGATAGTGCTGCACCGCCCATGACCATTGCGGGCAGGGCGTTGACGGTAGTCCATTCGGCTTCGGTGAAGGATTCTTTGCTGATCATGATGACGGCTCCTGTGCGGTTTGCAGGTGTTGGCGGACGTGGGCGTAGCGAAAGTAGGCAGAAGGGTCGTAGTGGCAAGATCGTACTGAATGTCGAACACACCACGCCCGTGCCGTGCGTGGCGCGGGCAGGGGGAGTGCTGCGCCTGGCTGGTCTGGCTTGGTCAAATCGCGGGTTAGGGTTGGTGGAAGCTGCCGGGTTGATCGCGACCGGGTGATTCATTGTTTTACGGCGAGGGGACTCGAACATCATGGACATGTCACCGACCAACCAGGGCTTAAAGATGGGTGCGGCGCGCCGCCGCGGTGAGCTTCGGTGGGGCGTGGTCGTCGCTGCAGCAATGCTGCCGCTGGCTCTTGCTGCGTGTTCGAGCAGTCCGACGCCCACACCGACGAACACCGTGAGCCCAACGCAGACGCAGTCTCCGAGTGCGACCGATACGCCCACGCCGACACAGAGTGAGAGCCCGACCCCAACTGACACCCCAACAGATAGTCCGTCTCCGTCGGATAGCCCGACAGCCACCGATACGCCATCGCCCACAGGCTCGTCGACCAGCTCGCCGAGCCCCACTGGTAGTGCGAGCGCGTCCCCAAGTGGATCGGTTTCACCCTCTCCCTCCGGCTCGGTCCTCGGCATTGGTGTCGTGTTCACCCCGACGACGGCCAAGGCGTGGGAGCAGATCAATATTGTCGGAACGACTGATCCCTCCTTGGCTGGTAAGCGTGCATACATCCTGAAGATCAACCACGGCGTAAACGATGTTCTTGATACCGGTTCACCCATCACCGCAGCTGGCATCATTCGAACGTGGGCCAAGCTTGGCCGCGACGGCGAACTGCGGTTGATCGTGCCAGCGGTGCCAGTGGTTGCAGGGCCGCTACCCGTTGGAACTGCGCTGCTTGCTCAGTCAGGCGTCTTCATGGTCAAGGTTGGCTAGCTCAGCCGTTCCTTCATCCGCGGGTTCGCGCGGGTGCTCGGGATCGCGTCCGGTCGCATATTTCACGATGCCGTAGAAACCGCCAGCAAGAGGCACAGCGACGAGTGCGCCGAGGATGCCAAGGGTGATTCCGCCGGCAGCGATTGCGATGACGATGGCCAATGGATGAAGGTTGACGGCCTTGCCCATCACCAAAGGCTGCAGAACATCGCCGTCAAAGGAGCCAACGACGATTGTGAGCACGATGACCAAAAGAGCGGTCGTCGGGCCGCATTCGGCAAGTGCTACGACGGCCGCGAAAAAGGTCGCGAACGGAGCGCCAATAACCGGGATGAATGCTCCGAGAAACACTACGGCTGCGAGCGCCGGGGCCAGAGGTACACGCAGTACGAGTAGGCCGAGATACACCAAGACTGCGTCGAGAAGTGCAACGATCACGATTCCCCGGGTGTAGCCGGCGACTGATTCCCAGAAGATTCGGCCAGAGGTGTCAACGAAGTTTCGTGATCGCTGTGGAAACCAACTCAGCAGCCAGTCCCAGATTTTCTCTGGTGTCATCAGGAAGAAGATCACTGCAAACAGGAAGACCGAACTTGCGATGATCAGCGTGCCAAGGGAACTGACTGCGCCAAAGAGATTACCCGCCAGATCTTTGGCGATCGTTTGGCCGAGCGCTTTAGCCTGATCGATCAGGTTCTGGAACTGATCGTTCGAAAGTTTAAGGGGACCGGTTGTGAGCCAGGTTCGTATCTGGTCGAACCCCTGCGTGATCGCCGACGCGAGATTCGCACCTTCATTGATGGATGCTCGAATCACGACGGTCAAAATGCCGATAACGCCTGCAGTGATGACTATGAGCGCCAACACCATAGACACGACTTTGGGAAGGGCGCGCTGGAACAAGCGCATGACTGGGCCCGTCCACGCAGTTACGAGTAGCGCGAAAAACAGGGCCGCCGCAACCGGAAATAGTGTGTTGAGGCCGGAGAAGATCACTGCTAAACCGGCGAGGACGATCAGGAGTCGCCAGGTGTAGCCAGCGGCCGTTCGCAGCCCAGTAGGGATGCTTTCGGAGATCTGCTCTGACGTGGGTGCAATAACCCGATCCTGAGGCAGAGGCGTGTCCATCTGTCCATCGTGCACTGCGATGGCGGTCACGTTGCTCAAGCGGGGCTAACCCGATGTGGTGTCGTGCGTTAGCGGCGTTGTGCGACAAGATGGAGTCGTGGTTAATCGCCTTACGTCTGCTACCTCACCGTATCTGCTTCAGCATGCTGACAATCCCGTGGATTGGTGGGAGTGGGGTAGTGCGGCGTTCGAGGAAGCTCGACGCCGAGATGTACCGCTTTTCATCTCCATCGGTTACGCCGCGTGTCACTGGTGTCATGTGATGGCGCATGAATCTTTTGAGGATGAACAGATTGCTACGTATCTGAATGAAAATTTTGTCTCGGTCAAGGTAGATCGTGAAGAGCGGCCGGATGTTGATGCGGTCTACATGACGGCAACCCAGGCATTGACAGGACATGGTGGATGGCCCATGACTGTTTTCGTCACGCCCGACGGTGAGCCCTTTTACGCCGGGACGTACTTCCCGCCAACCCCACACCATCGTCTGCCGTCTTTTGGGCAACTACTTGAGGCGATTTCAACGAGCTGGCAAAACGAGCGGGACAGACTTGAAAGTGCGGCTGCGCGGATTACTAAGACGCTCGCCGAGCGTTCCGCAGTGTCTGGTGCTGACCCCCACGATAAGCCTGCCGTTCAAAGCGCGGTTGAAGCTGGTGTCGATGAGTTAGCTCGTATCTATGACAGTGCAGCCGGTGGATTCGGCGGGGCGCCGAAGTTTCCGCCGTCGATGGTCCTTGAGTTTCTGCTGCGCTACGGCGTTCTCAATGACGATCCGCGTGTGGGTGTCATGATTGATGGAACCTGCCAAGCCATGGCCCGGGGTGGAATGTACGACCAACTAGCGGGTGGTTTCGCTCGCTATTCGGTTGATGCGCAGTGGGTGATCCCTC
Source organism: uncultured bacterium (assembly GCA_903826575.1). GTDB lineage: Bacteria > Actinomycetota > Actinomycetes > S36-B12 > CAIYMF01 > Longivirga. The sequence goes on from CAIKEU010000058.1 coordinate 99,366, forward strand.
ACTTCGAGAAGATGCTCTACGACAATGCCTTACTGCTGCGCGTTTACCTGCACTGGTGGCGTGAATCGCGTAATCCGTTGGCGCTTAAGGTTGTTCGGGAGACAGCGTCGTTCTTGCTCAACGATTTACGTTCAGCGCAAGGCGGCTTCATTTCGTCACTTGATGCAGATACCGAGGGGCATGAAGGCCTGACATACGTGTGGACGCCGGCTCAGCTAAACGACGTCCTTGGCGAGCAGGACGGCGCTTGGGCTGCTGAGCTGTTCACTGTCACCGCGTCTGGAACTTTTGAAGATGGGGCGTCGGTACTTCAACTACTTCGTGATCCTGATGACGTCGATCGATTTTCTCGTGTTGTCTTGTTGTTACGTGACGCACGCGCAGATCGCGCCCAGCCGGGGCGAGACGACAAGATCGTCGCGGCGTGGAACGGTTTAGCGATTTCGGCATTGGTTGAGGCAGGTGAGCTATGTGACGAACCGTCGTGGACTGCGGCGGCCTGCGAGGCGGCGCAACTATTGATCGACGTACACCTCGTGGATGGCACGTTGAGCCGCACGTCGAAAGATGGGGTGCGCGGTAACAATCTCGGGGTCCTCGAGGACTATGCGTGTGTTGCCGAGGCGTTCCTTGTCATTCATCAGCTCTGCGGTGGTGCGAACTGGCTCGATCAGGCGCGAGTACTAATCGACGTAATTATCGACGAGTTCGGTGACCCTGCGACAGGTGGGTTCTTTGACACAGCGGCGTCCGCCGAGGCGTTGGTTCTACGGCCACAGGATCCGACGGACAATGCGACACCGTCTGGTTGGGCGGCTGCGTGCGGGGTGCTGCTGAGCTACTCCGCTCTGACGAATTCGGCGGACTACCGCCAGAGGGCGCAAGCGGCGTTGGCGCCTCTCGTCGCTCTAGGTGCCGAGCATCCCCGATTCGCTGGCTGGGGGCTCGCGGTTCTCACCGCCTGGCTTGATGGCCCGCTCGAGATTGCGGTTGTGGCTGCTCAGGATGACTTGCGGTTGGCTGATTTATGGGATGCCGCTCGCAGGACTGCTCGACCGGGCGCGGTGTTTGTGAAAGGCGAGCCGGGGGATCAGCACCCGTTATTGCGTGGGCGGGAACCACAAGGTGGCGTGCCCACGGCCTATGTATGCCGACAATTCCTGTGCAATGCGCCGACCACGTCAGCCGATGCGCTTATCGAACAACTTGCGATGGTTGACTGAGATTGAGGCAAGACACAGGTGCGTCTGATCGCACTGGCGTCCTATGAGGTTGCTGAGGTTGAGGACATCTAGCCTCGACGCCGGGTAGTCTCGCAGATGTCGTCGTAGGTGTTAGCTGAACGAATGTGCAGTGGGTGCTGCAACGTAGACAGGAGGGTGACGTACTCATGGGCGTCAGAGACCTCGTCTACGGGGTATACGAACGCCAACTGATGTCGTCCCTTAACCGCGATCGAACACCTCGTCATGTTGGCGTGATTCTGGATGGGAACCGACGCTGGGCAGCAGTCCAAGGCAGTTCAACTGCTCACGGACACAAGGCCGGTGCTGATAAGATCACCGAGTTTCTCACCTGGTGTGAAGAGGTCGATGTCGAAGTAGTCACGTTATGGCTGCTATCGACCGATAACCTCACTCGCGCGCAGGGTGAACTTGAGCCACTGCTGGCGATCATCGAGCAGACTGTTACGGATCTGGCCGGTACCGGTCGATGGAAAATTCATCCCGTGGGCGCACTGGACCTGCTTCCAACGCATACCGCCGCAGCCCTCAAGAAAGCGCAGAGCGATACCCAAAACGCTGAAGGCCTGATGGTGAACATCGCCGTTGGCTACGGCGGACGGCGTGAGGTCGTTGACGCAGTGCGCTCGCTGCTTGCCGATCATGCAAGTAAAGGTACGACTCTTGATGATTTAGCGGCCGTACTCGACGTCGATCACATTGCCGAACATCTCTATACCGCAGGTCAGCCAGACCCTGACTTGTTGATTCGCACGTCTGGTGAGCAGCGACTATCGGGCTTCCTGCTTTGGCAGAGCGCCCACTCAGAATTTTACTTCTGTGAGGCGTATTGGCCGGACTTCCGCAAGGTGGACTTCCTACGCGCACTGCGCAGTTACGACGCGCGCGGGCGACGTTTCGGGTCCTGATTTCTATGTGGGCCGGCAAGACAATCTGCGCTAGAAGTTCACCTCTACGTCACCCTTTTGTCTCGGCGTGGCGTCGCAGAACCCATGGGGGAACGGGCATAGCGTCCTAGGTATTCGGGCGGCGCCCGGCCGGCCCGAGCATCAGGGAGGCATTGTGCCCAGCCGACGTTCTGCTGCCGACGTACGCACGTATGTGCTTGATACCTCGGTTCTGCTTTCTGATCCCCACGCGGTACTTCGGTTTGACGAACATGAGGTCGTCATTCCGGTGGTGGTTATCGTTGAACTCGAAGCCAAACGCTCGCATCCGGAGCTTGGGTACTTCGCGAGGCAAGCACTGAGATTCCTAGATGACATGCGGGTATCTCATGGCCGGCTTGATCAACCGATGGCGGTCGGTTCGTCGGGCGGAACGCTGCGAGTTGAACTGAACCATACCGACGCGTCGATTCTTCCCAGTGGATTCCAGCTCGGTGATAACGACACTAGGATCCTCGCGGTAGCCCGTAACCTCGCGGCGGAAGGTTGCGATGTTGTCTTGGTGTCGAAGGATCTTCCGATGCGCGTCAAGGCATCATCGGTGGGGCTCACCGCACAGGAGTACCGCGCCGAACTCGTCGTCGAAACGGGCTACACCGGCATGGTGGAACTCGATGTCGCTGGCGCCGATGTTGATCGTCTGTACGAGCAGGATCGGATCGATCTCGACGAGGCGCGTGATTTGCCATGTCACACAGGCGTTGTGCTGGTTTCGGAACGTGGCAGTGCGCTCGCCAGAGTGACGCCGGATAAGCAGATCCGACTGGTGCGTGGTGACCGTGAGGCATTTGGATTGCACGGACGTAGTGCCGAACAGCGGGTGGCGCTTGATCTCCTGCTCGATAACGAGGTTGGGATCGTGTCACTCGGCGGTCGGGCCGGAACGGGTAAGTCGGCCCTTGCACTGTGCGCCGGTCTTGAAGCTGTCTTAGAGCGTCGTCAGCACCGCAAGGTGATGGTCTTCAGGCCTCTGTACGCCGTGGGTGGTCAAGAACTTGGCTACCTGCCCGGCAGCGAGTCAGAGAAAATGTCGCCGTGGGGACAGGCTGTGTTCGACACCCTGAGCGCATTGACTACGCAAGAGGTTGTTGAAGAGATTGTCGATCGTGGAATGCTTGAGGTGCTTCCACTGACACATATTCGCGGACGATCGCTGCACGATGCCTTCGTTATTGTCGATGAGGCTCAGTCACTTGAACGCAACGTTCTTTTGACGGTGCTGTCGCGCATTGGGCGGGACTCACGAGTTGTGCTCACCCACGACGTTGCGCAGAGAGACAACCTTCGAGTTGGTCGTCACGATGGCGTGGTGGCGGTCGTGGAGAAACTGCGCGGCCACCCGTTGTTCGCCCACGTGACACTCACGCGCAGTGAGCGCAGCCCGATTGCTGCACTGGTAACGGAAATGCTTGAAGACCTGCCGGGATAAACGCGTGGCTAACCGAATCATCGGTCGGTCAAACGACGAAAGCGTCGAACCACCTGGATTCAGGTAGTTCGACGCTTTCGTTTGGGGTACTCCGACGACTACTTATCGTCGTTAAGGTGAAGGCGCTCTGAGGCTGCGTGTAGTCGATCTGAGAATGCGTCAAAGCGATCGAAGATGAGCACTCCGAGGACGAGAAGAGCGGTGAGGAACGTTGTCGTCGTGTTCTGGAATGCCGGATCAAGACCGTTCCACTTGCTGTTCAAGTACATGACGAACCAGTTGCCACCAACGGTGATGAATCCGAAGAAGAAGACCAGCAAGCCCGTGGTTACGCCAAGCATGGTCAGGCGCTGTGCGTTGCCCCAGCCGGTGCGGTTCGTTGCGTTCTTGAGTCCAACGATGCCAGCCCACGTGAGCAGGATTCCGGTAAGGGATTCCATGGCGATCAGACCGACATAGGCCAAAACATGGAACCAGTTGGCGTTGATTGCGCGCCATTCGAAGCCACTGTTATCAAAGACGCCATCGAGGGACAGAACTCCCTGGACGAAAACCCAGTTGCTTTGCGGGTTCGTGATGTTGTCAAAGGCTACGACGAGGAAGTATGCGGCTTGCATAAGCACGGCGCCACTGGCCACGCTGCGCAGGACTCGACCGAGATCCCAACTGTTCGCGCTATCAATACTGGTGGTGTTCGACATGGATTCTCCTTGGAAATGAAAGGCTGCCATGCCGACGGTAGAGGTAGTGAACGCTCTTGTCCTGCAACATTCACGCTATTCGCGAAAGAATTTCCCCATTGGAAATGCCTCGTTCGCTTTCCAGAACTACTCCGCGGAGCGAACGCGAATTGTTGATGCGATTGGACGCAGGGTCTCGGCGAAGAAATCGTTGCCCTTGTCATCGACGACGACGAACGCAGGGAAATCCTCAACTTCGATCTTCCAGACAGCTTCCATGCCGTTTTCCGGGAAGTCGATGACCTCGACGTGCTTGATGCAGTCCTGCGCCAAGCGCGCAGCCGGGCCGCCAATCGACCCCAGGTAGAAACCGCCATTGTCTTGGCACGCTTGGGTGACCGACTTGCTGCGGTTACCCTTCGCGAGCATCACCATCGAACCGCCAGCCTTTTGGAACTGGTCTACGTACGAATCCATACGTCCGGCAGTCGTCGGCCCGAACGAGCCGGAGACCATACCTTCCGGGGTCTTAGCGGGGCCCGCATAGTAGACGGCATGATCACGCAAATACGACGGCATTGGCTCGCCGGCGTCAAGCATGTCCTTGATGCGCGCGTGGGCGATGTCGCGGGCGACGACCAAAGGCCCGGAAAGTGACAGTCGTGTCTTGACGGGGTATCGCGATAGTTCCGCCCGGATCTCGTCCATTGGTCGGGACAGGTCAATGTGCACAACATCGTCGTCAAGGTGGGCGTCGGTGACCTCTGGAAGAAAGCGCGCGGGGTCGGTTTCCAACTGCTCGAGGTAAACCCCTTCAGGGGTGATCTTTCCCATCACTTGACGGTCAGCCGAGCAGCTGACGGCGATCGCGATAGGGCAGGAGGCACCGTGTCTTGGCAGGCGAACCACCCGTACGTCATGGCAGAAGTACTTACCCCCAAACTGCGCGCCAATCCCGAAATCCCTTGTCATCTGAAGGACTTCGGATTCCATCTCGAGATCGCGGAAGGCGTGCCCGCTTGGTGATCCGGAGGTGGGTAGTGAGTCGAGATAGCGAGCGCTTGCGTACTTCGCCGTTTTGAGCGCGAACTCGGCGCTTGTTCCGCCGATGACGATCGCGAGGTGGTAGGGAGGGCAGGCTGAGGTGCCGATCGTTCGCAGGTTCTCGTCGAGGAATGCTCGCATCGCGGTGGGATTGAGGACCGCCTTTGTCTGTTGGTACAGCAAACTCTTGTTCGCTGAACCGCCACCTTTGGCCATGAAGAGGAACTTGTAGGAATTCTCGTGGCCAACTTCGGTGTCTGCGTATAACTCGATCTGTGCCGGCAGGTTGTTGCCAGTGTTGCGCTCTTCCCACATCGTGATTGGGGCGAGTTGCGAGTAGCGCAGGTTGAGGCGCGTGAACGCGTCGAACACGCCGCGGCTGATTGAACGCTCGTCGTCGCCGGGAGTGAGGACCTGCTGTCCGCGTTTACCCATCACAATGATGGTCCCGGTGTCTTGGCACATCGGAAGGACACCTCCTGCGGAGATGTTCACGTTGCGGAGTAAGTCCCGTGCGACGAAGCGGTCGTTGGGGGAGGCCTCGGGGTCGTCGATGATTGCCCTAAGTTGGGCAAGATGCCCTGGTCGCAGGAAGTGCTGCATATCGTGGACGGCGGTCTCGGTCAGCGCACGCAAAACCTCAGGCTGGACGGTGAGGAAGGTTCTTCCCGCGACCTCGATCGTGCCAACTCCCTCGGTTGTTAGGAGCCGATACGGAGTTTGGTCTGGGCCGATGGGAAGCATCTCGGAATAGTCGAACTCAGGCATGTCAACAGCGTAAGCCCTTCTCTCGGCCGCATGGTGAGTGGAACGGGCTAGTCGATCAATGTGCGACGAAGAGCACGTACAGATAGGGCGCACATGATTGCTGCAAAGATCGTCAGCGCGGCCACGTGACCAAGGTCCTTTTCTAACTGCCAGCCGAAAACTGCATCACGGACCAGATTGACGCAGTGATAAAGCGGGTTGGCTAGTGCAAGGCTCTGTACCCACTGGGGGAGGTTGCTCAGTGGGAAGTAGATGCCGGCCAGAAGGAATAGCGGAGTTACCAGCGCACTCTGAACGTAGGTGAACGCGTCCATGCTAGGAACGATCCCACTGAACCATTGACCCATGAAAGCGAAACCGAGACCGGTCAGGAAACAGATGAACGGGATTGCGAGCATCCCCCATGACGGTGGCAAGCCAAACAGCATCGCAATCAGAAGAGGTGCACAGCCGAAGACGCCAGCCTTGACAGCGATCCATGTGCCTTCAGCCATGAACAGTTCCGGCACATCCACCGGGGTAGCCAAGATGCCGTCGTACGTTTTCCAATAAAAACGTTTGACATATGTATCGTACATTCCGGCGAAGATGCTCGAGAAAAGAACAGCGGTCGCCACGGTTCCGGTGCCCACGAACTGGATGTACGGAATTCCCTGCACTGAGGCTACTAGTGCGCCAAGCCCGAATCCAAAGGCGATGAGATTGATGGTCGGCTCGACGATCGAGCCGAATGTCGTCGCTGGCCAGGATCGACGAAACAAAGTAGCTTCGCGCTGGAAAACGCCTGAGAAAGCTGTGGTTTCGACGGCTCGAAGCGGCGGGGAATCGGCGGCGGTCGGAATGGGTGTCGATGCTGACGCAGGGCTTTCGTCGATGGTCATGATGTTCTTAACCCTCCAGTCGCTCGCCCGTTAACCGGACAAAAACATCTTCAAGGTTTGCAGGACGACGAAGTGCCTCGCCGAACTGTTCGATTACGTGAAGGGGGATTGCTTCAGCGCGAAGTACAGACACAGTCGGCCCGGTGCGTCGACTCGGAAAACCAAGCTCATCACATCGACGCTCGATCATGGTGAGACGGTCAGGTGAGCCGAAACACTCGAGAGCCTCGACCCCGGCATATTGCGCAACGAGAGCTGATGGGGCGCCTTGGGCAATCACCCGGCCGTGTGACACAACCGCTACGTCGTCGCAGAGACGCTCGGCTTCCTCGATGTAGTGAGTGGACATGAGGACCGTGACACCTGACGACCGTAGGCCGTCGATCAGAGTCCAGATGTCACCGCGGATCTGTGGGTCAAGGCCGACGGTTGGCTCATCGAGCAGTACCAGGCTCGGCTGATGCACAAGCGATCTAGCAATCAGAAGACGACGGCGCATGCCGCCGGAAAGGGTCGAGGCTTTTGCATCCGCTCGATCGGTCAATTGCGCTGCAGCTAGGACCCGATCGACAGCTTGTTCCCGATCGCGTCGATGCACTCGCAGTAGTGTTGCCCAGATCGAGACGTTTTGGCGGCAGGTCAGTTCTTCGTCGAGGTTTTCGCGCTGAGGCACCACGCCCATCCGAGCGCGAGCTTGCTTACTCTGTTTCGGAACGCTCAACCCAAGCACTCTGATATCGCCGCTATCAGGTAGTGCCTGACCGGTGAGCATGCGCATCGTTGTTGACTTACCGGCACCGTTTGGCCCGAGGAGGCCCATGCAAATCCCGCGTGGCACATCAAGTGTCAGTCCGTTAACTGCTCTGGTTTCGCCGAATGTCTTGACGACATTCGATAATGCAATTGCATGACCGTCAGACTGATCGTTAGCGGTGAGGTGTTCAAGCGAACTGGTCACGAACGTGTCCTAGGTGAATGGCGAAAAGTGATGGGTAACTAAATCGCGTTCTCGAAGTCGACAACCGCGTACTTGCTGAGTTTGGAAATCCAGTGCTCACTCTTGACTTCGCGGATTGTTCCGCTCTTGCCTCGCATCACGATTGAATGCGTTGTTGCCTTGCCGCCGACGTAGCGAACGCCCTCAAGAAGTTCACCGTCGGTCAGTCCGGTTGCAACAAAGAAGACGTTATCGCTGGTGACTAGGTCGTCGGTTGTGAGAACACGGGTGAGGTCGTGTCCGGCGTCAAGTGCGAGCTGACGTTCGGCTTCGTCGCGAGGCCACAACTTGCCTTGAATGACCCCACCCAGACATTTGATGGCGCATGCGGAAATGACGCCCTCGGGTGTCCCGCCAATCCCGAGAAGTAGATCGACGCCGGTGCCGTGACGGGTGGCCATGATCGCCCCTGCAACGTCGCCATCGGTGATGAACTTGATGCGTGCGCCCGCAGACCGAATTTCTTGAACCATTGCCTCGTGGCGTGGGCGGTCCAAGATGACAACCGTCAGGTCTTCGATTCGATCACCTTTTGCCTTGGCAATCTTGGCAAGGTTATCTGCGACAGGTGCCTCGATGTCGACCACGCCAGCGGATTCGGGGCCGGTTACGAGCTTCTCCATGTAAAACACCGCGCTCGGGTCGTACATCGTGCCGCGCTCGCTCACGGCCAAAACCGACAGCGCGTTCGGCATTCCTTTGGCGCACAGTGTCGTTCCGTCGATGGGATCGACAGCGACGTCAACTTCAGCGCCCGTCCCGTCACCAACCTGCTCGCCGTTGAACAACATTGGCGCGTCGTCCTTTTCGCCTTCGCCGATGACGACAATACCGTGCATGGATACGGACTGAACCAACATGCGCATTGCGTTCACTGCTGCGCCATCAGCGCCGTTCTTATCGCCGCGACCTACCCAGCGCGCCGCTGCCATCGCAGCGGCCTCGGTTACTCGGACGAGTTCGAGAGCGAGATTGCGGTCAGGGGTCTCCGCGGTGTGTATCGGATCGGACATGCAGGTGCTCCCTATCGGCCGGATTCAGCCACAATGGCGTGCCCTCACTGTAGTAGACAGTTGCTATAGGGGTAGACAGTTGCGTTAGGCGGCGATCCTGCGGTTACGGGATGCGAGGCAGTGCCCGAGGAGGTGGAAAGCCGGGGTATCCCGCAGACTAGGGTCATGGACCAAGGACCTGTGGGGCACCAACTCGCCGATGATCCGGAGGTGATTGCCGCTGATCGAGCCGAACGTAGCCGTAAGCGCGGTCGGCAGACAGTGCGCGACATGGTGCTGTCCATGCTGGTTGTCACGGGAGCCGTGGCGCTGCTGTTCCTGCCTTGGAATCACCGAAATGTTGATCCGGTGAAGGTCGTGGACCCGGCCGCGACGGTGGCTAGGGCTAGGGCGTCGGTTTCGTGGCCAGTTCTAACACCTCACCTGCCGGCGACCTGGCGTTGTACAAGTGCGCGAATCGACACCGCCGGTGACGCACAGCCGATCGTACATCTGGGGTACTTAACTCCGGACACCCGCTACGTCGGAATCGAAGAATCAGCCACGAAGGAAACCTCGTTCGTTCACGACGCAGTTGTGGGTGGGCTTCCGGCAGGTACGTCCACAATCAACGGGGTTACTTGGACTCGCTATGAGTCTGCAGATGGGGTTCAGAAGTCTTTGGTTCAGCAAGCGAATGCAGCTACGTACGTAGTGAACGCACAAGCCGACTGGTCTGATTTGGAGACTTTTGCCCGGTCGCTTGCTCGGTAACTACTCCGAGGTGGCTTCGGCAGGATTGCGTACGGAATCTAGCCGCGCCCGAGCTTGGTCTAGCCAGGTTTGGCAGATGGCGGCTAGTTCCTCTCCGCGTTCCCAGAGGCTGAGCGACTCCTCAAGACTCGTGCCACCGGCTTCGAGTCGACGAACTACGTCCGTCAACTCGTCTCGAGCGGCTTCAAATCCTATGGGCTGATCGGTCATGGGATCACAATACGGCTTACCCGCCGGTGCTGGTGGCGTGGAATTCGCCACTGGCTACATGAATTCTGAGGCGTGCGCCCACTTCAACGTCGTGTGCGTCGCGAACGACAGATCCCTTCGCGTCGCGCACGACTGCGTAGCCGCGATCCAATGTTGCCGCTGGTGACAGCGCTTTGACTTGTGCGCGGCCATACGTGATGTCGTCTTGCGCACGGTCAAGGGCGTGGGATAGGGACCGACGTGATCGGTCACGCAGTTGCTCTATGTTCCTGCGCGGCACGTCGAGTAAGACATGTGGGTCCGCCAAAACGGGCCGGGCGCGGACGGCATCAAGCCACGACAGGCTCTGATCAATTCGTTGACGTAACGCCCGCTCGGCTCGGTTGCGTAAGTCGGAAACGATGTGGAGTTGCTCAGCCACGTCTGGAACGACTTTGCGAGCCGCGTCGGTTGGTGTCGACGCTCGTACGTCGGCGACGAGATCGAGAAGCGGAGAGTCCTTTTCGTGACCGATCGCCGAAATGACGGGCGTTTTGGCCCTTGAAACGGCGCGTAATAATCCCTCGTCACTGAACGGAAGTAAGTCCTCAACGGAACCACCGCCGCGGGTGATGATGATGACGTCTACGTCGTTCGAGGCGTCCAATTCAGTCAACGCTGCAGTCACCTCGGATACCGCTCGCACACCTTGGACGGCGACCTCACGGATCTCGAACATCGCGCCGGGCCATCTGCGATGGGCATTCTCAACCACATCTCGTTCGGCATCGCTGTTGCGCCCGCAAATGAGGCCGATGATTCGTGGCACGAAAGGTAGCGGCCGCTTGCGCGAATCGTCGAACAGTCCCTCGGATGCGAGCAGGTTCTTGCGAGCTTCGAGTTGGGCGAGTAGTTCGCCGATGCCAACTGGACGAATCTCGGTCGCTCGAAAGGACAAATTGCCACGTTGAACGAAGTACTCGGCCTTGGCGTTCACAATGACGCGCTGACCCTCGGCGAGCGGGGGCGTGCTGCTATCCACGAGACGGGTTGGCGCCGTGACCGAGATAGACACGTCAGCCTCTGTGTCGCGAAGCGTCAAGAACACGGTGCTCATGCCCGGACGCCTGTTGAGTTGGGCGATTTGACCTTCAATCCAGACTGAGCCAAGTCGGGCCACCCACTCTTCGACCGCGCGCGCGATTGTTCGCACCGCTGCTGGTGCTTCGGGTGAGGTCGAAAGGGCCATAACTCCAGAGCCTAGGGTGCAAACGGGCCGATTGTCGGTGGGCGGCATACGATGGTGGTGTGGATCAACACAGTGTCGCCCCGAATTCGGCCCTAGAGGCTACTGCTAAGCGTGTGCTGCTCGCTGCCCCTCGGGGGTACTGCGCTGGTGTCGACCGAGCAGTGGAAACCGTTGAGAAGGCCTTGGAAGTTCACGGTGCGCCGGTATATGTGCGTAAGGAGATCGTCCACAACAAGTACGTAGTTGAGACACTTGAGCAACGTGGGGCCATATTCGTAGACGAAACTGACGAGGTTCCCGAGGGTGCTCTCGTTGTCTTTAGCGCCCACGGAGTGGCTCCGTCCGTTCATGAGGAGGCGGCGGCCCGACATCTGCGGACGATCGATGCGACGTGCCCACTCGTGACCAAGGTCCACCAAGAGGCGCGGAGGTTCGCGGACGAGGGGTACAAAATTCTCCTCATCGGCCACGAGGGCCACGAAGAAGTCGTCGGCACCATGGGTGAAGCCCCAGATGCGATGACCCTTGTTGATGGTCCGGCACATGCTGATGACGTCAATTTTGACGTCGGGGACAAGGTGATCTGGTTATCGCAGACCACCCTGTCTGTGGACGAGACCATCGAAACTGTCCACCGCCTTAAGGCGCGTTTGCCAATGCTGGAAGATCCGCCGAGCGATGACATTTGCTATGCCACTCAGAATCGTCAGGCAGCCGTAAAGAAAATCGCAGCGCAATGTGATGTGATGATTGTCGTTGGCAGTGGTAACTCATCGAACTCAGTTCGACTAGTCGAAGTAGCTCTCGACGCTGGGGCTGCGGCTTCGTACCGCGTTGACTATGCAGCGGAGCTAGAAGAATCGTGGTTTGACGGGGCGGAAACGATTGGCGTGACGAGTGGTGCCTCTGTGCCAGAGATCCTCGTCGCTGCGGTGCTGGACTGGCTGGCCGAACGCGGTTGGGCGGACGTCCAGGAAGTAACGGCAGCGGAGGAGCGGTTGACGTTCGCGTTGCCGCGCGAACTGCGCAAGGATCTGAAAGCTGCCCAATCCTAGGCTTGGCGACGTCGCCAAAACGCAATAGCAGCGCAAATCGCTGTCGCGCCGATTATCCACAGCGCGTTGACGGCTAAGCTTCGGAAGATCATGTAGCCCTCGCGGACGAACCATGACCCACTCGATCCACGCGTAAGCTGCCCTGCCGTCAGTGTCGCGGCCATGAAGCCAAGCGGAGCCAAGATTGCCGGCGCCCACACGTCGGTCACACGGACGTTGATCGCTGCGTAGATTGACGAGGCGACTAAGGCGATGCCGGTTAGCCAGCCCAGGCGATGGTTGAGCAGGGCATCGACAAAACCAACCAATACCGTGGCCGCGATGATGACAACTGCAGCGCCGTTATACGTGAGACCTGCTGGGTGAGCTGACGGACGCAGGGCTCGTCTTGGCGACGATGCCGAACTCTCGTCCGCGTTTGGTGAAGTCTCGGCTTCGGATGTGTTTTCACGTGCGTACGTGGCGGCTGCAGAACGATCTCGTGGATCGGTGAGCGGTTCTGCGGGGCTGGATGTCGAGATTATTGGCTGACTGGTCCTAGCGTCCGGGGTGATTCGTATCGCGCCCGCGCTTGCCCCTGCCAAGGCTGGGATCGCCATCGCCGCGGCTGGTCCTTGTGCTCCAGCTGATCGATACAGACGACCAGACGAAACGCGGGATGTTGCAGAACCGGCCCCTGTGGCAAATGCATCAAGTGGAGGTACAAATTCGGGTGCGTAGTCATTGTCTAATGGCAAGTTTTGGGCAATCTCTGCGTTAGCGCCTTCAGCTTCCAAAGGCTGGACTGCGCCAATGACGTTGACGTTGCTCATGTGACGTTCAGAAACTGCCAACTCTGGTGCAGGGCGTGCGTCGGGCGATGAATCGACAGGTGTAACGAAGTCGGGAAGATCAAAATCGTCGGGCCAGACTGCACGTTCCTCGCTGCTGTCCCGATCGGTGGGCTGCGGCGTCGCGACCTCACTCGGCTGCGGGTGCGCTGGAACGTCAGGATCTTCGAACAAGTCGTCGAAGGACGGCGCAATGCGGTCCTCATCGTTGCTCACTGCCCACACGTTACGTGATTGCGTCATTGGATTCGAGCGTAGGTCGCCTTTATGAACCTGAGTCTTCATGTGAATTTCAACCTTCACGTGCCGTCGAGTCCGTGTAGGTGACCCGAACGTTCGGCAAAAGTCTCGACTTCATGACGCTTCCACGTTGGGTGACGCCTCTGCGTGGGGAAATTCAGCGGCAGAGTCGGAGTTGTCGATTATGACTGGCCGGGTGGAGGTGTGAATAAGCCGAGGCTCGGGTAGTCCTGCATCGTCAGTTTCGTTCGACTCGACAGCTCCGAGGTTGGCAAGTCTGCGCGCTGACACGAGAACGCGTGACTCGTAGGAGCCGATTGAGCTGTTGTAGTGCCCAATCGCCGAGTCGAGGGCTGATCCAATTTTCGCTAGGTGAGTGCCGAAGGTGGCCAGTCGAGTGTGCAGGTCGCGCGCCAGCGATTGCACCTCGCGCACGTTGCGTACGGCCGCGTCCTGCCGCCAGGTGTAGGCCACGGTTCGGAGTAGTGCCAATAATGTTGTCGGGGTTGCTATCACGATGTTGCGGGAAAACGCGTATTCCAGGAGATCTGGTTTCTGTTCCAGTGCATGCGAAAGGAATGCTTCCGCGGGTAGGAACAGGACGACGAATTCCGGCGAGTTGTAGCGCTGCCAGTACTCCTTTGCGGCGAGCCGGTCGACGTGACTTTGAACGTCATTAGCGTGCTTGTTCAAGTAGTAACCAGTCTGCTCATCATCGTTGGCCTCCGCCGCGTCAATGAACGACGACAGTGGCACCTTGGAGTCGATAACGATGTTTCTCTCATCTGCAAGGTTCACGACGAGGTCTGGGCGTAACAGTTCACCGGCGTCGTCCCGGGTGGATGACTGCTCGTCGAAATCAACGTGCGACATCATGCCCGCCGACTCGACCAGTCGTCGTAGTTGCACTTCACCCCATCTCCCTCTTACCTCTGAGCGCCTGAGCGCGTTGACGAGCTTGCCGGTTTCGAAACGGAGGTTGTCCGCGCCGAGGGCCGTTGCGCGAATTTGCTCACGCAATTCGGCATGTGCGTACGCACGGTCGCGCTCGGTACGTGCCAAATCTGCAGCCACGCGTGCGAGGGTGTCGTTGACTGGTCGCACGAGGGCATCCACAGCGGCGCGCTCGGCGGCCAATGACGAATCAGCCGGGGCCGAAAGTCGCAAACTGATCAGGACAACGCCTGCGCCGAGAGCCACGCCAATGACAAGTGCGATCAAAAGGGGAAGAAGTTCGCTCATGCCACTATGTTGGCGGCAACCACTGACATCCAGCCCGGCCACAGCCGTCACCCGGTTTAGCCGGTGTCCGCCGGTATGGGCGGTCGAGGCGGGTGCACAACCCAGTACCCCGGCTGTTGCGGGGTCAGCGTGGGCCGCGGTGCCAGAGTCCACCCTCGGGTGTGGACGTCGCCATGATGTCGGGCACACAAGAGCGCGAGATTGTCCAAATCCGTCGGCCCATTGGCACTCCAATGAAGTACGTGATGAGCCTCGGTGACCGATGGGGGTCGAGGGCAGCCGGGAAAGACACATCCCTGATCTCTTAATGCGAGTCGCCGTTTCAATCCTGACGGAACGATGCGCTGCGCGCGGCCATAATCAACCACTTCGGTGGGCGCCGCAAGCAGTCTGCCCACAACGGGGTCAAACTCGATTCCAGATTCAGGGTCTCGATGAACTCCTGTCGTCACCACCCGGCGAATCTGCGCGTCGCAACTGAGTCTGCGGACGGTATCTATGTCGATGGGTGACATTCGAAGGTATCGGGGTGATCCTGGGACTCCGAGTTCGCCGTAGCCAGACCCGGATGTGAGTTCGGCAAGGGTAACGCTCACTTCGAGGTGGGGGCGCTCAGCGTTGATCCGCCCGGCGCCGTCAGAACTCAATAGCTCATTGGCAATTTCGCCTAAAACGCAGGCGTTTTCGTGACGCAACCTCTTGGTAGCCTGCTGATCGTCGAACGAATCGGCGATCTCGCTGGAGTTGAATTCCAGTCCCGCCGACGTCCCAGTGTGATGCCGACTATTGCGCCGCCCCTCCAGAACGGTGGCCAAAGCGGTGCCGGTGATGGTGTCGAACCAGCCCTTACACAACCAGCCGTCGCTGACGGGGGTGAGGCTGAACCACTGCTTGCCGTCAGCTTCGACGGCCGCGGCTTTGGCGCCATCAGGGTCAGCGGCCAATCGAATCCGAGTGACGGCATTGCGCGCCACATCCGGCGAGTGATCCGCCGCAATGTCGAGCAACACTCGTTCGGCGTCGATTCGCGCGTGATCGCGAGTATCTTCGTCTAGTCCTTTGACGGCTGACTCAATCCCATTACCGATGACGTTCGCGTGCGCCCGCGTGATCACATGTCCCAGCCACGCCCTCTGGGTTGCTGGATACCACCGGCGTAGCAGGCGAGCGGTGCGGAGCGTCTGCCCGGTTTCGCGTTGCGAGTTGCGCAGGTGAATGTCCAGCCATGACCGTGTTGAAAGATATCCGGCAGCTCGCACGGCACCACTTTGATCGAGCCGCGCGATGACCACCGAGTTTGCCGCGGCTGCCCTATCTTCGATTTCAGCGAGCCCGGTGACGAGTTCGGCCAACGATGAATCAGGACACAGATCGATCACGTCGGCAGCACACATATCGGCCACCTGACGAATCGCTGTGAGAGCTCGCTCGATCGCAGACTCAAACTGTGCGACATCTGTAGCGGGTTGCTCGAACATGTGTTTTATTATTCGATGACGCGCTGACGGACCCGAACTGCTAATCGCTGTCCTGTGAACGACGCGCCGCCCCGTCGAAACTGGGGATAAGCAATAATTTCCTGCGGCTCGCGATCGCGGTCGGCAGTCTTGGAGTTGGGCGACGTAACCCGGCACAAGAATCTTGTGAAAAGAGATGTGCGCAATGGCATTGACCATCGGAATCGTCGGTCTTCCGAACGTTGGTAAGTCCACGCTTTTTAACGCGTTGACGAAAAATGACGTTCTCGCGGCTAATTATCCGTTCGCGACGATAGAGCCCAATGTTGGTGTAGTCGGCGTGCCTGACCCGCGTTTGTCGGTTCTGGCCGGCATCTTCTCCTCTGAACGGCAACTCCCAGCCACGGTTTCGTTCGTCGATATTGCCGGCATCGTCAAGGGTGCGAGCGAAGGCGCGGGCCTTGGCAACAAGTTCCTGGCTAACATCCGCGAGAGTGACGCGATCTGTCAGGTTATCCGCGTTTTCACCGATCCTGACGTCGTGCACGTCGAGGGCAAGGTGGATCCGAAGGACGACATGGAGACGATCGACACTGAGCTGATCCTCGCGGACATGCAAACCCTTGAAAAGGCGATTCCCCGCTTGCAGAAGGAAGCCCGTCTCAACAAGGATCGAGCCGATGCGCTAGCTGCAGCCGAACAGGCGCAGACGGTGCTGAATGAGGGACGAACGATCTTTGCCGCGAGCCTCGATCCAGTCCCGCTGCGCGAACTGTTCTTGCTTACCGCCAAGCCGTTCCTCTACGCCTTCAACGTCGATTCCGACGAACTGGGTAACGAGGAACTCAAAGCTGAACTCCGAGGCCTTGTAGCCCCCGCCGAAGCGGTGTTCCTGGACGCAAAGACCGAATCCGAGCTGATCGAACTCGATGACGAAGAAGCGCTCGAACTCCTGCAGTCCATCGGGATGGAAGAGTCCGGCCTCGCAACGCTTGCGCGGGTAGCCTTCGACACCCTCGGTCTTCAGACGTACCTGACTGCCGGCCCGAAGGAGTCGCGAGCATGGACGATACGCAAGGGTGCGACTGCGCCCGAAGCCGCGGGCGTCATCCACACCGACTTCCAAAAGGGTTTTATCAAAGCGGAAGTCATTTCCTTCGAGGATCTCGTTGCAACCGGATCGGTCGCCGAGGCAAGGTCTAAAGGCAAGGCGCGCATGGAAGGTAAGGACTACGTCATGGCCGATGGCGATGTTGTGGAGTTCCGCTTCAACGTCTGATGTGCGTGTCGCACGGCCTCTGACCTGCGGTGATGCTGCGGTCATGATCGTTTAGTCCGCATCTGGTCCGCACGCGGCACGGTGGTCGGGCCGTTCTCGCGTTGGTCATGTAGGGGTCAGCGTCCACCAGTTCAATACTTGGGGCAGAGGTGACCTTGACGCGGAAAGTTCCACCCTGAGCGGTCTTGAGGTGCGCACCATTGGCCTTCAGCGCCTGTGCTGACGTGATCGTCGCAC
>CAIKEU010000059.1 GCA_903826575.1 uncultured bacterium
AGCCAACAGCAGAAATGCCCACCCGAGGACCTCGGGTGGGCATTTGCGATGCTGTATCTGGGCCGGTCAGGCGCTTGCCGACGCCTTACGGCTGGGGATAACCGAATCGACAATGCCGTACTCAACGGCTGCCTGCGCGGTAAGGATCTTGTCGCGCTCAATGTCCTTGCGGATGAGCTCTACATCGCGTCCCGTATGGCGAGCAAAGATGCCCTCCATCTCGGTACGCATACGCAGCAACTCGTTGGCCTGGATCTCGATATCCGTACCCTGACCACCACCCTCGGTGTAGGGCTGGTGAATCAGGACGCGAGCGTGTGGCAACAGGTGTCGCTTGCCCGGGGTACCAGCCGCGAGCAGAACGGCCGCCGCTGAAGCAGCTTGGCCAAGGCAGACGGTGGTGATGTCTGGCTTGACGAACTGCATCGTGTCGTAGATCGCGGTCATCGCGGTGTACGAGCCACCGGGTGAGTTGATGTAGATGCTGATATCGCGATCAGGATCCATTGATTCAAGGCAGAGAAGCTGCGCCATGACATCGTCCGCGCTGGCATCGTCGATCTGCACACCGAGGAAGATGATGCGCTCTTCGAAGAGCTTCGAGTACGGGTCGTAGCGCTTGAAACCTTGGGCTGAGCGCTCTTCGAACTGAGGAAGGATGTACCGGCCCTCAGGAGCCGAATATCGGTTTGACGTCGCAGTCGGAACAATTAGGTTGCTCATGATCTCAGTCCTCACGCCGTTCCGCCGCCGTCGACAACATCCCTTGCGGACGTCACGACGTGATCGACAATTCCGTAGTCCTTGGCCTCGTCAGCGGAGAACCACTTTTCCCATTCGGAGTCTTCAACAACACGCTCAACTGGCTGACCCGTGTGGTGGGCGATCAGTTCCGCCAACTGCTTTTTGATCAGCACCATTTGCTCGGCCTGCTTTTGCACGAGCGACTGGACACCGCCGAGGCCACCAAGGGGCTGGTGCATCATGACGCGAGCGTGCTTGAGGGCATAGCGCTTTCCGGGTGCACCTGCGGTGAGCAGGAACTGTCCCATAGAGGCACACATGCCAAGCCCAAGTGTGGCAACGTCATTCTTGACGTACTGCATGGTGTCGTAGATGGCCATACCAGCCGAGACACTTCCACCGGGTGAGTTCACGTAAAGGAAGATGTCCTTTTCAGAGTCCTCGGCCGACAGGAGCAGCAACTGACGAACGATTTCGTTCGCCATCTCATCACGTACTTCACCTTCGAGGAAGATGATCCGCTCGCGGAGCAAGCGCTCTTTAATCGAGTCGGCATAGCCGGTTACTCCGGCGCCGGGGCCTCGATCGGTCCACGTACCGCTCACGGTGTTCCTCCCACTGTCGTAATTCGCATTCATGCAGACCCTAACCAACGGATGGGGCGTTGCCTTCCCCAGATGTCCCCTGTTCGCCCTAGGCGTTATTTCGAGTTCGCTGTGGGCGTGATTTCGGCATGAATCTGGCGCGTTGACGACAGCACTAAGCGCGACCTAGGTGCGCCGACAAGAGGACCTAGTGGTCGTGACCCTCGTGATCATCGTGGTCGGCAAGCGCGCTACCCGGCATGATCGAGTCAAGATCGATGATCGTGCCATTCGTGTCGACGATCTTGGCCTTCTCAAGCACCGTGGCCAATGCCTTGCCGCGACGAACCTCTGCCACGGCTGATGGAACTTGGCCGGCGTTGACAAGTTCCTGGGCGAACTGGTCGGGGCTCATGCCGTAGCGAGGCGCCTGCTGGACAAGCCATGCTGACAGCTCAGTCTCGTTGACCTGGATCTCATGCTCTTCGGCGATCTTATCCAAGATCAACTGCGTCTTGAGGGACTTGCGAACCTCGTCACCGACCTCGGCTCGGTGATCGTCATCGCCGTGGCCATCTGCGAAGTGATCGTCGATCTGTGCCGAGATAACACCCTCAGGCAGCGGGAAATCCACGGACTCGACGAGAAGTTCAGCGAGCTTGTCGCGGGCTGCGTAACCCTGTTCAAGCAGCTTGACTCGCCCAAGACGCTCACGCAGGTCGTCGCGAAGTTCGTCGATCGTGTCGAATTCACTTGCCAACTGGGCGAAAGCGTCATCGGCCTCTGGCAGAGCGCGCTCGCGAACCGTGGTGACGGTGACGTCGACGGACAGTTCCTTACCCTCGAATTCGCCCGCCTCCGGTGTGAAAGCGAAGGTACGGGTCTCACCAGCTTCGGCACCGGTGATTGCATCGTCAAAGCCGGGCAGCATGCCGTCGGTTCCGAGCTCGTACGACAGGGCACTACCAACGAGATCTTCAACGACGGCACCGTCATCGGTTCCGTTGATGTCGAACAAGATCACGTCACCCTTGGCCGATGCGCGCTCAACCGGAGCGAGGCTTCCGAACCGAGCGCGTAGTGCGTCGAGCTGGTCTTCAACATCTGAGCCCGCAACCTTCACCGAATCAACGGTGACGGCGAGGGTTTCAAAATCTGGCAGATCAAACTCGGGAACGACGTCCATTTCGGCCGTGAATGCAAGTGGCGCAGCATCTTCAAAGGTGGTGACATCAACGTCAGGGCGGCCGAGGAACTTGATTTCGTGCTCGCGAAGTGCGGCGTCGAGGTTCAGGTTGATGGCGTCGTTGATTGCCTCGTCGAGAACCGCGGCACGACCCACGCGTTGATCGATAACGCGGTTCGGCACCTTGCCCTTGCGGAAGCCGGGGATGGTGATCGAGGCAGCGATGCGACGGTAGGCGGCGTCGAGGGCCGGCTTGAGTTCGTCGAAGGGAACTTCAACGGACAGCTTGACCCGGGTGGGCGAGAGGTTTTCGACGTCACTCTTCACTGCGATCGGTACTCCTGGATTCGGGGATGAG
>CAIKEU010000060.1 GCA_903826575.1 uncultured bacterium
GTCGTGAACTGACAAAACTCATGATCTGTCCTCCCCAAACCAGCTCAGGCCCCTCGCCTGATCGTGTTGCTGGCATTTCCCATATTGAGAGTGCGTTGCTAAGGCGTTAATCGAAAGGCGAGCAAGGATTTTGAGAGTGTGACTTGAGCGCATAAAGAGCGACTTTCACCCGCGTGGCCCAGCACCTCCCCCATGTGAGGGGGTCTACTAATTCACATGGGGGGCAAGGGATTTCGCGGTCGTACAACGTAGAAACTTTTCGATAATTCGGCCACGTCTCACGCCCGTCACAGCGGCCAATGACGGCCAAACCTTGATGTCGATCGAGCGCGTATAACGCGCCAGGGGTGGGGCTGCATTGTGCAATCCGACCCCTGGTAAGCGACTCCCCAAGCGCCAGTACGATCGTGCTCGGCTGGTTGGGATCGCGCCTTATGCGACTGTGAGTCGACCGTTTATGTACGACCGATGGCGAAAAGCCTTGTGAGGTATGGGAAGATCAACTCCATGACGTCACATCCGCTGCCTCCAACACCGGTGCCCAAGATCGTTGTCGCGGCAGGCGTGATCCACAACGGACGGCTCCTCGCAGCGAGGCGGTCGACTCCGCCCGCACTTGCGGGTCAGTGGGAATTACCCGGTGGCAAAGTTGAAACAGGTGAAGATCCGCGGGCTGCGCTGCAACGGGAACTCGTTGAAGAACTTGCATTGAGCGTCGAGATTGGTGACCAGTTGGACGGGCCTGTCAGTGGCGATTGGCCGCTCACCGATGACGCAGTATTACGGGTGTTTATCGTCGATGTAGCTGGGCCTGCGCTCGTCGCCAAGGTTGGCGATTCACATTCGGAGATCCGCTGGTTGGACGCGGATTCGTTGATGTCAGTGCAGTGGTTGCCGGCAGATCGGGCTCCCGTTGAGCAGCTTCGGTCAAGGTTGCAATCACCTCACTGATCAAACGTCTGCGCGCCGCACCGCTTGCGCTGGTCAAGATGCATCCAAAACGCCCCTAGACTGGAGGCCATCCCGTTCTCTAACTCGAGGTTCACCATGTCATCCCAAGGCCAAGCCGTCCGCTCAGACGTGCGCAACATCGCGATCATCGCTCACGTTGACCACGGCAAGACCACACTCGTTGATGCCATGCTCTGGCAGTCCGGTGCGTTCACCGCGCACCAGGCCGACGAGGGTTCGGTCAAAGACCGCGTTATGGACTCGATGGATCTGGAGCGCGAGAAGGGCATCACGATCCTCGCGAAGAACACCACCGTGCGCTATCACGGTGAAGGTGCCCCAGAGGGTGGGGTGCTGATCAACATCATCGATACCCCGGGCCACGCCGATTTTGGCGGCGAGGTTGAGCGCGGGCTTGAGATGGTTGATGCCGTTCTGCTGCTCGTCGACGCAAGTGAGGGGCCACTACCGCAGACCCGCTTCGTTCTGCGCAAGGCTCTCCAGAAGCGCCTGCCTGTCATCTTGGTGGTCAACAAGGTCGACCGTTCAGATGCGCGCATCGCCGAGGTAGTAGATGAGACGTATGAACTCTTCTTCGACCTCGACGCCGACGAGGAGCAGATCAACTTCCCGGTCGTCTACGCATCGGCCAA
>CAIKEU010000061.1 GCA_903826575.1 uncultured bacterium
ACATGATCGAGATACGCCAAGATCTCCGGCTGGGCTGCGTAGCGTTCCGTCCAACGCCACTCGGCGAGGAGCTCATCGTCAAAGCCGTAGCAGTAATCAAGGCTTTCGATATCGCAGCGGGCCCCAGGATAGCGATTCCAATGCCACGTGCCGCCGACGCCGGGCGCACGCTCGATTCCCTGAACACTGAAACCCCGTTCGCGCAGGCGATACACCGCGTAGAGGCCGGCAAAACCCGCACCTACGACGACGACGTCGACGCGCGGACCGTCGCTGACTGACTGCTGCGTCATGGCACTCCTCGCTCGGTGATGAGGACCCGAGCCTAACAACGGACATCTCGATCTTGGAGCGAGGTGCCGCAATAGAGATAAGGTCTATGCACAGCCATCCACGTGCTCGATCGTGGCACGGCGTAGCATCAGTTTGACCCACCGATACTCGCCTAGAACTCATCCGAGGAACTCTTCCGTGCTGATCCATGTGCTCATCTTGATCGCGAGCGCGGCGCTGATTTATCTCGGCTCGGAATGGTTCGTGAACGCGATCGAGTGGCTCGGTTCTCTACTGGGCGTGCGGGCCATCGCCGTCGGCACTGTCTTGGCGGCCATAGGTACAGCACTGCCTGAGACCATCGTCACGTTGATGGCAGTTCTGTCGGGCAAGAACGAAGAGTCGGCAAACCTCGGCATTGGGGCCGCGCTTGCCGGGCCGCTCGTTCTCTCGACCATCGCCTACGGCATCGTCGGTTTCCTGATGATTCGCCGATTCCCGCGGCGTCACGTGATCGAGGTGGACCGCGCACCACTCTTAATGGACCAGCGGTGGTTCCTCGGCATCGCCGTGGTTTCACTAGCGCTGGGTCTACTCGATATTCCGGGTAAAGCATGGCTCAGCCTTGGCTTCCTGGGCATGTACGCGATCTACGTGGTTCGTGAACTTCGCGGCGAAGACACTCCAGATCAAGCGAAGCGAGCCGAGGAAGCCGACGAGCTTGAGGCCCTGAAGATTTGGCGCTCAGCAACACCGCCGGCCGGCTGGGCTGTTGTTCTGCAAACGCTTGGCGCCCTGGTCCTCTTTGTCGCAGCATCGCACCAATTCGTCAACGAACTCACCTGGATCGCGCCAGCGATTGGGATCGCACCGGCCGCGGTTGCCCTCGTGCTCGCGCCGATCGCAACTGAGCTACCCGAGATCATGAACGCAGTGATTTGGGTTCGCCAAGGTAAGAACCATCTGGCACTTGCGAACATCTCCGGCTCGATGATGGTGCAAGCGACAGTCCCCGTTGCATTCGGCCTGATCTTCACGCCATGGCTGTTTGGACGGATTCTTCTGAGTGCAGCAATCTGCACGATCGCGGCCATCACGTACCAGCTCTTTGTGATTCGTGGCGCACGCTTCACACCACGCTGGCTCGCGAGCGTTGCGGTTTTCTACGGGCTATTTATCGGTTCACTTGTCTTCCTCATTCCGATGGGGATCAACTAACTGCGTTCATGGCGACTCAATTCGACGTGCACGCCAAGACGGGATTTCGAGGAACCACCCACTGTGTCGTCAACGAGCTATTGGCCGAACCCGGGTCGGCGTCCGGTATTAACCCATTTGGGCTAGCCTCAACCCACCGCACATGTTAAGTTCCGGAACGTAATAGCCGTTTCCCAAAGGGGTCAATGATGCGTTCAGCCCGTGTCCTACTCGTTCTCGCACTTGCGGCAGCCAGCGTAGGCGCGTCAGTCGATGTCGCCTCGGCGAAGACCGCTGCACCGACGATCGGCGAGGCGCACGTCGTCACCGCGAAGCCACATGTTTCGAGCCACCGCGGGATGATGCCGAAGGGTGTTCTCAAGAAGTCATTCACCACGACGGCGAAGACATCAACTAAGACTTTGAAGTACTACGGCGGCAAGATCATCCAAGCCCCCAAGGTCATTCAGGTTCTTTACGGTGCCGGAACTTACGCGCCGTACGTAGCGCCAACGGGAGCGAACACGACGGGCGCTTTCTACAGTGCGATCGTCGCCTCCTCACAGTTGACGTGGCTAAACACCGATTACAAGACCACCGCACCTGCTCAGACCATCAGCGCTGGAACGTTCGCGGGTCAGGTCCAGATCACTCCTTCGGCAGCCAACGCCCCCAGTGCGCAGAGTGTGTGCACAACATCTGGCGCTCTTCGCGTCAAGGACGTTCAGATCCAGGCCGAACTCAAGCTTCAGATCGCGGCGGGCAAACTTCCCGCACCTGATGCGAACACCTACTACGCCCTTTACTTCCCAGCTGGCGTCGGAATCGAACAGGGTGGCTCGTGCTCCGGAGTTCAGTTCTGCGCCTACCACGGCACTGTTGCTGCGTCGACGGGCATCGCAGAGTTCTACTACGGCATCCTGCCTGACTTCACGAGCGCGGCGTTCGCTACCGGTTGTGGCGGCTCGACGCAGTACAACAACGTGACCTCGGTTTCGTCACACGAATTGATCGAGGCCATCACCGATCCTGAGGTGGGCCTTGCAACCGTTTACGCCCCACCGTTGGCTTGGTACAACGCCACCTACGGTGAAATCGGCGACATCTGCAACGGGCAGCAGGGCAATCTCGTTGTCGGTACCACCACTTACGTCGTCCAAAAAGAGTGGAGTAACACCACGCAGACCTGCAAGGTCTGACACCACGTCTCGAGTAATAGCCCTTCGCACACTACGTGCGCGGGGCTATTACTTTGTGGGTGAAGGCTTTACCGCCGTTGGTGATGTTAACGGTTTCGGCTTGACGAGCGGTTCGCTACCCACTCCGAGAGCAAGCGCCAAACCAACCATGCTCAAGGCCATCAACACACCTAGGGCAATACCCATGCCCTTGAGTCGACGACCACGGCGCGTTCCTCGCAGTGACGGACGCGCGGATTGGGACACCGCGCTGCTGGCAGCCACGGTCCACTCGGCGAGTGCAGCTTCAACGTCCTTCATGGACGTAAAGCGTTCGCTTACCTCTGGAGCAAATGGAGGTTGAAGTGTTCGCGCGACAAGCTCGTCCAGGTCAGGGGGCACCCCCGTGGCCACCTGACTTGGACGCAAGGTAACGCCTTGCCGCGCGAAATCTGATCCGGCCGTTTCCAACTCATCGATGGGATCTGGCCATTGTCCGGTGAGACCGGCGTAGAGAATTGCTCCGACCGAATGCACATCGGCTAGGGCGCGATCATGCTCCAGCGAGTAGTTGTTGAGCACCTCGTCAACTTCAAGCCCAGACAGACGCACTTCACCAGTCAACGTCACGACAACGCAATCGGGGGTGATCGAACCGTGGTAAACACCACGCGCGTGTGTGTCCACTAACAGGAGTGCGACTTCGTGGGCTATCGTCACCGCATCAACGGTGGATAGCGGACGACCACGCTCGATCACCAAGATATCCGCCAAGGTGAGCCCTTTGGAAAACTCCGTGACGATCACCAGGGCGTCAAGCGCCCGATCGTTGGCGATGTCCAACAGTCGCGAGGCGTGCTCATCGTCAACACTGGATGCTCGTTGAGCGGCACTTCGAAGTTGTGACGTGATCGGTGAATCGAGTGGAGCCAAACGAATGCTGACTGGCCGATCAAAATGCTCGTCGTGTCCGTGCCAAAGTGACGTGCCCCGAAGGTGGCCGATCGCCTCAACGAGTCGATAGCGGCCAAGAACCACGTCCCCAGTTCGAGCCAAACGGGCCCGAGTAGAGACGTAGTCGGATGATGCGATCGAGGGGCTCACACTCGATAGTGTAAAGCGCGGTGTGCCTTGCAGCAATCGGCGCGAGCGAAAATTGATCCAACAGGGCTACGACCTGCGCTTTCGATCTTGATTTAAGGCAACGGGTGGCTGCTGGCCCTACTACGCATCGGCCGACATCGCCAGAATCGGTGCAGTCACGACATCGTAAGGAAGTTGCCAGCACTCCCGGTGAAGTATCGGCAGGATCAGCACTCCGGCACCGATGGCAAAGGCGAAATGGAACCAACTACCCGACCCGTAAACCGCAGTGCCGTTAGCGGCCACTTCGAGCTCATAATCAGCGAGTTCCTGGATGACTGCTTGACGCAAATCCTCGTCGTGCCAGGCCACTCGAATTCCCTCGAGCGTTATCGCCCGCAAGTGAGCACGGAAAGGTCGCTGGAATTCGCGAATCGCAACGGCCTCAGCTACCCCACCTCCATACAACGCTTCCAGACCACCCATGGCGGCAGCATTAGCGCGCACAGCGACAGCGTTCTGACGCCGGGTCGCATCAATGAAGAGCGACAGCTTGCTCGGATAGCGCGCAAACAGGGCGCCCTGAGACGAACCAGCGGCTACAGCAATCCGGTCAACGCTCATACGATCAAAGCCATCTGAGCCGACCGCATCCAAAGTGGATTGAAGCAGTGCATCGGTCGTTGCGTCGCCGGTATCGAAGGGAACCGGGCGATCCAGATGGGAAAAATCGTCTAACGGCAATTTCACTGGTGAAGACGGGCTTCGCAATGCGCGATGAAGCACTGCGAACGGCTCGGAGAAATCGAGTGAACTCGCCGCAGACCTGCGACCGAATATCAGCAAGCCCAGGGCCAAGCTGATCACATAGGCATTCTGTGCCGCACGGACACCGCTATCACTGTCGCCGGCATCCGACGACGCACACCATGCCGCAACCTTCGCGCCAAGAGTCGAAACCACAGCCTCACGGACCAGCTTGTCGAACTGGGCGATCATCAACAGTTCGGCTGCCGCGCGCAATGTTTCATCCGGGTGGATGACGGAGTCGAGTTCGTGCGTCAACTCCTGGTCAGAGCCCGTCTGATAGATCCCCGACGCCGCCAAAGTCCGCTCGAATACAGCCGATAACGCGGGCTCGCATCGCTCGCGCCACACCGCTGCCATCATGTGCGAGGCATCGGGGTAACGATCTTGAAGCGGACGACGGGAAAGCCCAGCTCGCTCAGCAACACCTACGAACGTCAGCCCCGTCCAACCCTCGTCTGCCGCAGCAGTCACCGCCGCATCGAGGAGGCGCTGGTTATTGCGTGAAACTCGAGACGACGTTGCTACTGCGGACACTGCGTCCGACACATCGGCTCCTTTCACACAGACAGTTATGTAGACGCTAGCCGAGTTGTCCGGGTTGCGCTTGCGCTACGCGACCTTCCATCGTCGCGTCCATGTTCCGGTGCGATATCCAGTTACGCCAGGCTTCGGCTTCGAAACGAGGGTTAGCTCAACCGTCACCCCCGCGTACCCATACGTGGTGACGACAACGCGACCGGTAGCTGAAATTGTGGCAGTGCAGAATCGCACATCTGCTGCCGCCGAGAACGGACTGCTACCTGTGAAACACCTCACAGCGCTGACCTGACCTGCCGCGGGCGCAACGACCAACCCGCAACTGGCTGACGTTGTCGTGCTGGCGACAAGCACCGTAGTTCCATTGATCTTTACGGGCTTTGACGTCGCTCGTGCTGTTGGGTTCACTGCACATACGGTCGTGAACGAGTTGTGAACCGTAACCGATGACGTTGCACCTGCAGAGACCGCAACTGTTCCATCGTGGCTTCCGTCCGAATCGGCGTACGTCGCAACGCCGCCGCCAGAGGAGGTCTCTCGCACTCGACAGTGAGCTCCGGACGGAACAGCCAGCACCTGCTGTTTGTTCGGTGCGAGCCGGAACGTTTTATCGGCCAACGCACCGACGCCGTCGATCGAACACGAGACCAGGAAGGGGAATGTTGCATTGGCCGGCGGTGTGCCAGACACCTTCTTAGCCACGATCAAACGTCCAGTTGTGAAGTCGTTATTGACGTCCACAATCGTTCCGCCAGCGGTCGACGAACGAACCAGAACCTCCCCCGTCGTACCCTCGTCGATGGTCCCGGAGTTGGTCGAGATGCTCGTCGATCCAGCACCCTTTGCGTCGGTTTCAATGACCGTGCATAGAGCACCTGCCGGAACCGGCCTCCCATGGGCGCTGTCGATGGTGACGGAGTGGCCTGCTGCCAGTTGAAATTGCATTGGGAAACCTGCGACCGATTGTGTCCCCGTCCCGGGCGGGTAAACACAGTCAACCGACATTGCAAAAGTCTGAGCGCCCAGGGTGCCACCGGACTTCAACGCGGTCCCAGCACCCGCACCAGACACCACCTTGGTGATCACCAGTTGCCCGGTTTGGAAACTGTTCGTGATCCGGACGAGCGGAACCGTCGACAGCGCACCCGGATCTGGCACGGTAAATACTGCCGCGTTTGCTTGGCCCTGGTTGGGGCTATCGCCACCGTCGGTCGTTACCTCCCAGACGTAGCAGGTTGCACCCACCGGCTGGTACGGAAGGTGTTCGACATCCCCCGCCGCAATGGTGAATGTTCCGTTACTGATTGTGGTGCCGCTAACGACGCACTGCCAAGCCATGTCATAGGACGTAGCAGCTCCGGATGGAATCGACCCCGTCACACTCTTGGTTACATCAGCCCTGTTAAACCGCATTGCCACACCCGCTTTGGGGGGCTCAGTGGCAAGTAACTCCGACAGGCCTGTGGTTGCGTTGTAGAACGTGGATTTCTGCGCGAACGAATTCCACGCTACTGGTGATTCGGACGTGGTCGTCTCCATCTTCGGCGCCGTCATTGTCCACGTGAGCGTCACACTTTGGCCCGGACGTAAGCGCCCGGTTGACGGGAAGTTCAGTTCCGTACGGAAACCGGTATTCGTCGAACCGAACGCGTCGGTGAATGAACCCACGGGACATGTGTCACCCGGTGCAGGCTGCACATTGTTCGTACAGAAGCCGGGGAATGCTGCATCGGTATACCCGGTCGTGATTCCCGAGTACGATTCCACCACGGTCACCGGAGTGCGCATCGTGGGACGGTTCGTCCATTCGGTACCGCGGTCGCTACTGGACAACAGCACACCCGTGTCGCCTTGAACGGGAAGGCCATCGACGATCACTGCATGATCGATGGGATCAGTTCCTGAGTTAACCAACGTCGCTAGGTACTTGATGATTCCGCCCGGTGGCACAATCGCCGCACAGGGGTATCGCGTGTAACGCACACCACCCAGCACATAGGACGGACAACGCGAATCGGTCGTGCTGACTGTTTCACCTACTGTCGTGAGGTAGTAGCCAAGACTCGCGTCTCCAGCACTCCACTTACTTGCGTCAACATTGTTTCCTGACAGCGACGTGACGATCGCCGAACTGAGGCAGTAGAGGCCCGGGCCATACGGTGCCGTCGTCGACGTCAACGTGTTTGTGGCATCACATGCAAGGCCGGAGTTTGAACCAGTCGCCCCTGCGGTGTTCGTGATGACTTGATCGGCAGGGGTACCCGGAGTGAGCTTGACGTACACGCGAACGGACACCTTGCCACCCGGCGGCAACGTCCAGCCGGTAAACGTCCAGGCCACTTGCGTTGTTTTGTTCCCCACCACGGTCTCGCTGTACGTCACCGCCGATGTTGCCAACGTGGGATATCCCGTCGGAAGGGCTGGATAGCTGACAACGAATGGTCGTCCGGGTGCCCCACCCGGCGCATTGGATTCCAGCGTCAGCTCAGCGGGAATCGGATCGATGATTTTCGGATTGACGATCGCTGTCGTGCCGGTGTTCTCGATCATCAGGTCGAATGGGGCTAGATCACCACCGGCAATCCGGCTCTCCGGACCCTTAGTGAACTTCACAACCGCGTTACCGGGTGTCAGAGTCAACGTCGCAGAAACCGGCGTCAGCGGGAATGACGAGCCGGGCGTCTGCAAGATACTTTCACCGAGACCAGAGCTGGTGTCAACGATCGTTGACGGCACCGATGCACTGGGATTCGATCGCAACTTTTCGCGAACCGTTACATCGAAGCAGAAGGACGCATTGCGGCAGTTACCCGTCGTTGGAAAATTGGTAGTGGGTAGAAGTTGATAGCCACTCGTTGTCGAAGTGAACGTCACCCGAATCCCTTGAACAGCTGCTGCCGAGACACCGGACGGTAAGCCGGGGGTCCCTGAGGCTGTTGCAGTTCCAGCGATCCACACCACCGGGTTTGAATGGCATCCCGTCGTACACGCATCAACCGTGACCCGGTTCGATCCGGGCGGGAAGTTAACGCTCATGTTCCCGGTGAAGTTCACCGCATCAAAGAAGTCCTGATCTGCATCGGTAAATTGAATGCGCTTTAAATTGAGCGGGCCGTCGTTTTGCAGTCGATGCTTCACCTGCGTGGTCTGGGCGGGAAGGCCTGGCTCTGGCTGTACGAGGTTGTAATTGGAGAGCAACTTGCCCAGTGAAGCCGAACTCGCCGGATCCATGACCGTGACAGTGCCTGAACACACCGGTGCCCCGCTGACGTCACCATTAATTCCGAATTGGGCGCAGTTGTCGAATGTCGTGCCAATCGTGATTCCACTGCGCACTGCAACGGAGTAGTTGACGTTGAAGGATGCGCCGACCGGCAGCGGGTCAAGGAGCCGAACGCGAAAACCAGTGGCGCGCGAGAGGAGCGCAGTATTCGGCGCAAAGTACGCAACGTAGGCGCTCAACTGCGGGTCGTAAAGTTCAATCACATGTGCAGGGGTTGCCGATGCTGAGATCTGTGTAAGCTGCACGACATCAAAGGGATTCGGGGTTGCCGTCGGGTCTGGGGCGTCGGCAATGTACGTGTCGACGGCCGGAACATTTCCTGTGTTCTTAAAGCCGACCGTAAACGGCATGTCCTGCCCTGGAACGATCGTTTGAACACCACTGCTGCTCTTGGTGCGTGAGCCAATTCCCGGCAACGGGTTATGAACGGTGACAGTGGCACAGGCTAGTGCAACTGCGCTTGACGAAACGGGCGTCGTCGCATTTGCTTGCGCACAGTTCGTTAGACCGTTGCCTACGTCAGACGCATCAACGCGGGCTGCCGTCCCATGTAGATCAAGTGCCGAGCTCGCATTCGATGCGATCGTTCCATTGCCATCGGCATCTCGGCCGAGAAAGGTAATGCTGATTTTTGCCGGTGCAACACCTGAATCACAGCCGAAGTCTGGAATGAGCACAGTCGCAGGCGATCCCGCGCGTTGGATTGTGGTGTCAGCCGGATGTAGCGCCCCACTTCGGCACACAACCGACAGGATCGCTTCGGTTGCGCCGGTAGGCCAGGTGAAGCGGCCATTGGTCGTGTCAATCTTTGAAAATTCCGAGTTGGCAGCAGTTGGTGACGGCTCAGTAATCGTCAACGTGCGCACGGGTGCGGCCGACTGATTCTTAGCCGTGAGACGCATGCTCACACCGGATTCGTAGCCCAACACGACATCACCATTACGGGTGAACGTGCCGTTATTGTCCGCGTACATTTCCTTCGTCAGGCCAACGATGATGGTGTCCGGCTGGATGGTGAAGTTGTAGTTGACCGCAGTGCCAGTCGTGACAGCTCCGAGATGATCTGTCGCCAACGGAACCGCGGTGTTCGTTATGCGAGAGGGAGTTTGCGGCTGGATAGGTACACCGGTGCTGCGTGCGGTATTACGCAGTTCCATACCGAGATCAACATGTCCTGAGTTGACGCTGTACGGAATCTTCGCCCCGGTCGAACTCGTGAACGTGAAAGATACGTACGTAATCGCTGAAAGTGCGATCCCACTTGGCGGAGCAAACGGACCGACACCCGACTCGGGTGCGGTGAAGTGAGTATTCGGAGCCGCACCAGTACATCCACCAGGAGTGACCACCGTACAAACGCCGATCGTCACCCGATCGGTACCCGGCGGATACGACAAGACTGGACCAAGCGACGTGAGGTTGAAGTTCTCGAATGTGCTGTGCGATCCGCCCGGGTAATTGCCGTCAGCCACGGTCAGTCGACGTACATCAGCAGCCGTCGACGAACCGTTTCGCACACCAAGATTGATGGTGCTCGTGGCCTCGCTTTGGGCGATTGCCGTATTGGGTGACCACGACTTCGTCGCGACCGGGCGCACGACCACGGGAATCTGTGCAGTGATGTTCGCCGTTGCTGACGCAGGTGTGAGCGCAGCTCCCGTCGAGGACACTCCAGTGAAGCGCGCCGTATTGGGGATCACTTCATTGTTCGTTGCAGGTGTCTCGGCTGGTAGTCGCATGCCGAGTTGGATCGAGCGACTCAGGCCGGCAGGAAGTCCTAATTTGCCCGCTGGCTGGTTGAGAGGGATGGTGAATTCGATCTTCAATAGCCGCGTCGCTGCGTCGTACGTGACGGTTCGCTCAGAGGTGGATTGCGGCAGGGACGTCACCTCAAACTCGGCTGGCAACGTATCGCTGATGGTCGCATTAACGCAGCCTTCCGTAAGTCCGGAGCAACCGGCCAGAAGCGTGTATTGGAATTGCTGACCCGGCGCGATTGTGGACAGCGACGCCGACTTGGTGAGGGATAACTGCGCAGGTGCCGCTACAGCAGGCGCGGCGGTAATGAGGCCCAAAGACAACGCTGCCGCGGATCCAGCAGCAACCACCTTCGCGAGCCGTGCCCTAGGGGTGCGTCCAGCAGACAGACTGCGGAAGAAAGATGTCGTCCTCATGTATTCCCCTCACCGGGACCGCGCACGAACGAAACCTCGCGGGTGATTGACTGCGATCACTTCGAGACTATGGGAACCGTCACTTAAACCTCGGGAGGCACACAGTACTTTTTAGCAACACGGTCACCATTCGTCACACGACAGACTCACGTCAGGTGATGCACGATCGGTGTAATAGAGGTCACATTAAACGTTTTCCCGCGCGCAAAACACCTCTCGATTCACTGAAAGTTCCACAGTTTGGCTCGTTGGCCCAACCCCCGGGTGTAAAGTCCCATGTAATGATCAGACAGTTCCTCGAGCGTTGAGGGACTCCGCCGAATTCAATTGGGGAAACTCAGTTGGAGCCGGGGACCCAGTTTCTCTGGGGCGAATCGAGATCTGCTGAAAGGCAGATCGAGTAGGGCATTCCCGAGCCCGAGCCCGTCAGCTAACTCGGTAGGCGGAAGACGGAAGGACCAGTGTGCGTTTACGCGTAGTTAGCCCCATAGCCTCGGGTGTGGCCGCTCTTGTACTGGCCGCCTCGTTGACCGCCGCACCTGCGGTGTCAGCGCAGCCAACCAAGGACATCGCTCAGGTATCGGCTGAGTTGGACGCACTCCAGGCTCGGGCTGAAACAGCCTCTGAAAACTACAACGCCGCTCAGGTCAAGTTCGCCAAAATCTCCAAGCGCTTGAACGCAGCCCAATCGCGCGTTGACCGCGCCAAGATCCAACAGGCCAAGATCCTGTCAACCACCAATCGCATCGCGGCCAGTGCCTACATGTCCGGCGGCGGTGGCCTCCAGTCATCTCTCGGTTTGCTCCTTTCGGACAATCCAACGGGCTTCCTCGAGCAGGCAGTAGCTGTTCAGCAGGTCTCGCGCAGTCAGAACACCAGCCTGCGTCGGATCCAGACCGCTCAGTTGTCTCTGGCCCAAGCTGAGATTCAGCTGACGCAGGAAAAGGCTGCTGCAGCGGCAGCACAGGCCGACATGGCCAAGCGTCGGAACGACATTAACAACGCAGTTGCCGATACTCAGAAACTGCTGGATTCGCTCAAGGCTGACGAGCGCAAGCGCCTTGCCGACGCCGCAGCGCGTGCTCGCGCTGCCTCTGCAGCCGCAGCGCAGGCAGCCCGTCAGCGGGTAGCCGCGCAGTCCGCTGCTGATGCTTCCAACGCAGATTCAGGCGGTAACTCCTCTAGCAATTCCGGCGGGGGTAACTCCGGTAGCAGCAGTAGTAGCAACAACAACAGCGGTTACAGCGGTGGCGGCTCGTCATCATCACGCGCCATGATCGCGGTCAACTACGCACTCTCACAGGTGGGTAAGCCGTACAGCTTTAACGCTCAGCCGCCCTACTCATGGGACTGCTCAAAGCTGACGGCAGCAGCATGGGGTCATGCAGGTGTTTCGCTAACTCCGCTGTCGTGGTCACAGGCCAACGAGGTCCGTCGTATCTCGACCTCTGAACTTCAGCCTGGCGATCTTCTCTTCTACTTCAACGGCGCGCACCACGTGGCCATGTACATCGGTGGCGGAATGCTCGTCGAGGCAGCAAGTCCCAGCCTTGGTGTTCAGGTGACGAACGCATGGAATGGCTGGAGCAGTTCACATTTCAGCTTCGCCGGACGCCCGCTCGGCTAAAGCTGCTCGTTAGATTCGATCGGTTTCATCACGACGAATCAGACGCACGTCGACGGCCACAACACCGTCAGGCCCAGCCATAATCGGATTCAGATCCAACTCGGCAATCTCTGGATACGTGGCCATAAGTCGCCCGACGCTCATCACGAGTTCTTCAATTGCCACACGGTCAACGGGTGCGCTCCCGCGCACACCGTTGAGGATCGACGAGCCGCGCGGTCGGCTCACTAGATCAGCGGCCATCCGCTGATCTAGATGCGCTGGGGCGAAGGACACGTCATCGAGCACCTCGACCAGTACGCCGCCAAGTCCGAATGCAACGATGGGTCCCAACGTTTCATCGCTCAGCCCCCCGACGACCAGCTCGATCCCCCGAACTTGTTGCTGGATAAGCACCTGAGCGCCTGGGGCGAGGGCTAGAAGGTAGGTGGCGGCCGAACGCAGCTGATTCGCGTCGGCCAAACCGACCCGAACACCACCTACGTCACTCTTATGCAGAAGGTTGGGATGGTGCACCTTCGCCACCACCGGGTATCCGATCATCTCCGCCTGAGCGACGGCATCATCAGCCCAATCGCATACAGCCGTCTCCACAACCGGGATTCCATGGGAGACAACGAACTCCTGGGTCACATCCGCATCGATTCCCACACCTACAGGCAGGGCAACCGGCACCGGCGAAGCTGGAAGTTCGCTGCCTTCGATGGCTCGTCGGTAGTCGGCGTAACGCACCGCATGACCAACGGCACGTGCCGTTCGAGCGGGCCATTCAAAGCACGGAATCCCTGCCTCATGGAGTCCAGCGGCCACAGGCCACGCTGATCGTCTCGCAACCCAACAAACGTACACCGAGGTTTGTATGTCATCGCGGCGAAGTTCATCCACCTTCGCGACGAGTGCACTGGCAACATCCGCGTTCTCGGCAGAACGATGAAGTAGCACTGGGATCACGATGTCGACCTCACCGGATCGTGCTAGAAGCTCCAACACGGCCGGGTACAACTCAGCAAACCGCGTCCAAATCGGAGTGATATCAACGGGATTTGCCGAGCTTGCGTATCCAGGCAGTAGCTCATCGAGTTTCGCACGCAATGCCGGTGACAACTCTGGCAGGACGATGCCTTCGTCGGCTAAGAGATCGGACAGCTCGGTACCGGTTCCGCCAGAGTTCGTGATGATCGCAGCTCGCGCACCTGTCGGAAGCGGTTGGGTACTGAGCACTCGCGCAGCGTCGAGCATCTCCAAGCCCGAGCGCGTTACGACAACGCCGACGGAGGTAAGCACGTCATCCCAGCTGCGTCGATTCGCCGCTAAGGCAGCAGTGTGTGATGCAGCTGCACGCGCACCGGCCTCTGATCGTCCGACGGCGTTGACGATGAGTGGCTTGACCGCAGTGGTGCGACGAGCCACCTCAACAAAAAGCTCGCCATTGCCAAGGGATTCCAAGAACGCACAGATCACCTTGGTGCGCGGATCGGTGCGCACATGATCGATGACTTCCGCATCATCCACATCACACCGATTACCCGATGAGTAGGCGATGGCGAAGTTGACCCCCTCATCCTCGGACAATGCGTTCAACGCCATGGCATATGAGCCGGACTGCGTGATCACACTGATCCCGCCGCCACCCCTGGCAGCGCCAGCAGAGAGCGACGCATTCAGCGGGATGTCACAGTTCTGCACACCCAAGCAATTCGGGCCGACGAGAAGCACGCCGCCTTCACGTGCGATCCGCACCATCTCGGCCTGAAGTTCTGCCCCCGCTTCACCCGTCTCTGCGAAGCCCGCACTCACAATGACGCAGGCACCCACACCGGCCGCAACCGCATCTCGAACTACGTCACGTGCTGCACTCGCCGGCACGGCCACGACCGCTAGATCAACGTGACCCGGGACTTCACGAAGGGAGGGATACGCACGAATCCCATCGATCTCCGCACTCGATGGCGTGACCGGGATGACCTCACCTGGGAAACCTCCGAGATTGCGCCATACAACATTGCCCGGTGATCCTTGCCGCGCCGAAGCGCCGACCACAGCAACCCTCGACGGATCGAGAATGGCCGATAGCGAACGAGAAGTCTCCACGGGCTAAGTATCAGTGATGGGGCTAGACGCCTGCACCAACTAAGTCGAATTCACGTTCCATCTCACGTGGATCAAACTCCCCTCGACGAACGCCAAGCGGATCGATCGCACGAAGTACATCGAGCTCAGCCTGAGTCGGTGGCGCCACTGGGATCACCTCATCTGCCACGGCAAATTCAAACCCAGTTGCTTCGCGTACCTGCTCGACAGTGACATCGGGCCACAGCTCCTGCAGGCGCATCCGCCCTTGCGAGTCGTAGTCGAAAACGCCAAGCTCGGAGACCAAACACTGCGGTCCACCACCGGTGTAATCGAGTTCTTCTCGAGTTCCCGCCGGCGTGCGATGACCAATGTCGGTGATGAAGTCGCACTCGGCCACGATGGTGCGTCCTGAACGGTGCCGGGTTGTCCAGAGCGTCAGCTGCTTGATCGTTGCGGAGATATTGCAGCCACCACCGCCACCACCGAGCTTCACCTTCGGGCGTTCCAGCGGACCCACCGCCGTCACGTTCGTGTTGCCGTACATGTCGATCTGACCGCCCGAGACAAACATCCTGTCGACATCACCGCGGATGGCAGCGTCAAAGAACTCTTCGAATCTCATGCTGTATGCAGCACCACGCTTGAGACTGCTGTCGTTGCTCGTCGGCGGGATGAACGGCGGGTCAGGGTTGATCGCGTACATCGCGCCCTCGATCAGCATCATGTTTGGAGCATGAGTGCGCTTTGCGACATGCATAGCAACCTGTGCACATGGACTCGCGAATCCGTGGAAGACCACTTCACGATCGCTAATCGTCCGCGCAAGCCTGATGACGTACCACTCGTCGAAGGTGTAGCTACTCATGAGAAAAGTCCCTTCCACTGATCAATCGACTCAGACCACTGCGTCAGTCGGGTAAGAGACTCTGCGCCCACCTTGTTTCGATATTCGTCCTCGCCACCAGGCACATTCACCCAGTCCGCCACGTACCCATCAGCTGACTCTGGTTTGGCCGCCGCCTGTACGTAGGTGGACATATGTGCACGATCGTAGGAATAACTCGGATAACACGATGCGGGATGGGCACCGAAGGGAACCTCGGCGATCGCCTGCACGAAGTAGCCGGGGATCACCACCCCACGATCGTGGAGCTCTTCGGTCGGCACGATCTTTTCGACCGTTGCAATCACCGACTTCGACGCCCCAGCAAAATGCTCATCCAAGACGTACGGCTGCTCCATAAACAGGTTGCCGAACGCATCACCTACCGGCGCATGGATGATGGCCACATCTGGCTTAAGCGGCGGAACAGCAACAAGCACCTCACCGGTGAACGGACAGGTCGTCTCCGCATACTCCGGGTGCAAGCGGCGCATATCCGTTCCCTTGATTCCACGAACCGGCAGGAACGGTAAGCCCATTTCAGCCGCCCGCAGCTGAGTCAGAATCGTCACGCAGCAACTCTCTTTGACGGTGATCGTCCCTGTTTCCGCAGCTCGCCGATACGCCGGAGCAAGACCGAGATCCTGCTCAAATCCGACGTAACTTTCCTCGCAGATGGCAAGTGCACCTGCGGCGATGAGCAGGTCGACATCCATGCTGTGCGCCGAACCCACGACATGCAGGTCGCGGCGACCTTGCCGGATGAGTTCACGAACCATCGCCATGGGTAGGCGGGCCGATAGCCCGCCACCCAGGGCGATCATGTGTCCGTCATGGACATACGACGCCGCCGTTGCTAGGTCGACGCGCTTGTCAGGGTCGAGATACATCAGACTCCTAGATGGACGTCATACCGCCATCGGCGGTGAGAGTGGAGCCGGTAACGAAGGCAGCCTCGTCACTGGCAAGGAACAGTGCCGCATTGGCAATGTCACCGACATCGCCGAGGCGACCGATGGGGTACTTGGTGAGGGTCATTTCAAGACCCTTCTGGAGATCGCCACCACCGCGCGCGATGAGCATGGGCTCCATCAGCGGGGTGTAGATCGTTCCGGGTGCGATCGCGTTCACGCGAATTCCACGCGGGGCAAGGTCAATCGACATCGACCGAGTGAGTGCGACGACGGCACCCTTGGCCGCACAGTAGGCGGCGAAGTTTGCAACACCAACGAGCGCTGCAACCGAACCCTGATTGATGATCGAGCCTCGGCCCGCCTTGAGCATCGACGGGACGACCGCGCGTGAGCACAGGAAGGTGCCTTTGGCGTTGATGTTGAAGCAGCGATCCCAGTCGTCTTCTTCGGCAACATCAACTGCACCTGTACTACCGATACCAGCGTTGTTGTAGAGGATTGCGACGTCGCCGAACTCAGCGATGACGGCATCAGTCGCCGCGCGCACCTGCGCATCACTGGTGACGTCGGCGCCAAGGCCGAGCGCACGACCACCCGCGGCGCGAATTGCAGCCGCAGTCTCTTCCGCGGCTTCGGCGCGAACATCGAGGACACCAACGGCTGCACCTTCACGTGCGAAAAGCTCTGCTGATGCGCGTCCGATACCCGAACCACCACCGGTAATGATCGCGACCTTATCGGTCAATCTTCCTGCCATGTTCTTGATCCCTTCGATTATTGGTGACGTTAAGAATTGCGTTGTGCTTCAAGCACTTACGTCGTACTAAGCATTGATCACAAAGACGTCCATCCGCCGTCGATCACGATTGCACTTCCGTTGGCATAACCGAGCCGTCCCGAGGCCAGCACTGACACCGCGTCAGCAATCTCGTCAGGATTAGCAACCCGTCCCATCGGGATCTGCGCCTCCATACGGGCACGGAGCTCGGGCTGATCAAGGCGCCATTGCGTCATCGGTGTCTCGACCATGCCAGGGCATATCGCATTGGAACGGATTCCGTAGCGCGCATAGTCAACGGCAATCGACCGTGCGAGCTGCAGAGCCGCGCCCTTCGACGTTGTATAGGCAAACCGCGCAGGGAACGCGACGATCGCTGCTGCCGAGGCGATCGTGATGATGTGGCCACTGCCCGCCTCCATCATGGATGGCAGAACTGCTCGTGAACAAAGGAAGGGCCCGCGCACATTCACCGCCATCACCTTGTCGAACTCATCGACAGGCGTGGCATGGGCAGTGGTTGCTTCCTGCGATCCGGTAATGCCGGCATTGTTTACAAGCACATCAATGCGCCCGAACTGCGCGAGGATCCGGCCCATCACGTCATCGACAGCGTCGGCATTCGATACGTCGAGTGCATACGACTGTGGTGAGACGGCCGAGGCGGCATCAGCATCGAGATCGAGTGCCACCACCGTCATCCCGTCAGCAGTGAGCTGACGAACAGTTGCGCTACCGATACCTCCTGCAGCACCAGTTACTACGGCAACCCCACTCATCCGGAGCCCTCCTTGGTTTGAGCATTGCGTTTGGCCCGGCTGAATTGCGCGGACTGAGCCGCTTGGGTCAGCGGGTCGTAGACCGGCGAGAATGGTGGGGCATAGGCCAGATCAAGATCGGCGAGATCATCGATCGTCATCCCTACGTGTAGTGCGGCGGCAACAACATCGATGCGCTGCGCCACCCCATCCTGGCCAGCGAGTTGACCGCCAAGCAGTCGTCCGCCCGGCTCGTGAATCAGGCGTACCCGCATCGGCTGCGCACCTGGGTAATACTTCGCGCGCGACTTCGCCGTCATCTCGGTGGCCTCTGCATCGAGGCCCGCAGCCTGCGCCTCAGCAAGGGTCAGGCCGGAATGTGCAACCGTCAGATCGAAAATCTTGACGACGGCGGTTCCGACGATTCCAGGAAAGGACGCATGTCCTCCCGCAGCCGAGACCCCGGCCACGCGACCGGCCTTGTTCGCAGCCGGCCCCAGGGGAACGAACGCCGGCTTGTTGAGAACGCGGTGATGTAGAGCGACGCAATCGCCTGCCGCCCATACGTTTTCGTGTGAGGTGCGCATATGCTCATCGACGATCAGTGCCCCATTAGGCAGGCACTCGAGTCCAGCCACCAGAGACGTTGCCGGCCGCACCCCCAGAGCGAGGACGACCAGCTCGGTTTCGATGATGCCGTCTTCAAGCTCGACACCAATCGAGTCCGCACCGGGGTGCAGCGCGATGAGCCCGGCACCAAGCCGAACTGTGCAGTGACGACGCGCTTCCTCCTCTGCAATGGCAGCCACTGACTCGTCGACGGTGGTGAGCACTCGTGGCAGTCGGTCCACGATCGTCACATCAATACCGCGCTCGGTCAGGGCCTCAGCCATCTCAAGGCCGACGTAGCCCGCACCAACAACGACGGCTCGTCGAACATCGTTGAGCTGCCCATAGAGGGCGATCGCATCGTCGAGTCTTCGAATAGTGACGACGCGGGAATCGTCGACGCCGGGGATGGGCGGGACGATCGCGTGCGCACCGGCGGTAAAAATGAGTGAATCAAAGCCGAGCGCTTCGCCTCCGGACGTTGTGACGGTATGCCCCACCACATCAACCTCGGTGGTACCGACGCCTAAGCGCAGGTCGATTCCCCGCTTGGTAATGAATTCATCGGCCGGGTAGGCGATCAGATCCTCACCCCGTGGAACAACACCCGCGAGGTAGTAGGGGATCCCACACACTCCATATGACGGGAAGGGGCCGTTCTCCAGCACAGTCACGGTGGCGGACGGTTCAGTGCGCCGCGCTGCCGAGGCAGCCGACATCCCGGCCGCACCGCCCCCAATGACCACTACCCGACGCGCCACCAACACTCCAGTCACTTGTGAGCCTCACTGCGACCCTCTCAGGCGCAGGCGTACCCCTCCATGACCCATCAAGGTGAAGTCTGGCTGGTTCTTGGCCCGCATGGGACGGGTCGAACGTCAGGTGTGACCTCATAATGTTCCAATGGACGAGCACGTCGACAGGCCAACCGGGAGGATGAGGAACTGTGATCCAACCTCCCGACTTCCTCGATTTGCCCCCTAGGCAGAGCCGCCCGCGGGCAAAGGGCCTCACACACGTCCTCGATAAGGGTCTGCCGCCCGCCGCGACAGCTGAATTTCTCGCTCAGGCTGGTCACCTCGTCGACATTGCCAAGATCGGTTGGGGAGTCGGCTATGTCGATCCAACCCTTACCGAACGAGTAGCCCTCTATCGGGCTGCGGGCGTCGAGGTAAGCCTTGGCGGCACCCTGCTTGAGGTATGCGCCGCCCAGGGCCGCGTTGACCAGCTCCGTGATTGGGCCCTGTCCTGTGGGGTCAGCGTTCTTGAGGTGTCCGACGGCCTTGCCCGATTCGATCGTGCGACGAAGACGGATCTCATCCGACGCTTGAGCCCGCACTTCTCCGTCGCCGCTGAAGTAGGTGCCAAAGACGCAGGCGTGCCCGTCATCGACGCCGAATGGATCGCCGATATGGAGGCAGATCTTGAGGCCGGCGCCCGCTGGCTCGTCACCGAAGGCCGAGAGAGCGGAACGGTCGGTATCTACTCAGGCGATGGCACCGTTCGTGACGACCTCATCAGTGCTATTGCGCAGCGGCTGCCCATAGATCGCGTCATCTTCGAGGCTCCGAACAAGGCCCAGCAGACCTGGTTCATTCGCACTGTCGGCCATGAGGTGAATCTTGGCAACATCGCCCCCGAGGAAGTGATCCCGCTGGAAACCCTGCGGCTCGGCTTGCGAGCAGACACTGCACTTCGCATACCCGGATACGTCGTACCGACTTCCTCTGTCGGATCGAGCGATACGTCAGAAAATGAAAAGGTGTAACCATGATTCCGCTGCCGGCACCGAACACGATGACCCGTCCCTATCGCGGCCTATCAGCCCAAGAGGCCGACATCGATATGACCGATGAAGCCGCGATCTTGGAATACATCGTCGGTCGTGAGGTGTATCGACGTACCGAGTGGCTACTTCTCTCGAACGGTGACAACCGCGCGCTCATCGAAGTGCGTAAGGAATCCTTCGAGCCGCTGTTCTCCCCTGTCACCGAAGCGCGCGTCCTGGCAATGCCTGACCGTCTCGTTTGGATCGAAGACTCAGAAACCGATGTCGGCAACCCCACCCAACTCGCATTCACCGCCCTGCGTCACGAACGCGAAGGCGCCGATGCGTATGCGGTTAAAGGGAAGTTCGAACACATCAATGTCATCTGGCAGCCGGCCCCCGTGACGATTATCGTCACAGAGGTTGTGCCTCCCGAACCAGCGAAGCTGCTTGAAATGGCCAAGCTTGCCGTTGGATTCGACGAAGATCTTCCGCCGATCAATCTGCAGCTCGACACCGTCGATATCCGCGTTATGGCTGCCGACAACCCTGCGGACAACTACCTACTTCCGTGCCGCGGCTCCGGCGTAGACCTTCCTGCAGATGTAACTTTCCTAGACACCCGACCGGCAGATCGCCTCGACTGGACACTGATTGGTTGCGAACGATCAGTCCAATTCCATCGCCACTTCTACGGAGACGCACCGGATCAGGTCGATTTCTGCCCCAACAAGCGCTCTGAG
This sequence comes from uncultured bacterium, assembly GCA_903826575.1. GTDB lineage: Bacteria > Actinomycetota > Actinomycetes > S36-B12 > CAIYMF01 > Longivirga. The sequence continues at coordinate 20,689 of CAIKEU010000061.1, forward strand.
ACCTTAGAAGGCGATCCGCTAGTACTGACGAAGTGCTGCATGCTCGAACGTGGCGTAGAGGTGCGTGGTAACACCGCCATCGTTCCGTGGGGTAACAACCTCGACGAGGTGCGCCTAGCACTTCGTCTCATCACTGGCGTGGGGCCACTGCCCGAACCCAAGCAGATTGGGTCAGTATTTACCCCATGAGCGCACATCTCACCGACTCAGCGGTTTTCGGTCACCTCTGGGGAACCGATGAGACTCGGGCCATCTTCAGTGACGAAGGTCGATTGCGCGCATGGCTCGATGTACTTGCCACCCTGGCCGCAGCACAAGCCGATGCCGGACTCGTACCTCGCGAGGCGGCCGACTCCATTCACTCTGCAGTGACCGATTGGCTGCCCGACCCCGTCCAGGTCGGCGAGTTAACGCGAGCGACCGGCCATTCAACTCTCGGCCTGATTCGAGTGTTGGAACAACGTCTACCTGAAGAGTCACGCGAGTGGGTCTACTACGGTGCGACCGTTCAAGACCTGAGTGACACATGGTCGGCACTAGTCATGCGACAGATGACAGACATCGTCCTGCGCGATCTCACCACGGCTCGCAATGCAGCTATTGAACTCGTTCGTGAACATCGCTCCACGATCATGTCCGGACGCACCCATGGTCAGCCGGGGCTACCGATCACGTTTGGGTTCAAGGCAGCCATCTGGGCCGATGAACTGGATCGTCACATCCACCGACTAGCCGACAGCCGAGCCGAACGCGAGATCGTTCAACTCGGTGGCGGACTTGGCACGATGGAGTTCTGGGGCGATGCGGCCGAGCCAATGATCAACTCATTCGCAGAGCGGCTCGGCCTTGGTGTCGCGGCATTACCGTGGATCACTGCGCGCGATCGGTTCGCATCATTCGTCACTCAGCTGGCCATGATTGCAGCCACGATCGCCAAGATCGGCGATGAGGTCTATGAGTTGCAGCGCGCGGAAATCGGCGAACTTCGCGAACCACTGGCACCGGGTACCGTCGGCAGTATCACCATGCCGCACAAGCGAAATCCGGAATGGGCTGAACACGTCAGCACCCTGGCTAGGCTCATCCGGGTGCAGGCCGATCTTGCGATCGAGGGCATGATCCACGGTCATGAGCGCGACGGCCGAGCCTGGAAAACGGAGTGGGTCATCCTCTGTGAAGTCAGCCACTTCACCGCTGTGAGCACCCTTGCTGCGAACAGGATCATCAACGGTCTCGAGGTTGATGGAGCCCGGATGCGCGCCAACCTTGATGCCCAGCGTGGTTACGTCCTCAGTGAGCCGGTCATGCGTGCACTCAGTGATCGAGTCGGCAAGCACAGCGCACACCGCATCGTCTACGAAGCATCACTTGCTGGTCGCGAGCGCGGTGACGATCTACGCACTGCGCTACGAAACGACGGCAGGCTGTCCGACATCAGCGATGCCGAGCTCGATTCCCTTCTTGATCCGTCGAATGCACTCGGATCCATCCCCCGCTACATCGACGCGCTACTTCAACGATTCGATGGCTGACCTCGACCTGTCGAGAATCGCGCGAGAGTCACTCGCGCTACTGCCGACGCCAATTCACGAGGCACCGCGGCTGTCTGCTGAGCTCGGAATTCCGGTGTGGTTCAAGCGAGATGACCTCACCGGCCTAGGTCTCGGCGGTAACAAAATACGACCGTTGGAGTTCCTCCTCGGTGATGCGCGTGCCCGTGGTTGTCACGTGCTCGTCACCGGCTCGGGTGCTCAATCGAACTGGTCGATGCTCGCCGCACTTGCCGCTCGACGATGCGGCCTCGACTCCATCGTCTGCTTCTACGGAGACGCTCCCGACGAGATCCGCGGCAATCTGTTGCTACAGGGGTTGACCGGATCAGACCTGCGCTGGACGGGAGACGCATCGCGGGCGTCCGTCGACGTGATGATTGAGCAGGTCGCTGACGATTTACGTGCGCAAGGCCGCAACCCTCTGGTCGTCCCACGCGGTGGCGCAACTGCGCGTGGCAGTTTGGGATATCTCAATGCGGCCGCTGAAATTGCCCAGCAGGCCGCCATGCTCGGTATCAGTGACGCCAACCTTTGGTTGGCCACCGGCTCCTGCGGCACTCAGGGCGGCCTCGTGGCTGGAGTGGCGGCGGGATTCCTTCCGCAGGTGACGGGTGTAACGGTGAGTCGACCAGCCGAGGAGTGCAATCGGCGAGTCCTTGAATTGGCAACGGGCGCAGCCGATCTCGCCGCTACGTCCGCACCAACACCAGCGATGGTTAACATCATCGACGGCTACATCGGTCCGGGATATGGATACGCCTCAGAAGAGGGCAACCAAGCCGCCGCACTGGTTGCACGCACCGAAGGTCTGTTCTTGGATCCCCCGTTCTGCGCCAAAGGTATGGCAGCGTTGATCGCTGCCGCTCGCGCTGGTCAGATCGACGGACCAGTTATCTTCCTGGTATCAGGTGGCGCACCAACATTGTTCGTTCAGGATGGAGCACTGTGAGCAACCCGACCCCTGAGGGCTACCTCGGATCCGACGCCCGAATCTCGTCGGGTCCGGCACTCGAACTTGTCGCTGCCGGGTACGCACTCGAGCTCGCCGACGCCCCCTTGCTTCACGATGGTTTGCTCTATGCAGATCTGGCCCATGTGATCGGACTTCATGAGTCGGGTATCCTCGACGCGGCGACCACCCAGACCCTCCTGGCTGGCCTGCTGGAGATGGGCACTGTCTCCGTCGAGGATTTCCCATACGACGTTGTGCTTGGGGATGCGTACAACAGTCGCGAGAAGGAACTCGATCGACGACTCGGTATAACGGCCGGCTATGTGCACCTTGGTCGTACCCGACGGGAAGCGGGTCGGATTGCCTTCCGGTTTGCCATCCGCGATCGCATCGAACAACTCGCCGTCGCAACAGCGAACCTTGCTGATGCACTATCTGATCGCGCAGACGAATTGGCCGATGCAGCCTGGGCTGACGTCACCTATCTACAACTCGCCCAGCCATCCACGTTCGGCCATTACCTTGCGTCATTCGCCGAAGAGGCGACCCGTCATCTGCCACGGCTACGTGCTGCTCATGGCTGGGTCGACATCTCGCCAGCCGGATCAGGCGGTGTTGCCGGTACTCGGATGTCGCTTAACCGGGATCGCCTCGCCGAACTCCTCGGCTTCGCCGCTGTTGGTCGCAATACCCGCGACACCATGTGGACGATCGACGGCCTCATCGACGTAACGGCCGCAGCAACGCACACAGTCATCACCGCCGACCGACTTGCCGAAGATCTACAGATCTTCGCGAGCGCTGGATTCGGTTTGGTAACTGTCGATGCCTCCCTCTGCCGCGCATCTGTGCTCATGCCGCAGAAGCGCAATCCCTATGCGCTATCAGTGATTCGGGCCGGCGCCAGCACCATCATCGGCCGACTGACCGGCACAGTTGCAACCGCACGCACGCCATCGGCCGCCACTGACAACTGGCTACATTCTTACGGCGAGGTGGCCTCATCACTCGAGCTTGCAACTCGACTTGTTGAGTTAGCGACCGTCGTCGTCAAGACCCTCGTCGTCAACCGTGATGCACTGGCGGCGAGCGCCGCTGATCAACAAACTGCGTCAACGGATATTGCGGACGAACTTGTCCTCGTCGGAGGTCTCGATTACCGAACCGCATATCGCATTGTTGGACGCACGATCGCGCAGGCACTGAGTACCGGAACGCGCGTGAACATGGCCACGCTTGAGCAGGCCGCCATTGACATCACCGGTTCTGCGCTGCCCGCCGACGCCAAAGCCATCGACCTTGACGCCCTGCTCGACGTGACGTCGATCATCGAGTCACGCCATGAAAGTGGCGGGTGTTCACCTGAATCCGTGCACGCAGAAATCGCTTCATTACGAGTGGTGACTGCAACCGAGCGCGGCTGGTTCGACCAACGCCGCACGGCTGAACAAGCAGCCATCGCGGCACTGGTCGAACGAGCGAAAGATCTCGCCGAAGCCTAGGACAACCTAGAGCGACGACAGCTCCATGGATCCGGCGCGCAGGCGCGACAGTTGGATGAAGTGGCTCGGGTTGAGGAACAGTTCGTTCATCTCCGCGAGCTGATCGATGGTCAATCCATCGGTGCGGTGAATCAGGAAGTCTAAGTACTGGAAGCCATCCTTGGCACCGTAGCCAACGTGGTGTGCGCCAACGAGTTTGCGCGTCTTGGCATCGAATACGGCCTTCTGGAATCCGGTGCGCTCGGGATGGGTAAACGCCATCAGCATTGTGCCGTCCGCGCAGGGCAACGGGATGTCGCCGTAGGGAACACCGGGTGGTGGCATCTGGATAACGATGACCTCGTCAAACTTCTCGCGCGCTTCCCGCTCGGACAACCCAACCCATGTCACCTCGTAGGTGGAGTGCAGGAAATCTGGGTACTCGCTGAAATCGAATGAGTAGTCCTCACCCATGATGTTACGCGCCGCGGTCATGCCGCACTTGCGCGCCTTGAACATCTCCATCGGTGGGCCGATGATGTCGCCGATCGCGTAGACGCCGGGGATGTTCGTGCGCATATGGTCGTCGACGATGATCGAGTCGCGATCGTCCACCGCCACTCCGAGAACGTCAACATACTCATCAGAATTGGCACGCTCACCAGTGCCGATGAACACCATGTCGCATGGGATGTCACGGATCGTGCCGTCAGACAGTTTTACGCGAACACCCGTTGCACGCGTATCACCTAGAACCTCAAGGGTTTCGGTACCGTCGAAAATCTCGACGCCACGTACGCGCATTCCATGCACCACATATTCGCGCAGATCATCGTCAACGTGGTGAAGACCCTTCCCAGACATCAATGGGCTGCGAGCCAGGATCGTTGTCTGGCAACCCGCGGCCTGGAAGAACGAGCCGTATTCGATCGCAACCTTGGAGCCACCAATGATCACGCAGGAGCGCGGGTTGTAATCGAGCTCTTCGATAAGGGTTGCGTAATCGAAGACACCGGGCAGGTCGATCCCTGGAACTTCGGGCACACGGGTCGTTGCACCCGTTCCAATGACGAGGTTCTTCGCAGTGAAGCGCTGCCCCATCACCTCGACGGTGTTCTTATCGATCACCGTTGCCCTGGCGTTAAGGATGTATTCC
>CAIKEU010000062.1 GCA_903826575.1 uncultured bacterium
CTCGCGCGCCGAGACGGTGGCTGCATCTACCCAGGTTGCACGCGCCCACCGGCTCACACACACGCCCACCATGTTCAACACTGGGCAGACGGTGGACAAACAAATCTTGCCAACCTCGCATCCCTATGCACCACCCACCACCACGCCATCCACGACAACAACATCACGATCACCCCAACCCCCGGCAAACAACCCAACCAACCCGGCTACTGGACCATCGGATCGTTGTAGCGTCACTAAGCACCTGCAACGCGCTCTGTCGGTGTGCGACATCGTGGCGCAACGTACGCGTTGTCGTTGTTGGTACCTCGATTCACGTGGGAGGCTTTCGGCTGTGAGTAGTGATGAGCAGATTCCTGGTCTCGAGATTGCACCCGATCTTCTCGATCTCGACGTTGATGAGTTTCGTCGGCTTGGCTACTGGGTCGTGGATCGCACTATCGAGCATCTGACGACTCTCGATGATCGGCCGGCTATAACGACGAGTTCGTTCGATCAACTCAGCGATGCCCTTGGTGGACCGCTGCCGCTCACGGGGGAAGACCTCTCCGAGGGGCTAAGCCTTCTGGCAGATGTTGCCCTTGAAAATCAGCAGCACGGAGATCATGCGCGCTATTTCGCTCGGGTTCCCGGCCCTTCCTCCCACGTTGCGATTCTTGGCGATTGGCTGGCCAGTGGAATGCAGGGTGTTGCTTCGTCCTGGGGCGGCGGTTCTGGCACGGCGACAGTGGAGGTCATAGCTCTCAATTGGCTTCGCGATGCACTTGGTTTGAATCCGCAATCTCAGGGTGTGCTGGTTTCAGGTGGCTCGCTTGCCAGTACGACGGCTTTGATTACTGCCCGAGCCGAACGTGGTTCGGGGATCTTGTACCTGAGCGATCAAACGCATTCGTCGATCAAACGTGGCGCATTGGGCATCGGCTGGGACGCTGCGGACATTCGAATCCTCCCAACGGATTCTGCGTTTCTCCTTTCACCGGCTGCGGCCCGCAGTGCTATTGAACATGATGTGCGCGAAGGGCGACGTCCAGCAGTTCTCGTGGGAACGGCGGGCACAACGAACACGGGGGCGGTAGACGACTTGGCCGCCCTTGCGGCCCTTTGCCGCGAGTATGGCATCTGGTTCCATGTGGATGGAGCGTACGGTGGGCCTGCAGCTTTGGCGCCAGGACGCAATGGCATCAGTGGTCTCGAATGTGCGGACTCGTTCGTGCTTGATCCACACAAGTGGCTGTTTCAGCCGTACGACGCTGCCTGTGTCTGGGTGGCACATCCAAACGCATTAGAACGTACCTTCGCCATGTATCCGGAGTACCTCGCCGATACGCAAGGTGGTGAGGTAGATCTGCATAACCGAAGTTTGGAACTCACCCGGCGCTCGAGGGGAGTGAAGCTGTGGTTGACGTTGCGCACGTATGGAATGAACGTACTTGTTGATGCTGTCCAGCGGGGCATCGCTCTTGCCGAATATGCGCAGCAGTGTGTCGAGTCTGACGATCGAATTCACACCGTGACACCGGCGCGACTTGGGGTTGTGACGTTTGCCTCGAACACCGCCGATGCAGCAATGCATTCGGCCGCAGTCGCCGAGGTAACTGCTGGCGGATTTGCAGCTGCGACGAGCACTGTTCTGCATGGAAAAACGGTGATTCGTTTGTGCACGATTAACCCGCACACGACCACCGAAGATATTTCCCGAACCATCGCTCTATTAGCCGACGCATTACACGGCTAACCGTTGGCTACCAATGGTTGACTTGCCAGGGCTAGCTTGCAACTGCATTAGCGATCGCCGTGAGCGGCGGCTAGATTCCAGCCACGCCGGCGAAGTGACCGACGAGAGCAGTAACCGCCATCGCCGCAGTTCCGCCGAGAACGACGCGCGCTGTTGGCTTAGGCCAAGCAGTCCCGGCCGCCTTTGCGCCTAGGATCCCGGCCACCATCAGGCCCACAATGGTGACGCCGACGATGAGCGCAATGCGTGTCGCTCCTTCAAATGCACCGACAAGGCCTAAGAAGGGGACGAGTCCACCAAGGGTGAAACTCAACGCAGATGCCAGGGCTGCCTGGCCAGGTTTGGCTTGATGAATCTCAGACAGGCCAAGTTCGTCTCGAGCGTGGACGTCGACAAGTTCGTCAATAGGCTTCCGGCTCAGTTCCTCAGCGACTTGCTCTGCCAGTAGGGGCGATAAGCCGCGCTCGCGATAGATGGCAGCGAGTTCCTGCTTTTCTGCGATCGGATCGGCGATGAGCTCCCGCCTTTCCATTGCACGATCTGCGCCCTCGATGTCCGCCTGTGAACTCACTGACACCCATTCGCCAGCAGCCATTGCCATAGCGCCTGCGGCAAGCCCGGCTAAGCCTGCAACGACGACGGCCGACGGCTGCGAACCGCTCGCAGTGGCCACACCAACCATCAAGCTTGATGTCGAAACCAACCCATCGTTGGCACCTAGAACTGCGGCTCGTAGCCAGCCTGAGCGATGGCCGACATGACGTTCAGGAGCGCGTGAATGTAACGGCTCATCGGACGGGATGGGGATCGTCATAGATTCTCCTGTCGTTAATTCGACAATACTCGTTCAGATCCTTGCGTCGTTGTGTGGGCTGAACGGTTCACGTGGGCACCCAAGATTTCCAAGCGGCTACTGGGCGATGTATCTGACACGTCAGCTAGTGCGTGCTGAAGGACGCCTTGGACTGTCATTATGTGCTGATCGTCGGTCTTGCTGATCGCGGGATTTTTCTGATCGGCCACGACTTCTCGAACGTAACGTCGTCACGAAGGAAACGTCATGGAAGATTTCACAGTCGCAGTCGAGGGATTCGCTTTCCCCGAATGTCTGCGGTGGCGACAGGATGACCTTTGGTTCTCGGACATCCTTGGGGGACATGTTTATCGTTGGAACTCCGATCTGGGGCTGCGTGAGGTGATCGCTATGGACTCAGGCCCCTCCGGTTTGGGTTGGTCACGCGATGACGAACTGCTGGTCTGTGATGGCGGCAACCGTCGAATCATTCGAGTTACGAAAGATGGGCGTAAAGAGATTCACGCAGACCTTTCGCACCTGATGTTGCATCCCGCGAACGAAATGATTACTGATTCCAGAGGTTGGGCAATCATCGGCGGCTACGGATATAACCCAGACACCGATGAGCCGACGCCGTCGTCGCTGTACTGGGTATCTCCGGAGGGCGGAATCTCAGAGTTCGTTGGCGGATTGATATTCCCCAACGGGATGGCTTTTCTTGACGATGAAACCATCGTGGTTGCAGAGACTTTCGCCGATCGCCTTTCGATTGTCGATGCATCTTCGGGACGAATTACGTCGAGGATTAAGTTGCCGATCGGTTCCACTCCCGACGGATTGTCGGTAGCCGAAGATGGATCGGTGTGGGTTGCTAGTGCTTACGGTCAGGCAGTTTTGCGAGTTGAACGAGATGGAAATGTGGATCGATTGATCAGCATTCCCGATGTTGGTGTTTTCGACGTGACGTTTGGTGGCCCGGATATGCGCACGGTGTTTGTTGCAATTTCAGACACGGATGAGACGCATGTAGCGGTGACTAAACCGGGAAAGATTCTCGGTTTCACGATGGATTAAGGCCGTCGATCCACCCTGCGCGGCGAATTGCGGTCCCATAACTCGCCCGGGGGTAAACACTCCGTGACATGTGCGATCGCCCGTCTATCCACCGAACGGTTGAGTTGTCGGCGAATAATCGGTTGAATCTCACTCAGAGTTACGAAGTTCGAAGGCGCGCATAAGTTCACTCTCTTGACATTCTCAAGAATGCTCCGATCGGGGGGACTCCACCTGTCTATTTGGCGTGGCGAGCGTAGTCTTACGGTATGAGAACACGGGTGGATGTCGCATCAAGTGCGCGAAGCAGAGGCCTTTTCGGCGTTGTGGCCGCCCTCATGCTGACCCTTTGTGTTGCGTCACCTTCCTGGGCGGTCACCTACGGAAGTGCTTCTGCGACGGCTCCGACAACTCCTGCTTGCTCACTGTCGGGAAAGACTTATACGTGTGCTGTATCGGGCACCGGGACGTATACCGGAGTGAAAGCGGCTCCGATCACGTCTGGGTATCTCGAGGTTGAGGTGTGGCGGTGTCCAACGACAGTGTCGACCATTGCCGTGAATGGTGTGGCGCCGTCGGGCTGTACTCGCGAAGCTCTCATCGACAGCAATGTCGTAGCGGCGAATTGCTCGGCGCTTTGTGTTGGTTCAACGAAAGCGGCGGGGACACCTACGTGTACCGTGACGGCTTCGTACAACTACTTCACTCGAGCCATATTCTGGTTAACGTCTGGAACACTTGCCACTGGTACGACAGCCATCACCAAGAATGTGAAGGGCTGCTGAGGCTTACCAAGCCTGAGCAGAGCGCCGACGTCGGCCGATGGCATCTCAGATGAACACGGTCGCAGCGACGCTAGAGACAACTCCCTCCCGTATTCCTCGGTTGCTGATCGTCTGCTTTATCGCGGCTGGTGTTAGTCAATGGCCGCCTCTCGTCACGCTCGGGTACTTGCGTACCGACATCTTCGTACTCACGATCATCATTGCTTCAGTTGCGTGGCTTGAGGTTGGCGCAGGTATTGCCGGTGCGGTTGCCGGATGCGTCTTGGTGCTAGCAATGACAAACTTTGATCAGTCACTAGCTCGTCATCTCGCAATTGCCCTCATCGTTTCGGCAGTCGTCGGTGCCCTTTACCGCTATCTCTTGGTTCACGCGGTGTGGCGGCAGTCATGGCTCGGCTTCTTAGTCGTGACAGTCACCGTTGCATTCGCCTGTGCTGTCGCGTCGGCGGCCGAGCAGCTGATCGCTGGTGATTGGTCGTCGTGGCGCATCGCTGCTCAAGGTTCGCTTCCACTTGTGATTGCAGCTCTGTTCGCAGGGGTGTGGGTATTTGTCGGGCATAGCCGGCGAACAGGCATGGTCAGCACGAGAGGCTGGCCAGTAGCGTTCGCGGTTGTTGCAGCGGCAGTGTTAATCGGTCAGGTAATTCTCCTGTCGTGGATTGCCCAAGAGAAAGCTACGTTGAGCGATTCCAACGACACCTTGGTACAAGAGTTCGGCAAGCTCATGATTGATGATCAAGCGGCCTATCAAACGAGTCAGTCAACCCTTCCGCAGCGCCCTTGGCGCAGCGCAGATGAATTTGGCGGATCCATTAGGGGGCTGCTTTTCGGAAGCAATGGGCTGGTTGCATCGGGACTTCTCGAGCAAAGTCCGACTGGGTTTCCGCTGCGGTACGTCGTCGATCGGCAAGGGAAACCGGACGCCGGACTAGCACAAGCTCTGGGAGGATCTGCGTCCGACCAACTTCTGCTCAAGGACGGTCTGAGCCGCGAACGCACTATCGGGCTGCGCGAAGTGGTTTATCAGGGGAAGCCGGGCCTGAGCGTTGTGTCCGCGGCACCACAAACAGTGCCCGCTGGAAGTCCGGCTCAAATCGTGACGGTGGCGGAATCACTTCCCCTGATTTTGCAGCAAACGTTGGCTTCCTCGCCAGGGGTCCCTTCTAGCCAACTCCATGTACTGCTCACGGTTCAGTCCTCGGTCGCAAACCCAACGGGCGCCGTCGTTGCGCAAAGCGGCAGTGCCGGGCCGGCACCTGATAGCGACGTGGCGTCAGTCAGTTCGCCGATATCGGTGGGCAACGACACTCTGGTTTTGACAACCGGTCCGGGAGAAGGCTTTGGTGTTGACCAAAATATCCGTCGTTTGACGTGGCTCGGTTTGCTGCTGCTTGCTGGCTCCACCTTGCTGGTGTATTTCCGCGGATTGGCCGCCTCCGATGCAATTGAAGTATCAGAGAACCGGTACCGTCTGCTTGCGGAGAACTCGGCTGACGTCGTACTTCAGCACTCGGGTTCAGACCAAATAATCACTTGGGTTAGTCCATCCCTCGGCGGAGTTCTCGGATGGCAACCTGAGCAACTCGTCGGTAGGCCGCTGAGTGATTTCCTTCATCCGAGTGATCGCGAAGACTGCGACGCACTTATCGCCGCGGCCCAGAGGTACCAAGATATTGCTGCCAGCGGTGAACTGCGCTTCTCTACGTCGGATTCGCAATGGCGTTGGATGAGTGCCGCTACTAAGAAGGTAGCCGCCAGTAAATCCTCCGCTGCTCTCGAAGGCGGAATCGTATCTCTGCGCGACATTCAAGATTCGGTGGATTCGCGCAAGGCCTTGGAACAGTCCGAAAGCTTGTTTCGTCGCAGTATGGAATCAGCCGCCATCGGCATGGCCATTGTTCGACTTGATGGCACGTTCGTTGTCGTGAATCAATCCCTGTGCTCCATGTTGCGGATCGACGAGACGACCCTTCTTGCCAGCAATGTAGATGAACTGGTGCACGAGGATTCGAAGATTCATGTTCGCGAACTTGGTGCACAGATGGTCGGCAATGAGTTTGACAGCGTCGTTGAGCAATTACGTCTGGTCAGGTCTGACAATGTCGAACTGTGGGCTCGTACTGCAGTTGCTAGGGTACCCAGTGCGGGTGAACTACACGATGTGTATTTGCTCCAGGTAGAAGATATTACCGACGAGCGCGAGGCCCGAGATCTGCTCGCCTTCAGAGCTTTTCACGATACGCTGACGGGTCTACGCAACCGAGCGTGGATCTTAGATTCCCTCGCGACGGATCTCGAAGCCGCCGGCCGCAAGGGAAGTGCGGTGGGTGTGCTGTTCGTTGATCTGGACCACTTTAAGGTTGTCAACGATTCACTCGGCCACGCCGCAGGAGATGATTACCTCGTAACGGTTGCCGAGCGAATCAAGGGGTCCCTGCGTTCGATCGACAGGGTCGGAAGGTTCGGTGGCGACGAATTCGTCGTTGTTTTCCCGGACGTCGATAATCCGCGCCAACTTGAAAATGCGGCCGAGCGTATCTCCACAGCTTTGGGTGCGGATCTTCATCTGCGCGGGCATCGCATGGTTCCGTCAGCATCAATTGGTATTGCCCTGTCGACGCCGGTGTCGACGCCGGATTCCATACTGCGTGATGCAGATTCAGCGTTGTATCGCGCGAAGTACGCAGGCCGAGCTCGTTGGCAGTTCTTTGATAAGCAGATGCATGAGCAAGCACTGTCGAGGCTAACGACAGAAGATGAACTGCGGGACGCGATCGACCGAAATGAGTTTGTTGTTCATTACCAGCCGATTGTGCGGCTGGCCGATGGTGAACTGTCCGGTTATGAAGCACTTATTCGCTGGGAGCACCCCTCGGCAGGGTTGGTTATGCCGTCGAGTTTCCTCGAGGTTGCCGAGGCATCCGGCCTCATCGCTGGCATTGGTCCGCTCGTTCTCGAACAGGTCTGTCGCGATATCTCTCATCGACCAGAATTCACAGGACACATTTCCATCAACGTCTCCGCAGTCGAATTAGCACAAGCGGATTGGGGCAAGAACTTCAATGCCGTCATCAACCGTCACCTGATCGATCCGGCTCGATTGATCATCGAGGTTACGGAAACATCCGTCATGGAGATGCTGCCGACGACGAAGACAGCGATCCGAGCCCTGACCAGTCGCGGGGTAGGTCTTCACCTCGACGATTTTGGGACCGGATTCTCGTCAATCTCAATCCTTCGGGACCTGCCAGTTTCTGGCGTAAAGCTTGACCGACGCTTCGTTCAGGATGTGAGCGCGGGCGGTGGCGCGGCGAACGCATTGTCACGTGGTTTGGCCGGCTTGGTAAGCGGGCTTGATTTGGCGGGCATCGCTGAGGGTGTGGAGTCCTCACATCAGGCCAATGTGTTAGCAGACCAGGGTTGGGGGTTCGGTCAGGGTTACTACTACGGTCGCCCCGGTCCGCTTCCCGAGCGTCATGACGTCTCGACGATGTCGGGGACGCACTGACCTTCACCGTCGCGGAACTCGACGAGTCGATCCGGTTAGATCAGTGCGCGGTTAGATCAGTGCCCGCGCGCGACCCAAGCGTCGTACTCTTGCGCCTCGGCGCCAATGGTCGTTTCGTCACCGTGACCTGTAAGCACACGGGTATCGGCCGGCAAACTCAGCAGCGATTCGCGAATCGAGCCGAGGATCGTCGGGAAGTCTGAATGAGATCTTCCTGTCGCGCCTGGACCTCCGCAGAAGAGCGTGTCGCCGGTCAGCACCGTGCCAAGTTCAGGGATGTGTAAGCAGACACCGCCGGGCGAGTGCCCGGGGGTATGAATAACGCGTACGTCCACGCCCGCAACCTGCAGCACGTCACCATCGGCAATTGCAGCAGGAACCGTGCCCTCGTGAACCACATTCCACAGCATCAGGTCATCTGGGTGCAGGACAATCGTTGCGTCCGTTGCAGCAGCTAGTGCAACGGCCTGACCGATGTGGTCGTTGTGGCCATGGGAACACACAATCGTTGTGACAGTTCGTCCGTCTACTGCCGCGACGATCGCGTCGAGATCGTGGGCTGGATCAACGACGATGACTTCGTTGTCGTCACCAATCAGCCACACGTTGTTGTCTACATCCCAGGTGCCGCCATCAAGGGAGAACGTTCCGCTCGTGATGAGCTTTTCGATTCGAGCGGACATCACAGCACCACGACCGAACGCAGCACGTCACCGTGATGCATCTTTTCAAACGCAGCCTCAACACCGTCCAACGCGATCTCTTCTGAAACGAATCGCTCGAGCGGAAGGCGACCCTGCAGGTAAAGATCGATCAGCATTGGGAAGTCGCGCGACGGAAGGCAATCTCCATACCAACTCGACTTGAGTGAACCGCCACGGCCAAACATGTCGATCAGGGGAAGTTCGAGCTTCATGCTTGGATCGGGAACACCAACGAGGACAACTGTGCCAGCTAGGTCGCGTGCGTAGAAAGCCGTCTCATACGTCTCGGGACGTCCGACCGCGTCGATGACGACATCGGCGCCGTTGCCGCCAGTTAGCGCCTGGATCGCTTCAACAGCATTCTGATTGCGGGAGTTAACTGTGTGTGTAGCGCCAAAGTCCTTGGCCCAGTTGAGTTTACGATCGTCAATATCGACGGCAATGATTGTCCGCGCACCGGCAAGGCGAGCACCGGCGATAGCCGCATCCCCGACACCACCGCATCCGAGCACTGCAACCGAATCGCCACGCGTCACTCCGCCCGTGTTGATTGCCGCGCCGAGACCCGCCATCACACCGCACCCAAGCAATCCCGCAATTGCTGGCGGGGCGGCTGGATCCACCTTCGTACATTGGCCCGCAGCGACCAGAGTCTTGTCAGCGAACGCGCCGATACCAAGAGCGGGGCTCAGCGGAGTGCCATCTTCGAGTGTCATGGGTTGGTGCGCATTATGCGTTGCAAAGCAGTACCACGGACGACCACGACGGCATGCCCGGCAATCACCACACACCGCGCGCCAGTTCAGGATCACGTAATCGCCTGGTGCGATTTCGGTGACACCCTCGCCAACCTCTTCGACGAAACCGGCGGCTTCATGGCCCAGTAAGAACGGGAAGTTGTCGTTGATTGCGCCCTCACGGTAGTGCAGGTCGGTGTGGCACACCCCGCACGCCGAGATGCGTACCTTCGCCTCGCCAGGACCAGGGTCCGGGATAACGATCGTTTCGAGGGTGACGGGAGCACCCTTGGAACGTGCGACAACCCCACGGACGTTTTCTGACATGAGTGTCTTACTCCCAGTTTGTAGATCTAGCTAGTGGATCTAGTTGCTTGATTCCAGTGTGGCCGCCATAGCGGCGATGTGCTCGGGAGTTGAACCGCAGCAACCGCCGATAATGTCGACACCGAGCGCGCGAAGTGATCGCGCATGTTGAGCCATTGTCTCGGGATCCGCGTCATATTCGAATCGGTCACCAACGAGGTGGGGGAGGCCAGCATTTGACTGGCCGATCAGGAGCAGTCCTTCCGGTCGAACATCGACCATTTGCTCCATGATCACCTGCATTTCGCTAGGGCCGCGACCGCAGTTTGCGCCCACAGCATCGACACCCATCGCGCCGATTTCAGTGACGGCCGTCGCCGGGTTCACGCCCATCATGGTCCGGAGTTTTGTGTCGAAACTAAGGGTCACGACTATGGGCAGCTCAGGGGCGATCGCACGAGCTGCTCGGACTGCAGCACCGACCTCTTCGAGGTCGCTCATCGTTTCAATCAGGACGAGATCAATGCCGCCCTCAACGAGTCCGGCGATCTGTTCTTCAAAGACAGCTTGCGCCTCATCGGGAGTAAGGAGTCCGAGTGGTTCAAGAAGCTCACCTGACGGACCAATGTCTCCGGCCACGAGCGCTCCGTACGGCGCAGCAGCACGCTTTGCTACCTGTGCTGCGGCCATATTCAATTCATGAACACGATCACCGGCACCATGCATATCGAGTCGTGGTCGCGAGCCGCCGAAGGTATTCGTCGTCACGATGTCCGCGCCAGCGGACAAGTAGGCAGTGTGGATTGTCTCGATGGCATCTGCGTTCTCAACGTTCCACAGCTCGCCTGCACCACCGGGCTCGATGCCAGCGGCTTGCAGCATCGTTCCCATGGCCCCGTCGAAGACGAGGTACGGTCGATTGGTGAGTCGGTCAGTCAAAACGGTCATTGCAATACCGTAGTCGAAAAGTGTTCTGACTAGCGGAACGACGGTTCGTTGTTCCGCGGTGCGGGTTATTCGCGGTTCCGTAAGTGACGAAAGTGTGTGACACATGCGGGGAGCCATGACATCATGACGCCGTCGGTAAATTTCCATTTGGAGAATCATGAGTTTTGGTCAAGCGGTTTCAAGCGTGCTCGGTAACTACGTCAACTTCAGTGGCCGTGCCCGCCGCAGCGAGTACTGGTACTGGGTTTTGTTCACGGCTATTTTAGGTGCCGTCGCATGGACTTTGGATACTGTGCTTGGTCTGCACGCATACAACGCCAACGGAGTTCGCTTCGGGTGGATCGCTCTGATCGTGAGTGCACTTGTGTTCCTGCCAAGCATCGCCGTCACGATGCGCCGGCTGCATGACACTGGCCGTTCTGGCTGGTGGTGGCTGCTGTCAGCGATCTGCTGCATCGGTGCAATCCTTTTGTTCTTCTTCTGCCTGGGCGACGGACAGCCCGGAGCAAACCAGTACGGTCCGAACCCAAAGGGTCAGTAGCAACGGATGTACACCTCAGGTCGGTCGACGACCTGAGATACGCATAGTCACCGCCTCGGCGGCTGCCACAACGGCGGCCCCGAGGCGGTTTCTTTTGGCCAGAGAGATGTCGTCGGCGAACGTGATCGAAATTGCTGCCATCGGCCGAGAGCCGTGATCGAACGCACAAGCCGCAACCGAGGCGTAGCCGGGCGTCACCTCGCCATCTTCATATGACCATCCCTTCGTCTGTTGCTGGCGAAGCAGGGAACGTAGCTCGCGAAGTGATGAGGGCCCCCGCTCGGTTCGGTGCGCAAACGAATCCCGGTCGGGAAATAGGGCCCGCATCTGAGCGGGGGATACGTGCGTCAGCATGGAACGACCAGTTGCCGTCAGATGCGCAGGCAGACGAACACCGATGTCGGTGATCAAGGTCAGCGGATGCGCGGGTTGCTCCTTGAGTAAGTAGAGCGTCTCGTTTCCCTGAAGAATTCCCAGATGCGCGGTGTGTCCTGTCTCGTCGACGAGACGCCGAAGTACAGGGCGGGACAATCGCTCAAGTGGTTCGTGACGCAAATACGCCGATCCGATTTCGAAAGATGCGACACCGAGCCCGTACGTTCGGTCCTCGGGGTAGTGGGTGACGAAGTCTGCCCGTTCGAGTTCGGCAAGGAGTTGGTATGTGGTCGAACGCGGTATCCCGAGGTCTCTTGCGAGCGCCGCAGCCCCCACTGGCCCCGGACGCGAGGCGACATAGCGCAGAATCTCTAGCGTGTTGCGCGAAGCCGGAACAGTCGTCGTTACGCTCACATCGTCTCCTGAATGTCTGGTATTTCAGACAGAAGTCTACGCTTTGCTGCTGCGCCAGGGAGATCCAACCGTTGAAATAGGGACGTTCCAGCCCGTTGTGACATCTGCGAGGAGTCGACCATGACGACAACCCCAATTGCTCCAGGACCCCGACCCGTTCGTGCGGCCCGTGGCACCGAGCTTTCGACGCAGGGCTGGCAGCAAGAAGCCGCACTACGAATGCTGCAGAACAATCTTGATCCCGAGGTTGCAGAGCACCCCGACAAACTCGTCGTCTATGGCGGTACCGGCAAGGCTGCGCGCGATTGGGCCTCATTCGACGCTCTTGTCCGCACGCTACAAACCCTCAAGGGCGACGAAACAATGCTCGTCCAAAGCGGACGACCAGTAGGCGTGTTTCAGACCCATGAGTGGGCGCCCCGTGTGTTGCTTGCGAATTCCAATCTCGTGGGCGATTGGGCGACGTGGGAAGAGTTCCGCCGCTTAGAACACCTCGGCTTGACGATGTACGGCCAGATGACTGCTGGCTCATGGATTTACATTGGTACGCAAGGAATCCTGCAGGGCACCTTCGAGACTTTCGCCGCCGTAGCCGAACAGCATTTCGGCGGAACACTTGCCGGCACAATCACCCTGACCGGCGGGGTGGGTGGAATGGGCGGTGCTCAGCCACTCGCCGTAACGATGAACGATGGTGTCGTCATCTGCGTCGACTGCGATCCATCGCGCATCGCCCGTCGCATCGAGCATCGTTACCTCGACGTGCAAGCTGAAAACCTTGACGATGCACTGCAGCTCGCGGTTGCAGCGCGTGACGCACGTAAGCCCTTGTCGATCGGGCTTCTGGGTAATGCCGCCGAGGTGTTCCCACAAATGCTTGCGATGGATGCACCGATCGACATCGTGACTGACCAGACCTCCGCACATGATCCGCTGTCGTACCTGCCAATCGGCATGGACGTTGACGACCTCGATACCTACGCGCAGAAGGATCCCGAGGAATTCACCAAGCGCTCGCGTGAATCCATGGCCCGTCAGGTTGAGGCCATGGTTGGTTTCATGGACAAGGGTGCGCGAGTTTTTGATTACGGCAACTCGATTCGTGGTGAGGCCAAGCTCGCCGGGTACGATCGCGCGTTCGACTTCCCAGGCTTCGTGCCGGCATATATTCGTCCGCTGTTCTGTGAGGGCAAGGGCCCGTTCCGCTGGGCAGCTCTATCGGGTGATCCGGCTGATATCGCCGCGACCGATCGCGCAATCCTGGAACTGTTCCCCGACAATGCGAACCTGCAAAAGTGGATTCCGATGGCCCAAGAGCGGGTTCACTTCCAAGGCCTTCCTGCGCGCATCTGCTGGCTCGGATACGGCGAACGTCATCTCGCAGGTTTGCGATTCAACGAGATGGTTGCCTCAGGGGAACTGAAGGCGCCGATCGTCATTGGTCGCGACCACCTTGACTGCGGTTCGGTGGCCTCCCCGTACCGCGAGACCGAAGCAATGCTTGACGGATCTGACGCCATTGCCGACTGGCCGTTGCTCAACGCCATGGTGAACGTGGCTTCTGGTGCGTCATGGGTATCGATTCACCACGGTGGGGGCGTTGGCATTGGTCGCTCGATTCACTCTGGTCAGGTTGCCGTCGCTGACGGAACATCACTGGCGGCGCAGAAACTTGAGCGAGTGCTGACCAATGATCCGGGTATGGGCGTGATCCGACACGTGGATGCTGGTTATGACCGTGCAGACGAGGTGGCCCACGAAAAGGGTGTCCGGATTCCTATGCACGAGCACTCCTAAGTCGCGGCTAAGGCATTGATGGCCCGTAGCGGTGAATGACATGGAGCGGGTAACCCAGCCGTCGGTACTCATCGACAACATCGGTGAGCTCGTTACCAACGATGCGTCGCATGACGGCTCACCGTATGGTCTCGTGGCCAACGCAGCTGTGCTGGTCATCGACGGTGTGGTCGCCTGGGTCGGTGCCAGCGGTAAGGCTCCACATGCCGATGACGTCACTCGGATCGATGCCGACGGTCGAGCGGTTATGCCGGGTTTCGTTGATAGCCATGGGCACTTGGTGTTTGCCGGTGACCGTGCTCACGAGTTTGCAGCCCGAATGGCCGGCCAGCCATACACGGCGGGCGGAATCGCCTCTACGGTAAGCGCCACGCGGGCGGCCACCGATGATGAGCTTGAACGAAACGTTCTTCGGCTCATCGGCGAATCGAATGCCAGTGGCACCACGACCGTGGAGTGTAAGAGTGGCTATGGACTCTCCGTCCACGATGAACAACGCGCGCTGCGCATCGCCGGTCTGCATGCGGACGAGACAACGTATCTCGGTGCGCATGTTATCCCCGTCGAATTCAAAGAGCGGCCCGATGATTACGTCGCGCTAGTCGTCGGGGAGATGCTCGAAGCGTGCGCACCGTACGCAACGTGGATCGACGTCTTTTGCGACCGTGGCGCATTCGACGGTGACCAGGCTCGAGAAATCTTGCGCGCGGGGATGGCCGTCGGCTTGAAGCCGCGAATTCATGCCAACCAACTTCAGCATGGTCCAGGCGTGCAGATTGCCGTTGAAGTTGGTGCCGCGTCGGCGGATCACGTCACGCACGTCAACGAGGACGACATCGCCGCCCTTGCAGCATCGACGACCGTTGCGACATTACTCCCCGGCGCCGAGTTTTCAACGCGGGCGCCCTATCCAGATGCACGCAGACTGCTCGATGCTGGCGTGACGGTGGCCCTTGCTGCTGACTGCAATCCTGGCTCGAGTTACACCACTAACATGCCATTTTGTATTGCCGTGGCGGTGCGCGATATGAAGATGACGCCATCTGAGGCAATGTGGAGTGCGACTGCGGGTGGCGCGGCAGCACTTCAGCGAACCGACATTGGCTCTCTCCGCGTAGGAACAAGAGCCAACCTGACCATGCTGAACGCGCCAACTCACATCCACCTTGCCTACCGGCCGGGCGTACCACTCGTTGGTGGGGTGTGGCGTGATGGTGTCAGACTGCGCTAGACGCGCTGGCTTAGCGGCAATTACTCAGCCCGATCCACGGTTCGACCGATCGCTCAATCACAGCAGGAGTGCAGATGTCAGAGTCAAGTAACGCGGTTGTGACCCTTGATGGTCACATCGTCACTGTTGATGAGGTCGTCGCGGTGGCTCGCCATGATGCCCGGGTTGCCATCTCCGCCGATGTGCTGGCACACGTGAGTGTTGCTCGCGCACGCATTGAAGAACTGGCGGCCGCGACCGAGCCGAAATACGGAATTTCGACGGGGTTTGGTGCACTGGCCAATCGTCACATCTCACCAGAATTGCGCGCGCAACTGCAGCGTTCATTGATTCGCTCACATGCCGCGGGCATGGGTGCGCCCGTTGAGCGCGAAGTTGTTCGTGCGCTGATGTTCTTGCGCCTGAAGACCCTCGCTTCTGGACGGACGGGCGTTCGGCCTGTTCTGGTTGAGAACTTTGCGGCACTTCTGAATGCGAACATCACTCCTGTCGTGCACGAGTTCGGATCATTGGGCTGCAGCGGTGACTTGGCGCCACTCTCGCATTGCGCACTTGTTCTGATGGGTGAAGGTCGCGCCACTGGCCCGGATGGTGTGGAGAAAGATTCGGCAGAGTTGCTCGCTGCGGCAGGGATCGAACCGGTTGTGCTTGAAGCCAAAGAAGGCCTCGCGCTGATCAACGGAACGGACGGAATGCTCGGCCAACTCTGCATGGCGATCGCAGATCTCGAAGAACTCTGTGACATTGCCGACGTCACGGGCGCCATGTCCGTCGAGGCGCTCCTTGGGACAGATCGAGTCTTCGCACCCGAGTTGCACATGGATCTGCGCCCACATCCGGGACAGGCGCTGTCGGCAGCTAGGATGCTTGCAGTACTTGCTGATTCGCCGATCGTTGCATCTCATCGCGAAGGTGACGATCGAGTTCAGGATGCGTACTCACTTCGTTGCGCGCCACAAGTGACGGGAGCGGTCCGCGACACGATCACGCACGCTCGATTGGTGGCCGGGCGCGAACTGGCTGCGACGATTGATAATCCGGTGGTTTTGCCAGACGGCCGAGTTGAGTCGAATGGGAACTTCCACGGCGCGCCAGTGGCCTACGTACTGGACTTCTTGGCGATCGCGTCGGCTGATCTTGGCTCGATTTCTGAGCGTCGCACTGATCGTCTACTTGATCGTGCCCGCTCACATGGGCTCGAGCCGTTCCTGGCCGACGATGCTGGAGTTGATTCAGGTCTCATGATCGCGCAATACACCCAGGCTGCCTTGGTTTCGGAAAACAAACGGCTTGCTGTTCCGGCGTCCGTCGATTCCATTCCAAGCTCAGCAATGCAGGAAGACCACGTGAGTATGGGTTGGTCGTCAGCTCGCAAACTTCGCCAGTCCGTGGACAACACGCGTCGCGTTCTAGCCATTGAACTGGTTGCTGCGGCGAGGGCAATCGACATGCGGGCACCGTTGGAGCCAGCGCCGGTCACGGGTGCAGTTGTCGCGGGGTTGCGCGAAACGGTCGCTGGGCCGGGAACAGATCGCTTCCTCGCGCCGGAACTGCAGGCAGCCGAAGTGTTCTTGAAAAACTCCAGCGTTGCCGCGCTTACCTCGGGATTGCCGTCATAGCAAAGTTTTTGAGTTAGGCCTTGATCTTGAGATTCTCAGAATCAAACAGTGGACGAAGTGCCACTGTGGCCGGATAGATCGAGTTTGCTATCTGCACAGTCCATTCGCCTGCGTTGATCCACGCGATGTCGATTGGCTCGTCGGCTTCAATCATCGCAAGACCGACGGCGCCGCCCAGTGTGTGTCCGTACGAGGCTGCGCGGATGTACCCGACTTCGACCTCGTTACGACGGACGATCTCGGCATGAAACAACATCGGATCAGGATCGTTGATCAGTACCTGAACTAGTCGCTTGTGAAGCGGACCGGCGCTCTTCTGCGCTAGGACGGCCTCGCGGCCTAGGAAGCCGCCCGGCTTATCAAGGGCGACTGCAAACCCGAACCCGGCCTCTAGGACTGTGTCGGTGTTATCGATGTCGTGACCGTAATCGCGGTATGCCTTTTCCATGCGCAGACTCGAAAGCGCCTTGAGTCCAGCGTGTTTGAGGCCAAAGTTAGCTCCGGCCGCGACGAGTCGATCGTAAGCATGTACCGCTTGCTCTGCTGGAATGTAAAGTTCGTAGCCCAATTCACCTAGGTAGGTGATCCGGATACACAGAGCGCGAGCGAATCCAAGGTCGATCTCTTTGGCGGCGCGGAACGGGAACGCCTCGTTGGTCATGTCCTGCGTCGTCACGGCGGCCATGAGCTCGCGTGACCGAGGACCTTGGATGTTGATTTGTGCGTAGCCACCCGTTACGTCTGTTGCGAAGGCGTGGTGGCCCTCGAAGTGGCGACGCATGTGTCTTTCGACGTGACGCTGCGCCGTATCTGTGGCGACAACCCAGAATCGATCTTCATCAAGTTTGGTGACGGTGAGGTCAGCCTCGAGTTTACCTTCGACATTGAGCCACTGGGTGTACGTGATCGTGCCGATGTCGCCGTCGACGTCGTTGGCTGACAGCCAGTTCAAGCGGGCACCAGCATCCTTGCCCTGCACGACGAATTTGGCCATGAACGACATGTCCATGAGGATGACGTCATTGCGCGCCGCATGATGCTCTGCTGCCCAATACTCAAACCAATCGGGCCGGCCAAAGGTTAATGCGCCCTGTTCTGGGGTAACCCCTTCTGGTGCATACCATGCAGGGCTTTCCCAACCGCTGACATCCCTGAAGAAGCCTCGCTGCTCGACGAGTCGATCGTGGATGGGCGACAGGCGCGCACCTCGTGCCGTATGCATCGAGTGATCCGGGTAGTGGCAGGCATAAACCCTGCCCAGGCTCTCCACGGTTCGGGTTGCTCGATACTCCGGATTTCGTTGGTAGGTGTGAAGACGATCGATGTTGAATCCGGTGATATCGACGTCCGGGGTGCCCGTCGTTATCCAGTGCGCGAGGGCCCGTCCCATGCCCCCACCGGTGAGGATTCCGATCGAGTTGAGGCCTGCGGCGACAAAGTAGTTACGAAGTTCCGGTGCCTCACCCACGACGGGGGCAAGGTCGGCAGTGAAACTCTCAGGACCGCAGAAGAACTTTCGCACTCCCACCTCAGCTGAGATGGGAATGCGGCTCATCGCCGCCTCGAGGTATGGGCCCATTCGATCCCAGTCCGGTGGTAATTCTGAGAACGATGCGGTGTCTGGGATTTGACCAACATTCCAGGGTGCACAGGTGGCCTCAAAAAGGCCGATCATCAGTCCACCACCCTCTTCGCGGAAGTAGCCGTAATTGGCTGGATCTTCGAGCACGGGGAACGACTTGTTGATCGCGTCGAATTCCTCGGTGATTAGGTAGTAATGCTCAGCGGCCTGAAGTGGGATGTTCACCCCGGCCTGTTCGCCGAGTTGACGCGCCCACATTCCGGCGCAATTGACGACGTACTCGGCCTCGATCGAACCGTAGGGAGTCACCACGCCGGTTACGGCGCCGTTCTTTTTCGTAATACCGGTGACAGGCACTCCCTCGAAAACCGTCGCACCCTTGAGGCGAGCCCCCTTGGCTAAGGCCATCGTGACGTCCACTGGATTAGCCCGTCCGTCCTCGGCTACGTAGAAGCCCGCGAGGATGTCGTCGGTTCGAGCCAGCGGAAATAGATCCGCAACCTCACGTGCGGAGATTTCGTGCACATCCACCCCGACGTGACGGTTGAATGCAGAAACGCGTCGATACTCCTCAAGGCGGCCAGGATCAGTTGCGATCTCGATGAAACCGACAGGCATGAATCCCGTGGACTGTCCCGTCTCGGCCTCAAGCCTGGAGTAGAGATCCCGGGTGTATTTGCGGAACTCCGTCGATGTTTCCGAGGTGGATCCAAACGTCACCATCAGGCCGGCGGCGTGCCAGGTGGTACCTGAGGTCAGTTTGTCGCGCTCGAGCAGGACGATGTCCGTCCATCCCATGTCGGCGAGGTGGTAGGCAACGGAAGAGCCGATGACACCGCCGCCGATAACGACAACTCGGGCACGCTCAGGAAGATTAGGGACAGCCATGACGGCAGCGTACGCGGTCGCGTTTGTTGATGTCGCCGGCACGTGTCAGTCAGAACACAAAGGCCGAAACCCCGCCTCGGGGGGGGGTGAGGCGGGGTTTCGTAAGTGAAGCGAGCGGGGGATTGCCGCTTCACTATCGGGGTTGAGTCGTGTCGCCATCAGGGGGGGGTGGAGCGACAGCGACTCAGATGTCTATGCACTTGTGATGTCTGTCCCTAAAGACTCTCGGCGGAGAATCTCACCCCGCACAAGTACGAAGGTGACGGCTCAACCTCACTGCAAGCGCAACATCAGATCGGGATATGTTCACCGTCGGAACTGTTTTCGGCCGCGATGCTCCAATAGGGCTCAACGTCGTCACTATCCGGGCTGGAACTGCTACGCGGTGTAACAGTGAGGCTGCACTCGCGAATTACCTCAGAACTCGGAAATCAACGGATCGAGTGGCGGACGACGACCCGTCTCGGTTTCCCACGTTGAGAGCTGGTGCTCGAGGGCTTTCATGAGTTCTATGACGTGAGTCGGTGGCATCCGAATCCGGGCACTGACCACGAGATCCTGTACTACCGTCGACCCATCTTCATCTCGATCAACCCGGGCGGGACCGCGGGCGGAGAGGAAGTCGATCACGAGGGATTCGGCCGTGTGCCAGACCGAAGCGAAGTCAGCCGGAACTCCGACGACATGCTCTGGGGGTAGTTCAATCTTGTGGGCGCGGTTCACTGCTGGAGGGATTTCGCTCATGATCCGACGGTACTCGGCTGGACCGCTCGTCGCTGTTTGATCACTAAGTCTAGAAGTTCCGTCTCTAGCATGGTGTAACTGAGGGAAACGAGGGTATGCTGGAGAAGGTTGCAGTACTTCGTTCGTACTGGGTACCGCAGGATTCCTACGGTTCTCGCGCAAGACACGTCCCCATGGGCAGGTCTGGACGGCGACGGCAAGGCAGCCCAGACCGGGTAAAGCGCTCGGTTTGCACCGTCCCATGAGGAGACAAGTAATGGCGCAAGGCACCGTAAAGTGGTTCAACGCGGAAAAGGGCTACGGCTTCATTTCCCCGGACGACAGCGACACGGACGTATTCGTTCACTTCTCGGCAATCCAGGGCAACGGCTACCGTTCGCTCGAAGAGAACCAGCGAGTGGAGTTCACCGTCGGTACAGGACAGAAGGGCCCACAGGCCGAAGACGTCCGCGCTGTCTGAAACACGATGCGCAAACAAGCGCCCATCCCTTCGGGGGTGGGCGCTTCGTCGTTTCAGGGGTTCATCCGTCCTTGGAAATGATCAACCTCGCCTCGGTTAGTGACGTGGGTCACCGAAAGTGAGGTGAGGATGGGATGTCGCCTGTGCACTTGGTCACAAACCCCTGTCTAAACGGGCATTTCCAAGATCAGGGGTGTGCAATGACGGGCATATTTGAGGCACTCTAGGGACCTAGTACTAGAGCGGTGCAACTGAGCAGGTTGTCTTAAACTTTCGCGATTGGACAGTGTCGTCATGTCGGTGATTCAGGGTCTTGAAAATCCCCCAACCCGCAACAAGAAGTTGCTCGAGTGGGTTGAGCAGGTTGCTGAATTGACCCAGCCCGATCGCATCGAGTGGGCAGATGGGTCGGACGAAGAGTGGAACCGCCTCACGCAGCTTCTGGTCGACAACGGCACCTTCATTCGGCTCAACGATGACTTGCGCCCCAACTCGTTCCTCGCCCGTTCGAACCCGAGCGATGTCGCCCGCGTTGAAGATCGCACGTTCATCTGCTCACTCGATGAAAAAGATGCCGGCCCGACGAACAACTGGGCCGACCCAGTTGAGATGCGCCAGAACCTTAAGGGCCTGTTCGCTGGCTCGATGCGTGGCCGCACGATGTACGTTGTGCCGTTCTCGATGGGACCACTGGGCTCGCGCATCTCGCAGCTCGGTGTGGAACTCACCGATTCGCCCTACGTCGTCGTAAATATGCGCATTATGACGCGCATGGGTCAGGCTGCTCTCGATCTGATCGGTGAAGACGGCGATTTCGTCCCGGCTCTTCATTCGGTCGGTCACCCCCTCTTCGATGGTGCCGCGGATGTTGCTTGGCCGTGCAGCGACACCAAATACATTGTCCACTTCCCGGAGACCCGCGAGATCTGGTCCTACGGATCGGGCTACGGCGGCAACGCCCTGCTGGGCAAGAAATGCTTCGCGCTGCGCATCGCCTCGGTGATGGCACGTGATGAGGGTTGGCTCGCTGAACACATGCTTATCCTGAAGCTCACGCACCCCAACGGTGACGTTAAGTACATCTCTGCCGCATTCCCATCTGCATGTGGCAAGACCAACCTCGCCATGCTCGAGCCGTCAATCCCCGGCTGGAAGGTTGAGACTGTCGGAGACGACATCTGCTGGATGCGCTTTGGTGAAGATGGTCGCCTATACGCGATCAACCCTGAGGCTGGCTTCTTCGGTGTTGCCCCAGGCACTGGCATGGCGACGAACGCTAACGCCGTCAAGACGCTCACGGCTAACTGCATCTACACCAATGTGGCCCTCACCGATGACGGGGACATTTGGTGGGAGGGGCTGACCGACGAGGCGCCGGCCCATGCCATCGATTGGAAGGGTAACGATTGGACGCCAGTTAATGGCGAGCTCGCTGCACACCCGAATGCCCGTTTCACCGCACCCGCCGGCCAGTGCCCGTCGATCGCTCCAAACTGGGAAGACCCCGCTGGCGTGCCAATCTCGGCAATCCTGTTCGGTGGTCGTCGCGCAACGAACGTGCCGCTCGTTAACGAATCCTTCGACTGGGAACACGGCGTATTCATCGGCGCCACTATTGCGTCTGAGAAGACGGCCGCTGCGGAGGGAACCGTCGGCGAACTTCGTCGCGATCCATTCGCAATGTTGCCGTTCTGCGGTTACAACATGGCCGACTACTGGGGTCACTGGCTGTCGGTTGGCAAGGCCACGTCACCGGAGAAGCTGCCGAAGATCTACCAGGTCAACTGGTTCCGCAAGGACGCTGCGGGCAACTACATCTGGCCGGGCTACGGCGAGAACAGCCGAGTGCTCGCATGGATCATCGACCGGCTCGAGGGTACGGCCGAAGGCGTCGAGACACCCATCGGCCGCGTACCTGCCGCGGGTGCACTTGATGTGACGGGCATGGATATCTCGGACGATGTGCTAGCTGAGCTGTTCGCCGTTGATGCCGAGTCGTGGCTTGCTGAGGCTGATCTCACTGCTGAGTACTTCCAGCTGTTCGGCGATCGTCTGCCGGCTGAACTTGTTGGTCAGCTTGATTCGCTGAAGGCGCGTCTTCAGGGCTAGCTCTGACTTAGTTGCCGGTGACCGGTCCTGCCAGGCCTCCCGGCAAAGACTTGGGTGCCGGCGACCGGTCCTGCCAGACCTGCGGGCAAAGACTTGCTGCTCACGGCCACCATGGTGGCCGCTGCGCTGCGCTTTTATTTGCCCTCCGGTCCGCCAACACCGATCGCCTTCAAAGTGCGGATGGTATGTGCCCTCCGGTCTGTCGACACCGATCGCCTTTAGCTAGGACGAGAGGCGCTTGCGGCGGCGCAGGCGGGGGTCTAGTAGCGCATCACTCCACTCGGCCATCATCTTTCGCGCTGGGAAGATGGCGGCGACCGCTAGGACGAGAGCAACCACCGGCGCAATCACGGGGTAGCCGATGTGGTCGACGATGAACGTCACGATTCCAGCGACGAACAGCCCGCATGCAAAGGGGACCACTCCGACGGCAAACGAGACTCGGGCGCGCTTTTCGTCGGGCACGACGGTGAGTGCTGCGTGTCGGGCAACGTCACCGATGCTCCAACGCGGCACCCACCAGCAGATGATGCCAACGATCAACAGTGGCAGTGTCTCGCCGGCGAGGATTCCAAGAATGATCAGGACGGCGGAGGTGATTGCGGCGATGGGAAGCACAGCGAGCGAACCGGGGATATCGAGTTTCTCCAGGATCCCGGTGGTGAAGAACTTCTGCAGCAGTGCACACAGGATGAAGACGACGACCAGCGTGCTTCCGTAGAGAACCTGCAAATGTGCTTCGTTACGGAGCGCTCGGTCCGCCGAACTGAGGAATGATGCCTCAAGTGACTGTGCGGCGATGAACACCAAGATGGACGAAACGAACATCGCCCGGAACGCCTTGACGCCGCCCACGAAATCCCAGGTTGATGACACCGACTCTGACAGGCTCTCCTCGCGTCCGTGACCGCGGCCGATAGCCCTCCCGGCAAGTGTCTTTGGCAGCCAGATGCCGATTACCAAGACACCAATCGGACAGATCACGAGCAAAGCCCATAGCGGTAGACCCAGTGGTACGAACAGCAGTGGCGCTACGGCTGGCACGGCCAGACCAAGAAGCTGACCGCCGTATTGCCATGAGGTCACCCACGGGTAGATCTTGCGACCTTCTCCAGCGTTGAACAGATCGGCGACGATCGCCCAAACGATGAGCGGAAGTAGGAAGTTAAGTTGGTCGGCGATGAGCCACGCGAGACCGGTGCCCCACACTGTGGTGCTTTCATTCGCGATTAGAGCAATCGCCACCACGAAAGCGATTGCGTACACGATGGTGACCAAACGGAAAGCCTTGTCGCGTCTGATCATGTCGATCCGCGTCATTTGCAGGAGTGCCACAGTGATGAGCGCGACACCACCGACTGTGTAGATGATGACCAGAGCCATCGGCCCCAGTAGGTAGACGAACCGAGCTGCTGCCACGACCTCGGTCACGAACCCGA
>CAIKEU010000063.1 GCA_903826575.1 uncultured bacterium
CGCTCAGCCGAAGTCGAACTTCGCTGTTCCCGGCATCTACTTCTACGACGCTCAGGCGCCACAACTCGCCAAGCAGCTCACCCCATCTGCCCGGGGTGAGCTCGAGATCACCGCGCTCAACAACGCCTACCTCGAGCGCGGGCAACTGCGGGTCGACGTGCTCCCTCGCTCAACTGCGTGGCTCGACACCGGAACCCATGAATCGCTCTACGAAGCCGGTGGACTCATCCGTACACTGCAGCAACGCCAAGGGCTCCGCATTGGCGACATCGAACAAATTGCGATCGACCAAGGTTGGCGACTGCCCTGAGACGGCCCGTTCAGCGGAGATAGCGGCTGAACACCTCATGCACCAACGGTCCAAGGATCTTCGCGTAGGCCACGGTCATATGTGAAGCGTCAACGTACGCCACCGAATTGCCAATCACACTCGGACACTTGCCTGCTGCGGTACAGAACCACGAGGCCGTTGCGACGTAGGGAACGTGGCTGGCAATCGTTGCCCGCTCTTCCGCCCGCTGATGATTGCGGAAGTCTGGACCGACCTTGGTGAGATCAACGGTGCATCGATTCACAGATCGGAGATTGCGGCTCAAACAAGTCGCTGGATTTTCGCGATAAAACGGGTTGTCCCCCATCACCACGAGTTTTGCGTGGCTCGGCCGAAGCGCACCGATGGTTGCTTTGATGCCGGCACTCCACTCGGCGTCGGTGGCCAGCGTTGTCGGAGAGGTGTAGGTGTGTCCGGTCTGCTCAAAGAGGACAATCATGGTGCTCTTGGCAGTCACCAATTGTTTGATGGTCGATGCTCGCCACGCCATGCACTTCGGCGAGTAAGCGTGTGTTGAAGGAGTCCACAGCCGGAGCGTGGCAGCGGGACAGGTCGGAAACCAGTGCATTCGAATCTGGGCATGAGGAAATGCCTCGACGAAGGCTGGAAGCCATTCTTGAGCGTGCGAATCACCAAAGAGTGCAATGGTCGTCGTCCCGGCCGGGTCTCCAAAGGTGCACGAGCCCGTGAAGTTCACACACCCTGGGTCGTAACTCTCAAACGATGCTGTTGCTGCATGCTGGAGTTGCACTGCGACAGACGGTGAGGCAACCCGCACCGCTGTGCCTTGAGCGACGAGTTGTTGCAGCGCGGCGCTCGATGAGACCGCACTTCCTGCGGAGAACGAGGAAGCCAGTGAAGCTGCCACGGCAACAACCCCCATCATCAGGCGGTTGACGAAGGCTCGTTGCATACCCTCAGGCTAGTGAACTGCGCCCGAGCGCCAACAGCAGTAACTGAGATCTCTCAGGAACGTGGCTTATGCCCCCGGCGCACCAACACAGGCTGCCCCACCACAGATGTCGGGAACGTAACCGGTTGTCGCGAAGGTGAAGATCTGACCCACAAGACCTGGGGTCCTTCGCCCATAGCCATGCGGATCGCTGCCGTAGGCCGAACCTGCCGGTGGCAAATCCACCGTTGGTGGCGTAGGGGTGCCGTAATCCCAGAGCTCGAGGAACGCTTGGTTCCTCTTCGTCTGGTCCGCAGCACTCAACCCCCACTGCATCGTGACTGGC
>CAIKEU010000064.1 GCA_903826575.1 uncultured bacterium
ATGAATTGATGCCCGGATTTTGGGTGTATCCCGATGGCCTGCGGGGCGGCGGCTACCTGCGGGGCGGGAGGTAAGGCTGCTTGTTAGGCTCTGGCCTTGATCCCAGCCACGAGGAGTGCGATGACGCAGCAAGCCGCAAACGAAGATACCCGCGCGGACGTCGTCGTTGTTGGTGCTGGTTTTGCTGGTCTTTATGCCGTCTACCGCATGCGGACCCTGGGATTAAGCGTGTACGGAATTGAGCGGGCGCCCGGCGTTGGCGGCACATGGCATTGGAATCGCTACCCCGGTGCACGCTGCGATATCGAAAGCCTTGATTACTGCTACGGCTTTGACGATGAGCTCCTCGCCGAGTGGCGTTGGACGGAACGCTACGCAGCCCAGCCGGAGATCTTGGCGTATCTCGATCATGTAGCTGATCGATTTGATCTTCGTCCACATTTCGAATTCAACACCAGCGTCGCGTCAGTGATCTGGAATGAGGCGACCAAATCATGGCTCGTCACAACCGATCACGGCGAAACGATCGAGTGCGCCTACGTCATCATGGCAACGGGCAATCTCTCCAGCCCTCAGCCACCTGCGATTGATGGGCTCAACGACTTCAAGGGGACGTGGTTGCACACCGGTAACTGGCCGATTGAGCCCGTTGAGTTGGCCGGCAAAAAGGTCGCTGTCGTTGGGACGGGATCGTCGGGAATTCAAACCTGCACAGCGATCGCGCCGATTGTTGACGAGCTCTACGTCCTGCAGCGCACGCCCAACTACTCGATGCCGGCTCAGAATCGTCCACTCGGTGACGACGAGGTCAACAGCGTGCTGGCGAATTACCGCGAGCGTCGAACCATCTGCGAATGGTCAGATGCCGGTACGCCCATGCCTGATCCAACGGAGAGCGCGTTGAGCGTAAGCGCGCAAGAGCGTCGTCGGCGCTACGAGCAGGGCTGGCAGATGGGCGGTATCAGCTCACTGTCATTTGCCTTTAATGACATGTTCCGTAGCGAAGAGGCCAATGGATTTGCTCAAGACTTCGCGCGCGAGCAGATTCGATCGATGGTGCAGGATCCGGCTGTGGCTGAGTTGTTGTCGCCACACCATCACATCGGGACGAAGCGAACCTGCGTCGACACGGGTTACTACCAGATCTATAACCAGCCGAATGTGCACCTCGTTGATCTCAAGTCCGAGCCGATCGTTCGGATGAACCCCGGTGGGATCGAGACAACGGATCAGCAGATCGACGTTGACGTCGTCATCTTTGCGATCGGTTTCGATGCGATCACTGGAGCACTTGCTGACGTTGATATTCGCGGCGTAGACGGCTTTACGCTCAATGAAGCGTGGGCGAACGGGCCGGTCGGGTATCTAGGTGTTCAAGTGGCGGGATTCCCGAATCTGTTCACAATTACCGGCCCCGGAAGTCCCTCTGTCCTAAGCAATATGGTGATTTCGATCGAACAGCATGTCGACTGGATCACCGAGGCGATCGTGCATATGCGTGCGGTTGGCTTCAAGCGGATCGAAGCCACTGGCGCGGCGCAAGAACGTTGGATGGCTCACGTGGTCGAGTTGGCGAATCAAACGCTGTATCCGAAAGCTAACTCGTGGTATGTCGGCGCGAACATTCCTGGCCGGCAACGATTGTTCAGCGTCTACATCGCTGGCTGCGGACCCTTCCGTGCGGAATGTAATCGCGTTGTTGAAGCAGGTTATGAAGGTTTCGAACTAAGTCGGGGGACAAGCGACAGGGAGAGTGCACATGTCTGAGCATCGAGTCACCGACGCGGCCCAAGCGGCTGCCCTTGTCACTCGCCTTGAAGAACAAGGGATTCGTACCGTCATGATGGGCGGTGCCGACACTCCAGGAGTGATGCGCGGTAAGCGGTTCCCGGTGGCTCAACTTCCGAGACTGCTCGCTGACGGCATGGTGCTGTGCAATGTCTTCTGGGTGATCCCGGTAGATGAGTCGGATCTGGTGCAGCGTCCGGCGGGTCACATTGGCTACTTCCCCACTGAGCAAAATGGCTATCCCGACATCATCGGGGTACCTGATCTTTCAACCGCGCGCACGATTCCTTGGCATGACGACACTGCGTTCATCCTGTGCGATTGGGATTTGCCGCATGGCGGTGGCCCGGTGCCCATCTCACCGCGTAGTGCTTTGCGTTCGGTGATTGAGAAGGCAAACGACGCGGGTTACACGCCGCTTAGTGCTCTCGAGCTCGAGTTCTACCTGTTGAACGAACCCATCGGTACCGAGCACAAGAAGCGCGCAGCCGAACTGAGCCCACTTCAGGACCGGCCAAGTACCTACGGAGTTGTGCTGGGTTCCCATCAGGAAAAGCTCGCCGGCCTTATTCGCGAGCAGATGTTGGCGTACGGCCTACCGATTGAAGCCTGTAATCCGGAAACCGGTCCTGGCCAGTTTGAGATCAACCTGCACTATGCCGAAAGCATGCAAGCAGCGGACGATGCGTTCCTGTTCAAGTCTGCAGTGAAAGAGGTAGCTGCACAGCAGGGCCTACTCGCGACATTCATGGCGAAGCCGAACAGTGACTGGGCCGGCAATAGCGCGCACCTCCATATGAGCCTTCGTGATGGTGACGGACGAGGCGTGTTCTTCGATGCCGATGCCCCCGATGGAGTTTCGACGACGATGCGTCACTTCATCGGCGGTGTGCTTGCGACGATGTCGGACTTCACCGCGCTGATGGCTCCGACAGCGAATTCCTACCGACGTTATGTGCCGTACTCGTGGGCCGGCTACTCCTCGACATGGGGAATCGATAATCGTTCATGTGGTGTCCGCGCTCTGGTCGAAGGTCCGAAGGGGACGCGCATCGAGCAGCGCCAGGCAGGCGGCGATGTTAACCCGTACTTGGCAACCGCTGCCGTGCTCGCCGGTGGACTTCACGGCATCGAAAACCAGATCGAGCCGGGCGATCCGGCTGATGATGACGTTTATGGACGTCCGTTCGATCCAAGCATTGCTACACCACGATCACTCGGTGAAGCGCTGGATCGACTCGAGCAGAGCGAGATTGCACGTCGATGGTTCACTGACGATCTCATTAATCACTTCGTCGTCATGCGTCGCGCTGAGCTGGGCGACCAGTCGCGCTTCGTCACTGATTGGGAAGTCGATCGCTACCTCGAGTCCCTGTGAGTGAATCGACTGCTCGGCCACCAGCGCTGACCTCCGTCACCGATGCGGCGTGGGCTCGGCTCCATCCGGTGGCTCAGCAATCCATCGCTGCGGATATGGCTGTTGGACGTCCGAATGCGCATCTGTTGGCGGTCGTGGACGCGCGTGCGCGCGGCGCCGCAGAGTTGTCAGGAGTCGGAAGTCCGATGGTTGGCGAGGTTGTCGAGGAAGTCCTGCGATGGGACGGCGCACACGTCAACGTTCGCAGGTATGAGCCCATCGATACCGACCCCCGCTCCGCTGCGCCAGTTATCGTCTTTGTGCACGGTGGTAACTGGCTTCTTGGAAGTCTCGACTCGGCCGATGTAGCGATGCGCCGGTTGTGTCTGGCAACCGCCGCAACGGTGATCTCAGTTGACTATCGGCTTGCACCGGAGCACAGATTCCCCGCTGCCCTTGACGACGTATTGATTGCACTACGCGCAGTGTCCGATCGTTACCCCAACCGTAGGCTGGTCGTGGCTGGCGACAGCGCGGGCGGCAACCTGGCTACGGTTGCGGCTATCTCCTTGCGCGATTCAGGGGAGAGCCTTATTGATCACCAACTGCTCATTTACCCAGTAACCACATGTGATCTGACGATCGGCTTCGACATGTCGTATGAGGGCATTTCGCTGTATCGCGATGAGATGCAGTGGGGTCAGGATCATTACCTTCCCGGCGCATCCTTTGCGGACAACCCGCTCGTCTCCCCTCTGAACGCGGATCTGGCCGGCCTGCCATCAGTCACCATGGTGCTTGCTGAGTGCGACCCGATCACACCCCAAGGTGTGCTCTATGCGAACGCCTTGCGCAGCGCCGGCGTCGAGGTAAACGTGCGCACCTTCGAGCACATGTTCCACGGCTTCTTTGGTCTCGATACGTTGATCCCCGAAGCCGCTGCAGCGATGGAGTGGATAGCACAGAGCCTGTGATCCCGAAGGGGACCACAGGCTCTGGTAGGTATTGCGTGATTGCTCAGTCTCAGACTGAGCAGGACATGTCACTTCCGCAGCACATCGGTGACTTGATTTTGCCGTGTCCGTTGGGGCACTCCGAGATGCCCACGTCGGTACCGTCGCCGATTGTCAGGACGGCGTTAACGAGTGGTGCGTCGCAGTGACCGCATGAGGTGTTGGCGGCCATGCCGCACTGGGAACAGGTGTAAAGGGCCATGGCTCTACGGTAGTACTAACTGTGCGGTCCGACGAGTTTTAACGACTGCGACGTTCGTAACGCGGCGTTGCGCGTGGGCAGGCGGTAACTACGCAAGCAGGCTGATTGCCACGTCGTGAAGTGAGTTGGCGTGAATAACCTCAGTGGGAAACTCGCGTTCACGAGTCCAATCACTGGGTACGGCGATCGTGGTGAGACCAGCGGCGAGCGCTGCACGCGAGCCCGTAGGTGAGTCCTCTAGTGCAACGCCAAACTCGGCTGATACGCCGAGAGCTGCCAGAGCGACGAGGTAGAGGTCAGGTGCTGGCTTCAGGCTCTTCACGTCGGGGTGGCCGTCTGCCACGACAGCGCGAACCATGGAACGAAGTCCGAGGCCATCTACTGCTCGATTGACGAGTTCCTGGTGACTTGATGACGCAACTCCGATGGCGATCCCGGCGTCATGTAACGATGTGATGAGTTCGATTGCGCCAGGCATTGGCTCGGGATTGTCGTAGTAGGCGACGAGCAGTTCGTCACGCCGGACGAGGATGTCGTCGGGATCAAGGGCAATGCCCTGTTCTTCGGACAGGTTCGTGTAAAGCGAGCGCGCGGATTGGCCAATATGTTGGGCGAATCGTTCCCGCGTCAGCACGGCGCCGGTCGGCTTAAGAACCTGATTAATTACGTGAAAGCACGCTGTCTCGCTATCGATGAGTAGCCCGTCGAGATCAAACACGACCGCACGAGCCGAAAGACTGACGGCGGTCATTTCAGCTGCCGTCCTTGGAGTGCGCGCGCCCGTCAATAATCACGTGATCAGCGTATCGATGTGGCATCGTGGCACGTGACGTGGGCGATTCTTCGACGTGAGGATGATGATGACGGGCAGCGGTAATCGCATTGACATTTCAATGCCGAATTACGTTGAGTGGCCCAATCAGCGATGGGCCTTTACCCATATGCGCGAACTCATTGCGAGTGCGCATGTCGAACGTGGTGAACGAGCATCGTCGCTGACGTATAACCTTCGCGATTTATCCGACTTTCGTTTTGAGCACGCAGGACGTGTGTACTCCTGGGTTGAGTATCAACGCGAGGCGCACGTAGATGGCCTGATGGTGATGCATCGCGGCGAGATGGTTCACGAGTACTACGCCGAGCACATGAAGCCATCGGATCGGCACATGGCCATGTCCGTCACGAAGAGTTTCATCTCGACGCTTGCCGGCATCCTCATTGATCAAAAGCGACTCGCACTGGACGGCCTCGTCACCGATTACCTGCCCTACCTGCTCGGAAGTTCATGGGACGGATGCACGATCACCAATCTGCTCGATATGACGGCTGGGACATCCTTCGATGAGACGGACTACGAGAACGTTGAATCGCCGTCCGGTGTTGGGTTTCGAATCCTTGGCTGGCCACCGGTGCGCGAGGATGATCCCCTACCGCGCGATTACATCCGTGATCTGCCAAACACCACACCACATGACGAACGGTTCGAATACCGCTCGATTCTTACGATCGTCCTGACGTTGTGTATGGAGGAGGCATCGGGTAAACCCACCGCCGAGCTGATGAGCGAGTTGTTATGGAAGCCGATGGGTGCCCAGTACGACGCGGATCTGCTGATGGGACGTACGAATATCCCGATCACTACCGGCGGCCTCTGCCTTGCCTTGAGCGATCTGATTCGCTTCGGACAACTTCATCTCAATGATGGTCGCGCCACCGATGGAACGCAGGTGATTCCCGCGTGGTGGCTAGCGAGGCTGCGTCAATCCGATCCGCGACTCATGGGGCTCTTCGCGCAATCACCTGATTCAGAGGGTTTTCCACCGACGGCGTTCTATCACGACAAGTTCTGGATCCACGATGCCGAGGCCGGAATCTATATGGCCTCAGGGATTTACGGCCAGCAACTCTTCGTGCACCATCCATCGCAAACCCTGATCGCGAAGTTCTCGAGCTGCCCTCATCCGTTGGACCTCGACATCCTCACGCTCTCCGCGGTGGCTGACTACGCGCTAAGTCTTTCGCTGAGTTAAACCGCCGCCTGGATGGCCGCGGCGACAGTCGGGTAGAAGTTCTCTTCACCGATGCTGCGGTGGCATCGGTCGTGCCCATGCAGGAGGTGTCCAGGATCGCGGTGTGTACGGGGTAAGGCGCACCGTCGACGGCAGATGTAAAGCGATCCTTGAAGTGTGTTGCGTTGGCGTAGAAGAGCGAGGCGTCGAATCGGTACACGACAATCCCGGGGGTCACCAATGCGTCAGGGTGACGCTCGATGGACGCGAAGTGGTTATCTTCGCTGACCCACCCTTCAACAGCGTCAGCTGACTTCGCGCGACGACGAGCCATATCAATGAGGGACAGAACCATTGCGATCAGCAGCGCCGGGATCACGCCAATGAGTACAACTCCAGCGGCTGTGATGCCCGCGATCCAAAGCTCACCACGGCTGCTGGCGGCCAAAGCCCGCCACTCAGCAGGCACGATCAATGAGGCAGCGGCGACAACGATGATCGCGCCAAGCACTGGGGACGGCAGGTATTGGATTGGCTCAGTCAAGAAGAGCAGGACCAATGCCACGGCGACGGCAGCAATGATCTGACCAACCTGAGTGCGTGCCCCGGTCTGATTGTTCACGCTCGTGCGTGAGCCACTTGTTGCGATCGGGAATCCACCGGTCAGTCCCGCCGCGATCTGTGCAACACCAAATGCGTTGAGTTCGGCATTCGTATCGACGGTTTCGTTGTTACGTGAGGCGAATGATCGCGCTGTAAGAATGGAATCGGAGAAGGCAACGAAGAAGATGCCGACGGCCGGTCCGATCAGGACGGTGAAGTGCGCGAGCCCATCAACCGGAATCGATGGCATGGGGAGCCCCGGTGGAATGAGCCCGGTCGTCTTAACTCCTCGCCCAGCGAGGTCAAAGAAGCTGAGATAGCAATCGATGCGACAAGGACGACCAGGGCGCCTGGAAACTTTGGCATCCTCTTGAAAAGTAGGAGGGCGGCAATCGAAACGCAGGAGATGGCGAACGTGAGCGGGTGTAGTTCGCCGATGCCCGTCATGATGTCGCGAAGTTTGCCGACAGTACTCTCAGCCTCGACCGGAATGCCAGTGAGCTTGCCCAGCTGGGCCACTATTAAAAAGATCGCGATACCAGTGAGGTAGCCGACGAGGACCGGCACTGACATGAATTCAGTAATGCCGCCGATTTTGGCGAATCGCGCAATGATGAACACGATTCCAACGAGGACAGCTAATGCGGCCGCCATGGAGATGTACTCGGCCGACCCAGCGACTGCCAGCGGCAACAGTGCGCTGCCGATCATGGCCGCAACTGCACCTTCCGGGCCGACCACAAGCCTTGGTGACGAACCTAGAAATGCGTAGGCCAGAACGGGAAGTAGAAGGGCGTAAAGACCAGTTTGCACGGGGAGGCCAGCTATCGAGGCGTAGCCCATTGCAGAAGGAATTGCCAAGGCTGCCACCGTGAGGCCGGCAATGCCATCAACCTTGAGCGAGTCTCGACCGTAGCCCTTGAGCGTGGCAAGAAGTGGAACGTTGCGATCAAGCCAGGTTGTTGCTGGCGGGGAGGCGAATGGGCCTCCCCGCCCGGCATACACTTCCGAACTCGGGATGAGGACCGCGCCTTCGTTTTCCGAGTTCGGCATGTAAGTCACTCCAAATTAGACGGCGTCGTGGCTAGATTGATCCATGGCCACGGTGCAAGCAAGAAGCAGAATGTCGTCGTAACCAGCTTCGATCTGCACGCCGTAAGTATCGCGGATGCGGAACCACTTCTTGGAAACTTCGCCGACCTTGTTGTTGCCCTCGTAGAACGAGTACTCGTGGTCGAGGAAGTTGCCCTTCATATGCAATTCGCGGCCGTCATCAAGCTTGATGGCGAAGTCATCGCCGAGCACGTTGACGAGGTCCTTGACGATAAGAGCGCTCACCCCATTGACGCGCTCGATCTTCATCTTGTCGCGGATCGAAACAGCCTTCGACTGAAGCTTGACGAGTTCGCCACCGTTAAGGTCTTCGAAGATCAAGGTGTCGCGGACGCGCAGCATCTTGCCGTTGACCTTGTACTTGCGGGCGCCACCATCGTCTTCAATCCAGAAGTCGTCGCCGAATGACGCCAGCTTCTCCTGCATCTTGTACGTGGTCGCGGATCCGCGGCGACCGAACTCCTGGCGATCGGTTTGACGCTGCTCACGTCGGCCAAGTGGTGCGGCCGGGGCTGCTGCTGCGGCTGCTGCCGGAGTGGCGTCGCCACCTCTACGGTCACGAAGTCCCATGATGAACATCCTCTTCTGGTCACGGTGCGCTGATCTTGTCACCGTATGGTGAAAAACCAATTCGCGCCGTAGCCAGTTCGGGGGACGCCTGCGTAGTGTGCTCCGACAACTGCACAATTCGCCAACGTGCGACAAACGAAACGGCGATGAGCCTCCCCCTGAAAGGGTGACTCACCGCCGTTGAACGATCTGGTCTTGCGAGATACAACCGACCTGACTAGATGCCGAGGGCCTTAGCCTTCGCAGCTGCGAATTCCTCGTCCGTGAGCAGGCCCTGCGAGTGCATTGAAGCAAGCTTCTCGATCTGTGCCATCTCGTCGTCCTGAGCAGGTGCGGCAGCGACGGGCATCGGTGCGGGAGCGGCTGCTGCGGCGGCCTGTTGCTGCTGCTGAGCGGCGGCGGCCTGACGACGATTAACGCGGCCTCCAACGGCGGATGCCGTTCCGGAGATGACTGCGGTTGTTGCTGCGACTCGTAGAAGTCCCATGACAATTCCTTTCTAGGGATGAAGTTGTTGATTGACCCGGCGGATGCCAGATCATCTTCCTGTCGATCAGGCCAAAAGCTCCGCGACTGCTGATGCCGGGATGCGAATCTGATCGATGACTACTGCTTCGGCTTCCTGAATTGCTGCGACAAACTTCGCGGCCCAGACATTCTCGAACGCGACGAGAAGTGCCGAGCTGTTCGCTGGCAGATCCTCGGCCAATTCTTGAGCGTCATGCTCGTCGAGTGCACCTGGCATGAAGGTGTCTAGCTCTACCAGACCGGGCTGAAGGTCTGAGCCCAAGTCCTGGACGCGAAGTGCGCTGATGGTTCCTGCTTCATCGGTGCTCACGAAGAGCAGGTCGAGGATGCGGATCGTGTTGTTTTCGACGAGTTCTGCAATTGCGGGGGCTACCTTGCCGGTGAACTTGTTACCGGGGAAGCCAATAATGACGATGTCTACGGGGCCGGAAACCACGATGACTCTCCTTCTGGGTTATTCGAGCCTTGGATGGATGCATTCACACGTTTACGCACTGATTATCACTCATGGTCCGGACGGTCGCTCATTTGCCATTGGCCGGGCCCATGGGTGGCCTATCGGCGAAGTGCTGGGTCGTCCTTGCGGAACTGACGCCACGGGCCGGGGATGACCCAGATGAACATCGAAATGACCCAAATAAGCAGGGTCGAAAGAAGCCATGTACTCAAACCGTTGACACTCAGCCCGCTCGTAAGGGCGGCAGTTGTGAAAAGTGCGAGGAAGGTCGCCAACAAGCCACTTAGCGCCAAAAGTGATCCGGCATGACGTAGGAGGAACTTAATCGAGATCCACGTGAAGATCAGGCTGAGCACAGCAAAGATAACGACGGCGTAGATGAAGCCCATCGGGTAGGAAATTTGGAAGTTCGCTCCGAAGACGATGTCGCACAGAACGAGAGCGACGGCGTTGGCGCCAAGGCCAAGGAGCCAGGCAAGAAGAAATTTAGGCATGTGTGAAAACTAGATGCAATGCTCCCTGTCGGTCAAAGGAAATCGACGAAATAGTCGTAATAACTGGTGACATGGCGTGCCAGATCCTCGTGACATGGGATCAGATCAGATCAGAGCGGCTCGAGTCACGAGCACCGAGTAGGTCTGGATGCCGTCTTCCATGTCGTCCTCTTCAAGTACGTGGATGTCGAGCCCGTCCACCGTGATGCTGTCGATGCCTGCCAAGCCGGCAGATGTCAAGCCGTTGCTATCGATGAGTAGGGAAATGAAGTCCTGACGCCCGTCGTTAAATACTTGGATTGTTGGACGAATATCGGTCGTCGTTCTCACCGCACTTGCCAGCAGATCTTCGATCCGGGCTGGCAGAGGTCGCGGGTCGGTTGAGGCTGCGATTGCCCGCACAGAAACTGGGATTCCAAGGCTCGCTGCAAGATCGACCACGCGCTTAATCGATCGCGCAGCACCTCCCGCCGTGGTGGGATCGACTTGGACCGAGGCTCGGATTCGTGCGTCATACGCTTCGAGCTCTATGCGGGTGTGGTCGTTGAGGTCTCTCCCGCCAGCGACCTTGACGAGCAGGTCATTTGC
Source organism: uncultured bacterium (assembly GCA_903826575.1). Taxonomy (GTDB): domain Bacteria; phylum Actinomycetota; class Actinomycetes; order S36-B12; family CAIYMF01; genus Longivirga. Next base: position 10,723 of record CAIKEU010000064.1, read on the forward strand.
TTGTTCAACGGCAAGGAACAATTCGTCGTTGAGATCGGCCGCCGTCGCGGCGCGGCTGGCTTCGACAATTTCGCTGACGCGTATCTGGTTGTTTCGCTCCGCCGCCCTCTGGAAGCTCCGCATTCCCACGAACGTTGTTATGGCAGCCAGAGGTAAGATGAGCGCTGAGTTTGCCACCGCCAATTTCACCGTGCTTTGGCACGCTTCGGGGACTCGTTGCATTGTTATGCTCGCGCCGATCAGCCACGCAAGGCCGGCAGCAGCCCCAGGTACATAGCCCGTCCACATAGCAATCGCCACGATGGCGAATCCGGCTACGTTTATTGCGGCTGCGACATTGGGGACATTTGCGCATGTGTAGTCGCTGGTTCGGAGGAACCACGGTACGAGAGCCGGAATCATGGTCAGGCCGAGGCCAGTAATGATGCCGGGCTTCCACCGTCGAGACGTCACATACATTGCAATCAAGCTGCCCGCGATCCCGCACACGATCGTCAGCCACAAGTGGGCGCCGCCCGTGGGATCAAGCGGTCGCAGCGAGCCAATGATGATGAAATAGAGGATTCCCCAGGTAGCTCCCGCCGCGAGGGGGAGGGAGAACAGATAACGACCTTGGTCGAACGAGTTATCAACCGTGTTGAGATATCTACTCGCGCGATCAGCGGAAATCGGCGACACAGGAACAGTGATCTTCGCATCGACTCCGCGTTGCGGCGATGGCGACAAACTCACCGATCCGCCAACTGCGGTCAATGCGTTTCGGATCACCTGGGTTGACCCGATGCCTGGTTGGGATTGCTTGGAGAGACCGGACCCGTTGTCCATGGCGTGAATGGTCAGGAGCCCATCGCCGTCGATATCGAAGGTCATACGCAGCTCGGTGGCCGACCCATGACGAACAGAGTTGTGAGCAACTTCCACCAGAGCATTGCGGGTGGCTTCGAAAACGTCAGGGCTCATCTCGAATTCGTCGTAGTGTGTGGGCAATCGAAGGATCTGGGCTGCGTCTGGGTCGGCCAGCACCTGGCTGAGCAAAAGCTGCGAGGTGGGAACCGCACCGGCTCTCACAACTTCTGGTGCAAGACCTTGCCGTTGGAGTTCGGTGGCAAGCCGATCTCGGTCGAGGCTCGTGGCTTCGAGTACATATCGGATCGTGTTGAGCAGCGATTCGTGAACACGTGCGGCAGCAGTCCGCCAAACGCGAGCGCGCTCTTGTTCTCGCAACGATTGCTCGGCGTGTTCTTCACGATCTCGAAAGTCCGCGTCGGACGTACGCGCGGAGTCGAGTAGTGAGTTCCAGGCCCACCAGGTTGCAGCGGCCGAAGCAAGTACTTGGCCGGCCACAAGCCAACCGCCCCGCAGCGCCATCGAGTTGGCAACGATGTTTGAGGGGTGCAACAGCCACACCGTTTCAACGAGAGCCGGGCCGACAAGTAGAAGTACTAGCCCGGTTCTTCGACCGACGAGTGTGATCGCGATGTACGCCGCATATGACGCAGCATTCGGCATTGGAATCCACGCTGGCGAACCGTGGGGAGCTACGAGTGCCGTAGCAGCAAGTGCCAGAAGGCCGGCGGGACAAAGCCAGAGAAATGGAAATGTTGAACCTAGGACAGCACCAGCGAGTACGAGTAGAACGGCTGCGAACAAACCGACTTGGTCCGTGGTTGTCAGCTCGACCCAGGACGGAATTGCTCGTGACCCTGCTACCGCTACGAGTACCAGCGCCAACATCGTGTCCAGCCATCGACGCGTTGTGAATAGAGCGCGCGTTTCGGGGCCTAATGCCTCGTATGGCATGTGTTCTCCTGAACGGCTGGCATCAAGAAAATCGTGTAGTACGTTGTGGCTGGAGCTGGAGCTGGAGGTGCAGTGGTAAGCCAACCACGTTTCGTCATCCTTGAGGACCATCCACTGGTCCGGGAAGCTCTCGCGGAACGACTTGTCCGTCATTTGGGGGACGTCGATTTCGTCTACACCGGAGACTCGGTGTTATCTGCGCTCACTGCGATCGAAGAGCACGGCGTTGATGTCGTTGTTATGGATCTTGATCTCAACGATTCCGTTTCACCCATCGTCAATGTGGTGAGTTTGGCCGAGACCGGAGCTCGCGTTCTTATCGTGAGTGCACTGGGCGACGGAGTGACGATTCGCGCAGCGTTTACGGCCGGTGTAATCGGCTTTCTGCCAAAGAGTGCAGAGCCTGAGGAGTTCGTGGCCGCTATTGAGGCAGCACTTCGGGGCGAAAAGTACACATCGGCCGAAGCAGCAGCAGCGATGTTGGCCGATTCGGATTCGTTGGTTGACCTGTCGGATCAGGAACGACGGGCCATGGTTTTGTATGCGTCGGGTCTCAAGATGCGTGCGGTAGCGCGGCATATGGGTGTGAGCGAATCGACTGCGCGAGAATACATTCGGCGGTTGCGCGCTAAGTATGAGAAGGCCGGTGCCCCGCTGCCGAGTAAGACCGAGTTGTACCGCATGGCGCAGCGCGAAGGTATTCTTCCCTAGCCTTGGGGCCGTCGGGACTGTCGTTGGGGTCTAGCGCAAAGACTTGCTGCTCGCGGCCACTTCGTGTCCGCTGCGCTGCGCTTTTATTTGCGCCGCGACCCCTACGACACTCTCGACTTTTACGTGCACGGGTACGCCGCGACCCCTACGTCACTCTCGACTTCGTCTGGATGCTAGGCGGTTGGTTTCTTGCCAAAGATCTTTGAGCCCAGTGCGACGGCAATGATGGCCATGACGATCTGGATGCCATGGCGAATCCAGTCGAAGCCGCCGGTCTCCTTGACGCCGATCACACCTGAAAGTGCGTCACCGGCAAACATCCCGACGATACCGGCCACGATGACTGACCAGAATGGAATGTGCTGACGGCCTGGCATCACAAGTCGAGCAACGATGCCAATGATCGCGCCGCCGAAAACAATCCACGTCAGATTACCTAAGCTCCAGTTCACGTATTACTCCTGTTTAGTCAGCCGAAGTCGAGCCGTGTTGGGCATCAACTGGACTAGTCAATCGGAGAGTTGAGTACATGTCAGCAATGATCTTGTCGCCAGTAGGGGCGACAAAACCGTTGGGGCGTAACGAATCTAGTGGGATCAGACATAAAAGAGCGGCCTCAGCGCCGCGCCGAATTGGCGTGACGCTGAGGCCGCAAAGTTCTTTGTGAGCTACAAGCTCGTCGAGACTAGAACAGGTTCGAGATCTGGTCTGCGATGCCCTGACGCTCTTCGAGTGACATGTTCGCGACCTTGTCCTTGAGCTCGCCAGCCTTTTCGAGGACCGCGTTCTTCTGGTCGTCGGTGAGGGTGTCCCACTTGTCGCTGAGCTTGGCGATGATCTCCTGAGCCTGCTCTGGGTGCGCCTCGGCAAAACCCTGCAGTGCTTCGATAATTGGCTGTGACATAAGGACCTCCATAGTTGACGTTGGTGTCCCCGCGAGATTACTGGATCCTAGGTGGCTATGAGGAGTCGCCAATTTGAACGACACGTGACGACTCGTCGGATTATTCGTCGAGGTTGTAGCAGCGCAGAGCGTTTGTTCGGCCCATCATTTCCGCGTACCGCAATGCGTCTCGCTGACCGATGTAGTCGGCGTCTAACCAGTCTTGGAGAACCTGTGCAGTGCAACGTCGCCAAACGAGGGCGCCGCAATAGAAGAGCTCCGGCAGACCGAAAGCATCCGACGAGAAAAGGACCTTACTCATCGGTGCAAGCTCGAGCGAGTCACGGACGAGACGTACTGCTGATGCACCGGTGTAGTTGAGGATGGCGCCGGTATCGAGCCAGACGTGCGGATACACCTGAGCTAAGAAGCCTGCCTCGCGAATAAATGGGTAGCAGTGCAGCAGGGTGATCTGTACGCCAGTGTCGACTGTCCGCCTAATGAACTCAGTCATCTGGGTGGGATCACATCGGTGCAGATTGATGTCTGAGTCTCCGTAGCCAACATGGAATTGGATTGGCTTTTTGAAGTCCACAGCTGCCCACAGGATGTAGCGCAACAGGACCGGGTTACTCAGCCGTGCGCGACCGGATGCGGAAATCTCGCTCAGCCACTCGCCCGCCGCGACGTCAACCTCGGCGTCCGTTGGCTTGTCCGGATTGAAATCTAAGCCGTAGCGGTAGGCGATGATCGATTTGAACCCAACTGCGCCCTCGGCTCGACGTCCAAGTTCGTCTGAGAATCTGTTTCGAAATCCGGCGGCGTCAGTCTGCGTGATGATGGATTCAGCGACACTCTCCAACCGAATAATCTCAAAAGTTCGTGCTCCGGATACCGCGCCCATCTCGTCCAAGTCGAGGATGTTCGTGCTGCGAAAACCGGAATCAATGATCAATGTGTCGATGCCAGTTTTCGGCATCAGGAGTCTGCCGAGTTCGTCCTGCCCTAGGGCGGCGCGCGCTTGCCAGTACGTGTCCGCGTCGGAATGTCGGTCGAGCCCGAGGAGGGGTGGTACTTCGGCGCGCACCGAGATTCCAAACGGTGAATCAAAGATGGTTTGCCCAGCGGGTTCTGGCCAATCGGATTCGGTCGCAAGTAGTTCGAAGTCTGGCCGATTGAGTTCGGACCTCATGAGTCCGTGACAGTGATGGTCGATGAGCGGCAAATTCTCAAGAGCCTCGGCTATGGCATTCATTTCTTCTCCCTACTGTGCGAGTGCAACGTTCACAATGTGCTTCCTCACTAACCCCTCGCATGCCACGCTAAGCAGGTGCGCGGCAATGCACAAGAGCGGGCTCACCGAATCCGCTCACACCGGTGATGCTGGCCTGAGTAACTGGAAACTGATTGGGCTTTAGATAGTGAGAGGGAAATGATGAGCGACGACGGCATCGTGATGTTGGCCTGGAGCGATTACGTAGGCGTGACTCGGTGCCGCGCAGTCCCATCTGATCAGTACACCGAGCGACTCGAAACTGGGCTCGGCTGGGCCGTTGCCGGGCAGGCACTGACACCCTTTGCTGACATTGCTCCAAATCCATGGGGCCCCATGCTCGAAGTACGTCAGGTACCTGATCCGGCAGCACGCTTCACTGTCGATATCTGGCCGGATGCACCGGCTCTTGATTTCGTTATGTGTGATTCACGCACTCCCGACGGTGAGCTGTGGGATTGCTGCGCCAGAGGATTTCTGCGCACGGCACTCGACGACCTTCGTGACGAAGCCGGGGTCGAACTTCTGGCCGCCTTCGAACATGAATTCACGGTTCTGCCGCGCGCCGATGTCGCACCGCCGTTTTCTCTTGCGGCGATGAGGGAGCAAGCCCAACTAACTCACGATATTGCCCGTGCACTCACAGCTGCAGGCCTTACGCCGGAGACGGTGGAGCCGGAGTACGGGTATTCGCAGTACGAAGTCACTGTAGCTCCGGCACGCGGTCTGGCCGCGGCTGACAACGCAATCGCGACAAGGGAAATCATTCGTGAATGCGCTCGTCGGCTTGGTGTGCAGGCTTCGTTTTCGCCTAAGCCCTTTCTTGATGGGCCAGGTAATGGTGCGCATGTTCATTTCAGTTTCGTGGCTGCCGACGGCTCCAACGCGACGTACGATCCGACCCACGAATCCGGCGCAAGTGCGCTAGCCCGATCTTTCATCGCCGGTGTCGTTCGGCATATGCCGGCGATGTGTGCGCTCGTGGCCCCAAGCCCGGTGTCGTATTACCGGCTCGGCCCGCATCACTGGAGTTGTGGCTATGCGTCGTTTGGCGTTCAGAATCGTGAAGCCGCGATCAGGATCTGTCCGTCAACCTCACGTGATGCAGGGGCCCAGGCGCGTGGCTTCAATCTGGAGTTGCGTCCACCGGATCCGACAGCCAGTCCGTATCTCGTCCTCGGTGCACTAATCCGAGCTGGCCTCGAGGGGGTGCGCGCCGGACTTGAACTGCCGCCGGCCTGCACAACCGACCCCGCGGAACTAACTGACGACGAGAGGTCTTCGATGGGGATCGTTCCTCTGCCCGCGAGCCTCGAGGAAGCGATCGCGGTTTTTCTTGCAGATGACAAGGCAGTCGGGTGGATGCCCGACACGATGCGCGATTCGTATCTCGACGTGAAACGAATGGAGCAGTCCCTGGCTGATGTCGAGACGGACGAGGAAAACGTGGCTCGGTATCGCAAGGCCTACTAACGCCGTGCTCGCTCGAGAACTGCCTAGATCGCGCGCATTCGGTTGTTGCGGGGTTGATGTTCGACCTCAGCTAGGCCGAGTTCTTCCATGAGTGGTGGCACATACATGCCGAAGCGACCTCGAAAGCCCTTTTTGAGTCCGTACCATCCACCGATGGGATTGTCTGTTGAGCGGCCCCACGCTTCCACAGTGCCGTCTTTGGCCGGCTTCTGTTCGTCAGATGAGCCAAGTTCGATCCAGTCACCATGTTTGACCAACATGGTGCGAAGGTCGTCGATGCAGCGCGCGTCGTATAGCAACACCGTCTTACCAACCGTGCAGACGATTACCTCAGTGTCTGCACGTATGTCGCGATGCATTGTGTACTCGGAGGTTCCGGGCGGTGTCTTGAGCACCCACGGATCTGATTCGGTACCTGCGCCACTCATGGGGCCTCTTCTCGTCGTCACGGTTTCTTGACGATCTCACGATGTTGTTGCCAATCGCTCGGTGAGGCGAAAATCCATTGGGCACTCCATGCGCTCCATGCTGATTTAGAGCGTCGATTCACTCACGAAATCGGTTCGGTGGCCGATAGGCATCGTGATGAATACACAGTTGGACAGCGGGTCCGAAGTCGTCGATTGTTGCAAGCGTCGTGCGGATCGACGGGCCTTCACTGGTCTGTCTGCGGCGCCGCGGAGTTCTGTGCTCGGCGTCATTGCCTTTGTTCTGGCTGCTCTTGTGGTGGCTCTTATTCCTGGCCCAGCGCATGCCGACGACCAGATTGCCGCCAAGATCGCCGATGTCGCACAGCAGCTGGACACGCTTGAAAATGAGCAGGCCAGTGCCGACGATGCATTGCAGTCGTCACTCCACCTTGAAGCCGAGCTAGATGCGCGACTCGCGCAACTACGGACCCAGATTGATCAGGCGCAGCAGTCTCGTCAGGAAGTGACGCGGCAGGTTAATTCGATCGCAGCAACGGCGTACATGTCCGGTCAACTACCAACTGCAATGAACCTCGTGTTTTCGGCCTCACCCAGACAGATGATCGATGGCGCCTACGACCTGCAATCCCTGTCGTCCAACACCAACCACATCCTTAATCAGGTCAAGGACAAGCAGGCAAACCTCGCACTCCTAGCCGCCCAGGTTGCTGCAACTCAGTCGCAGCAACAAGCGGTTGTGAGTGATGCGATCGCTCTACGAAATCAGTTGGCGACCAAGGTCATCCAAGAAAAGACTTTGCTCAATTCGCTCAAAGCGCAGCAGCGAGCGTCACTAGCCAAGATGATTGCGGCGAAAAAGGCCGCTGCGCGCAAGGCTGCGTTGGCAAAAGCGGCTGAGGTTGAGGCGGCACGTCGAGCCGCCCAAGTCGCGGCGGTTACCACCTCGCCCGGTCAGGCCGTGCTGTCCCCGTCGGCGACTGATGTCACAGCGATCGCTTCGCAAGACCGAGTGATGGTTGTCATCGCATATGCGCTGAGCCAGATTGGCAAGCCCTACTCATTTGACGCGCATCCACCAACAAGTTGGGATTGCTCGAAGTTGACGTCGGCAGCGTGGGCTCAAGTGGGCGTCCACCTGGAGGCCTATTCCTACACCCAGTACAACCAAGCGCATCATATCTCTCGAGATGAATTGCAGCCTGGTGATTTGCTCTTCTTCTTCGAGGGAAGTGCCCATCATGTGGGTTTGTATCTCGGTCAAGGTTTCATGGTCGATGCCGCTAACCCGAGCGTGGGCGTGACGATCAGCAGGCCTTTCGAAGGCTGGTACGCCGCACACTTCACGGGTGCGGCGCGGCCGGCGTAGACGGGGGATTATCCGGCGATTCGGACCGGGCGAGCAATACGGCCGTGATTCAACCGCACGCTGGCCTACATGTAAGCGCAGGTAATGCTCAAACGTACGCGCGCCAAGCGTGAACACCGTGCATCACCCGGCTAACATGCGCATCGTTGATCCAAACAACGTCTACGGAGGAGTGAAAATGTCGGATTATTCAGAGGACATCACCAAGTACACGAGTGGCGTTAATGACGCTGCTGTTAAGACAATCGTGTCTTACTGCGGAATTGCGCTCCAAGGAGCGGATTCGTCACTCGTTGCGTCATCAGACCCGAGCGAATTGGCCACTGTCCGCGACGGTTTCGCTGCCAAGAAGCTGGGTCTCTCGGCCGAAGAGGCGGACGCAGGAATCGCCAAGGTTGTCGAGAAGATGAAGGACGATCGCAGCAAGCACCGCGTCACCTTCTACTACCTGCTCGCTGAAGAGACGGGCACCCTCGACAAGCTGATCTAGTTCAGGTTGTTGCTGGTCCTCAACGCGCGGCTGGTTGATTGATAGACGAACAGTTATGGGTCGGAGCTTTCGAGTTCCGACCCATAACTTTTGGTTAATTCTTTGGATTTGGGGAAAGAATTCCTCAAATAGCTGGTTCGGCGAGAAACTGTCCATCGGTTATGCATAGTGTTTGACTAGGCTCACGTGAGCGATTGCAGTGATGACACAGGGGGAACGTCAATGGGGCGCCGACGGCCACGCCTTTCGGTAGTATCGGGAATCACGGCAATGGGTCTTGTGGCTGGCGGAGTGTTAGTTGGAGCGCCTGCGCGAGCTGTCTCGACGTTAGAGCCCTCTGGCCCGGCTTTGATTTCATTTGGGAATGAAAAGGTACTGACATTCCCCGTCTCGTCGGCTCTTGCGTCGTCATCATCTGATCACCTGGCGACCCAGGCGGCAATGTCGCCAAGGTCATTTACGACGATGGCGCTCGACGTCGTGAATCGAAATCACGTTGAGCTTGGTCTGACAGGATCCGCCATCGAATCGCGGACTTTGGTCAGCAGTGACGGGGAGCGCCGGGTGCATCTCCAGCAACGAATCGCTGGTGTGCCGGTCATGGGTGGCGAGGCTGTTGTTGATCTGACGCAATCAGGGCAGGCGCGAGCCGTCATCAGTGATTTTCTTCCGGGGGCTGCACCAGCCAACCTCGTCCCGGCGCTCACCTCGGGGCAGGCTTTCGATTTCTACCGGCGGTCGGCGGCCAGGGCCGGCTCGCGTCGAGCCGCGCCCACGGTGCTCTCATCGACGCTAACGATTTACGACCCGCGGATTTTCGGTGCACCTGGGGTTCCCCGCGCACAGCTGGTTTGGCGTTTGCTGGTGCACGATTCCAACCCGCACTCATCGACACGCACCGTACTCATCGATGCCCAGCGCGGCGGTGTGGTTCTCAATATTTCCAACGACGAAAAGCTAGCCAACGTCACGGTTTGTGATGATCTGAGCAACCCCGATTCGTCGAACACCATCGGATGCGACGTAATCCACAATGGCGGAACCACGCTTCGCGCAGCTCGGCTAACTGATGTTCCGAGTGGCAACGCCGAGGTGGATGCCGCCTACGACAATTCTGTGAGCACGCTGCAGTTCTACAACGACTATCTCGGTCGGAATTCGGTGAACGGGCGCGGTCAAACCCTCACGTCAATCGTAAACTTCTGTCCGCTTCCGGTGGCGAATGCCACCACCTGCCCTTATGAAAATGCATATTGGGACGGCCAGAAGATCCTTTTTGGCTCCGGCTTTGCTGCTGCCGATGACGTGGTTGCGCACGAGATGTCCCACGGCCTCACCCAGAACACGGCAGAGCTTTTCTACTATTACCAAAGTGGTGCGATCAATGAATCGCTAAGCGACATTTTCGGGGAGTTCGTGGATCAAACGGACGGACATGATGTCGTTGGTGACTCCACGTCCAATTTTTGGCAATTAGGTGAGGACTTGTCGTGGGTGGATAGCCAGGGGGTCACCAGAACAGGGCCGCTGCGAAACATGAAGTCCCCCAGTGTCTTTAAGCAGCCGGACTCTACTGCCAGCGCCCTTTTCGGCGTTCACAATCCATGGGATCAGGACGCAAACGGCAGCCTTTTCGATAATGGCGATGTGCATCTCAACAGCGGAGTTGGCAACAGGTTCGCATATCTGCTGACCGATACGTCGTCGGCAAATCCGGGTGGGGTCGGAATCGGTAAAGCTGCGCCAATCATTTTTGGCGCCGAGCAGTTGTTGACTTCAGGTGCTGACTACCGAAGTTTTGCTGCGGCACTTCGCCTCTCGTGCAGTTCGTGGATCGGAAAGACGACGCCGCATGGTGAGGTCATTGGCCCACCTGATTGCCGGCAGGTTGACCAAGCAATCAAGGCGGTCCGGATGGACGCCGTTCCCCGGGGTGCTCGTGCCGCTGCCGCAATCTGTCCTTCCGGGCGCAAGGTTAAGGTGCTCTGGCAGGACAACATGGAGAACCCGGCATCGGGCCGATGGGCAAGATCTACCGCCGCTGGCACGCACGTGACGCCGGCTCTTTGGTACTACGGATCGCAGCCAGTTCCATTTTACGGCAACATCCGCATTGGTCACTATGCGACTAGCGGTAAGAACGAACTTTGGGGAGACGACCCCGACCCCAGTGATAATTACGTTTCCGCTGGAAAGAAGACCTACATTTTCGGCACTGGAAAAACGTTCGCCGACCACCGGGAATCGATGACAAAGAATGTTGTGATCCCTCGCGGAGTCCCGACGTACTTGCGCTTCAATCACACGTTCGGGTTTGACTCATTTCCCACCGATTCTGGAGTTCTCAACGCGGACGGTGGTCTCGTCGAGTATTCGACCGACAGCGGAAAGACCTGGCTTGATGCGCGTTACCTGATGTCAGCAGTTGGCAATAACGGCTACAACGGGCATATCGATCGTTGGGTTGATCCGGGGCATCCGAAGTCGCCTTCAACAAATCCAGTGGTGTCAGCCAGTAAGCCGACCCATGCGGCTTTCGTCGGACAGAGCAAGGGATACGAATCAACCCGTGCCGTTCTCACGTCGCTTGCTGGTAAGAACGTGCGCATTAGATTCCGCGTTGCTGCCGATCAGAACACCGGCGAATTCGGCTGGGCGATTGACGACGTTTCGTTCTACTCGTGCCCTCTTGCTTAACTGGCCAGCTCTATCTCGGGAAGGCCCACAGCTGGGTTGGTGCACGGAACTCCCAGCCCTTGAATCGCGCTGGACGTTGCGAATCAAGTGTCAATCTCGGGTAGTTGTCGACTAGGACTTCAAGGGCGATGCGCATCTGATGTCGGGCAAATGCGTGTCCAGAACAGAAATGCTTACCAAATCCGAAGGCGGCCTGCGAACCGCGAACGCGATTAAGATCGCGATGAAGATCGAAGTCATCGGGTTGGGTGAATACCGACTCGTCGCGGTTTGCTGAGGACAGTAGCGCCGAGACGGGGGCTCCGGCCGGAATAGTTACCCCGCCTATTGCAACGTCGACTTTGGTCACCCGAAATTGCGTTCCGATAGGCGCTATCCAGCGCATGCCTTCGTCGACGGCGCGACTAATCAACTCTGGGTTCGCCACAATCTCCTGCCACTGATTGGCCTCGAACACTCCGACGACGACGGATCCGCAACCATGCCCAGGTTCTTGCATCCCACCTAGGATTGCGACCTTCAACGAAGGTAGGACGAAGTCGATATCGCGAGGATCTCCGGGTTGGCGCCCAGAGTGCAGCATGTGCGACATCGTTGAGTTATCTGGGTCGCTCCGGAGTTTCTCCATTCGGGGGATGACAACCTCGTCGATTTCTGCGCATACCTCGTCACTGATTGACTGTTTTTTTGGGTCGCGCTCGAAATTCGTTGCGCCAGCATTCATGCCCTTGAACCAGCGACGCAATGTGTCCGCGTCGATATCGCCAAGACCAAGTACCTGACCCAGACTAAGTACGGAGATCGGTTCGAAATATTCCGCCATAAGATCGAAGTCACTGCGGTTCTTGAGCGACTGAATTGCGTTCTGCGCCAACGGACGTACTAGTTCTTCGATGTATCCGTCGACTTCGCGTGGCCGAAACTTTCCGTCGAAACTGCGCCGCAACTCGTGGTGGACTGGGCCGTCGACAGCGATGATCGCGGGGGTTCCGAAGGATACTTCGGCGGGCGATGTGCCATTCTCAGCGGTGAACGATGCTACGTCTTCGGCAACGGTGCTCACATCTGCGTGTGTGGTTACAAACCAACTGTCGACGCATGGGACGTAGGCCACAGGCGCTTCCCTACGCATCCGCGCATAGATCGGGTACGGATCGTTATCAAGATCCTCAACGGTGACCGATGCCAAGAAATCAGGTGTCATTTCCGTCGCCTCCATGAACGTTGGTGACGACATACTGTCTGATCTGGCGGGAAATGTCCTCGACTGACCCGCGCACTAATCAGTCAGGTCTTCCAAGACCTTGGCGTTGTCATGACGATTCGCGGCAAACTGCCGGACGGCGCGAGAATCACGCAGGTTGATGCGACGTCGACCCTGTGCGTCCGCACCCGAGCCAACGTCACGTTTGCGACGATCAACTGATGGCCACGTGGTGCTGTACTGACGATCGACGCCGAAGAGACGGTCGAACACGCTGATGTAAGCGCGTGATTGAGGTTCCCAGTCGAGTTCAGCTGCAACACGTTGACGCGCGATGACTCCGAGCTCGGCCCGACGGTCAGGATCGTCCATTAGTGCAATCGTTTCTCGAGCGAATGCGTCAATATCGCCGGGTTCAACGTAAATCGCGCAATCCTCTGCGGAATAACGAGTCTCGTGGAGATCGAATGAAACGACCGGAAGGGCATATGACATGTACTCCATGGTCTTGTTCATCGTGGAGATGTCGTTCAGCGGGTTCTTTGGATCTGGGCACAGGCCCACCTCGGCGGCGGAAAGGTAATCAGCGATCTCTGGCGGAGTAACTCGTCCTGTGAAAGTTACGAAATCGTCGAGCTTCAATTCGGTCGCCTGCTTCTTGAGGTCATCAAGGCAGTCACCGAACCCCATGAGAACAGCGTGCACGTCAGAGCGACCGTGTTTATGAACGATGAGATCCATCGCCTCTAGGACCAGATCAACGCCGTCCTGCGGACCCATGATGCCCAGATAAGCCAAGACATGTTTGCCATCAAATTGATGCGCGACGTCGCTGACGACGGGACGCATCGCGGACGTATTAGGGCCTGAGCGAACCACGGTTACCTGAGCTGATGTTTTACGTCCGCGCTCTCGAGCAATGCGGGCGTACGACTCGTTTGTTGAGATGACGTGATCGGCCGTGCGGTATGTCATTCGTTCCAGCCATCTCAAGCCTCCCAATTGCGCCTTGCCAGCAATGGTTGTGGGCTCACCAAATCTCGACAGAAAGAGTTCTGGATTGAGATCGTGCTGGTCGAATACGAACCGCGCACCAAGCAGTTTGAACGGCAGCGCCAAGGCCCAGTAAGTGTCCGGTGGATTGCAAGCTTGAATTACGTCGAATGGTTGTCCGCGCCACTCTCGGATTGCCCGCCGAGCGGTAGCAAACCAGCAGTATGTGAATTCGACTGCGAACCCGCTAAAACCTTCTGCGACCGGCGGTGGGTCGTATTTATGGATCCGGATGCCCTCAATTTCGTGGTAGTCCGGGTCACCGGGGCCCTTTGGGCAGATGACAGCAACGTCATATCCGGCGGCCTTGAGTGCTTGGCACTCTAACCAGACGCGGCGATCTAGCGGAACGGGAAGGTTTTGAACAATCACCAGAACTCGTGCGTTCACAGTCTGATCGCTGGCGTGAACTGGGCCGGCGCTCACCATTTCGTTCCCCCGTCATTGGTTTATCCATAAGGCGTAGTTCTAACTCGACTCACGACTGCTACAACGTGTGTAACAATACGTCGTCGCTAATGCCACTCGTATGGGCTGAAGGTATGAACGGGCTATCCGCGTGTAGTCACGCAGCATCCGGTGTGGCGAAACGGTTAACATGCTTAAATGCGCCGCGTCTTTGTCATATCGACTGATCCAGCCATGGCGCTAAGTCGACGTGAGCAACTACTCGCTCGAGCTTTAGAGACTTTGAATGCAATTGCGAAGGCGTCCGGGCAAGTCGGTGACGTGCAACGGGTTGAATCAGGTGACGCTGTTCTGCTGACATGGTCGTCCGTCGGCCAAGTTGGTTATGCCGGAATTGATCGTCTGCCAGATGCGGATCCGCGATTTGCGCTCTTTTTGACGAAGGCGCCGTACACAACACTCGGCGAGGTCGTTACCGCCAGTCGCTTCGCCTCAGAAAGTGGCGTGAGCGACGGCAATCTGACGGAGTTGGCGGCTCCGTTCGGAGCTGTCGTCCGTACGAGTGCAACCTCACCGATCGACGTCATCACAGACGTGAGCGGTCTAAGCCACCTGTTTGTGCGTCAAGGCAATGGTTATTCCGCGGCTTCAAATTCCCCCCAGGTGCTGTCTGCCCTAGAACCCCGTGGCTTCGATGATGAAGCGCTGCAGGGCTTTTCGATAATGGGGCACTTCGATAGTGATCGCAGTGGGTTTGCCGATGTGCGAAAGATCCCAGCCGCGCATCGTGCTCGGCTTCAGAAAGGTTTGTTGACGGTCGTTCGCTATAGCACCGAAAACATGAACCCTGCGGGTGGCTCAGACCAGCAACTCATTAAGGATGGTTCAGTCATCCTTCGCCAATTAGTGGGAGCCGCGGTTACGGCGCACCCGGAACCTCTCGTTCTCGAACTCAGCGGGGGGCTTGATAGTCGCGCGATCTTGGCGGCAATGACACCAGACATGCGAGCCAACAGCCGCGCGCTCACTCTGGGAGAGCCAGGCGAGATCGACTGGGAATTGGCTACCGGAATAGCTCGAACGTTTGGCATTCCCCATGACTTCATCGACATGCGGGGCCTCAGTCGACTGACCCCCGAGCAGGCGTGGCAACTCGTCTACCGATCGGCGGTCAACCATGAAGTGCAATCGCGGCCAATTGCCACTGGGGTGCTGGACTGGGTAGAAGGGCAGATCAGCCATGGGCCGAGGTTCAACGGCAACAACGGTGAATACGCCTCTGGCAGGTATTACGCGTTCCAGCGCTCGGGGGCTGTAACTCGAGGTCGGGTCGAACGGCTGGCGCGGTGGTGGATCTTTGCCAACGATCTGGCTGACCCGTGGATTTTTAAATCGGGCGTTCTTGAGAGCGCACGCGAAGCAACCGTCAGTCGAATGGAAACTGAGTTCAGGGGATACAACGCGGATTGGTTCAGAACTACCGACGACCACTACACCTACAGTCGGATGCAGCGGTGGTGCGGATCGGACTTTTCCGCGTCGGCACACCAACGGCCAATCCTCGCGCCGTTCTTTTGCTCGCCGTATCTCGAATGGGCTCGGCGTTTGTCGCCCGATCAAAAGCGGATGGCCCGAGTATTCAGCGGCATGCTCCAAAACCTGAACCCTGATCTTGCTGAGGTGTACATCCGAACTGGGTCGCAGAAGCCTTGGATGACACCGCGCGATTACTACGAGCGCAGGGCAATTACCCGTGGACGTATTGGTATTGAGTTCTTCGGTGCCGTTTCTCGCAAGGGGCTCCAACGATTGCGTCCCGGAACTGACACTCCGCCGGCCGGTGGCCCGTCGTTAACCGCGTTAGTACGACAACACTGGATCGAAAACCCGAGCCTGCTCGAGCCAATCGGCCATATTGAGTGGATTGATCAAGATGCTATGTTGTCAATCTCGACAGGCACCCGAATCCCGTCAACGTCGACGGTGAGTGTTCTGACGAATCTCATCGCGATGAGGGATATCGAAGGTACTTACGCAAAGTCTTAGTTAACGCCTCGTGAAGAGGTGGTGACTCTTTGTGCGCGATTCACCCTTATTCCATTGGGCTTTGGGGTTTTCTGCTCTTGGCTTGAACTTCCCGAGAGTTGGCGGCCCTAACTTTTAATCGAAGTGATTACTTGCAACAGCTTCGGTCAACTTCGATTAGCAGATCCGTAACTGTCCACGGGGGCACCATGTCTGACACGACTCAATCTCGGCGCGGTACGCCTGCGCCGACGGATCGAACATCGAAGTTTCAACGTATAGATCTGGTCGAGGCGCTCGAGGGATATATTCCAAGCCCCCGTCAACTGCCGTTGAAGGATGTTGCTGACGTAGATATGTTGCCCCCTTGGAACACTGGCGTCGTCGAGCAGCCGCAGGTTGTCTGGTCCAACGATGGTCTGTGGCAGAGCAAGTTGGCTGTGCGAGCTTTCGTCGGAGACGCTCTGATCGGGGTGCTTTTTACCTTTCTGATCGAGCTTCGCAATGGCGTTGTGATCCCCGCTGCAATCGTCTCGCTCATTGCCTGGCCGGCCGCAATCTGGTCGTCGCGCGGTTATGAATACAAGTTCCTCGGAGTTGGTCCGGAGGAGTTCCGCCGGGTAGCGATGGCGGGTCTTTCACTTCTGTGCGCAGTTGCTGTCGCGGGCGTATTACTTAAGTGGCAATCGTCGCGAGGCGTCGTTCTGTGCTTGATGGCTGCCACCGTCGTCACGCTCATGTGGCGCTATCTGCTTCGCCGAATGCTGCATCGTGAACGGCGTCACGGCAAGAACATGCACCGGGTGCTCGCGGTCGGGCATGAGCTTGCCGTCGAAGAACTCGTCCGCGAGCTTCGCCGCGATTCCCACCACGGCCTCGACGTTATCGGCGCATGTATTCCGGGCGGCCCAAACAGTGCGCTATCGGGCACGCTCGCCGCTGAGATGGCCTTGGGCTCATTTGACGATATTGATCGCGTTGTTGCCGATTATGGTGTCGATACAGTCGCGGTTCTGTCGTGCCCAGAAATGGATTACCAAGCATTCCGTCGTTTGGTATGGACCCTGGAGCCGCGTAACGTCGATTTACTTGTAGCGCCGGGAACCATCGAAGTCACGGGGCCGCGTCTTACCGTGCGGCCGGCGGCTGGCCTTCCGCTCCTGCACCTTGAAGCGCCTGAACTTGGAGGCGGACGCAGGCTGCTCAAAGAGTGCGGTGATCGAATCAGCGCTGCGCTCGGCATCTTGTTCCTGCTGCCGATTTTGGCTGCCGTGGCACTTGCAGTTCGCATTGATTCCCCCGGTCCAGTTATCTTCCGTCAGAAGCGAGTTGGCCTTAACGGTGAAGAATTCACCATGTTTAAGTTCCGCTCAATGCACGCTGACGCCGAGGCGCGGTTGGCCGAGATTGCCCATCTCGACGAGCACGGCACTGGTCAACTGTTCAAGGTGAAGAACGATCCGCGAATCACACGAGTCGGCGCATTCATTCGTCGGTATTCGATTGATGAGTTGCCGCAATTGTTTAATGTCGTGCTCGGCGAAATGTCACTGGTCGGCCCGCGTCCGCCACTTCCGCGTGAGGTCGCCGCTTACTCGGAGGTCGCAATGCCGCGGCTCAAGGTTAAGCCTGGGCTGACCGGTCTGTGGCAGGTAAGCGGACGTTCAGATCTGTCGGTGGAAGAGTCAGTTCGACTCGATCTACGCTACGTCGAGAATTGGTCGTTGGCGATGGACGCGATGATCATGTGGAAGACCGCGCGCGCTGTTTTGGGTAAGTCCGGGGCGTATTAGGCCGCTGAGTGGTCGGCCAGTAGGGGTGTCGTTTGGAGTTGCGCCTCGAACTTCCGGAGCAGCGTTACGCGACATCGGTGGCGATTTTCTGGTGTCATTGCATTAGCACCGTTGTCACGGTGAGGACATGTAGCGTCCAATGCTGGCGTTGCAATGGTGGACGTGGAGAGCGACGAGTCGATGAGTTCGGATGACCCTCGCCTTGCCACGGATCCGGTTGGTCCGCCCGATGGAGATACACGGGGAATCCAAGGTGGCCTACGCGGCCAAGTACTCAACGGGCTTGTTTGGGGCGCTGGTGCTCGGATAGCCGGACTCGTCATCCAGATGATCGGGACGGTGGTGCTGGCGCGACTCATCGCTCCGGGCCAGTTCGGATTGTTTGCGATTGCCGCAGTCTTCTACGGATTCGGCGGTCTCGCTGGAAATTTGGGGCTAGGCACCGCGATTATTCAACGACCGAAAATCACGCAGGCGCACCTGTCGACAGCTTTTTGGTTCAACGCCGTCATCGGCGTCGGCCTGACCCTGTTGCAGATCGCCATCGCTCCCACGTTGGCGAGTTGGTTGCACCAACCGGATGTCACGCCGCTGATCCAACTTGTTGCTTTTGCCTACACACTCTCGCTTTCAGTGGTTCCGATGGCGATTCTCGAGCGGTCGATGAAGTTTCGCACTGTCGCGATTGTGGAGATGTTCTCGTCGTGGACGGCACTTGGCTGCGCGATCGTGGGCGCGTTTATGGGCTTCGGCGCCTACGCGCTGATCGCACAGATTCTTATTTTCAATGTGTTGCTGAGCGCGAGTTCGCTTATCGCCGCGCGCTGGTGGCCTCGAGTGCGACCTACCAAGGCTACGCTGGAGGATCTGTGGTCAGTCAGCATCTGGTTCACCCTTGGCAACCTCGTTGGTTACTGGGGCCAAAGTGCGGACACGCTGGCGCTTGGTCGTACTCAGGCGGCGGCCGAAGTCGGCTACTACAACCGCGGCTACAACCTGATGCAATTGCCGATGCGACACCTTGGCGGAGTGCTGACACGCGTCACGACGCCTGCGTTGTCGTATATGCAGTCCGACATTGAGCGAAGTAAAGCCGCATGGTTGCGCTCGGCCACGCTGTTGGCTCTGGTGTCGTTCCCCGTCTGCCTCGGTATGGCCGCATCCGCGCCCGCCTTGGTGCGCACCCTCTGGGGATCGACGTGGATCCCCGTTGTGCCATTGCTGCAGGTCTTGTCGTTGGCTGGGATTCCGTGGAGTTTGGTAGTCGCGGCTGAAGGTCTGATGATGGCGCGCGGACGAGCCAAGACGTTTTTTTGGCTTTCACTGCTGAACAGTGCAATCACCATCGTGGCCGTATTGATTGGGGTCAGGTACGGGGCACTCGGTGTCGCGACGGCAATCTTGATTCGCAGTTGCCTCGTTCTGCCCATCTATATTGCTGTCTGCCTGCGCGACATCAATGTCACTTTCGCCGATGTTGTGAAGGCGATCTGGAAGCCGTTGCTTTCCGCGTTCGTTATGGGTGCGCTCGTTTGGGTGGTTGGACTCGGCGTTACTTCACTGGCCTTCCCGCTACTGCTCGTTATCCAAGTCGTTATTGGGGTTTGCGCCATGTGGGTGATGATGCGCATCTTGGCTCCCGAACTGCTTGCCGAGGCCCGTGGCCTCATTCGGCGCCGCTCGTATGGAGCAGGCGCCGCCTAATTGACTACGCCGGCCACACTCGGGCACTTCGGAGTGGGCCGTTCGGTTGATTTGTAGACCGATAATGCCGCCACTGTTAGTTCTGCCTTCGTAGATGTCGAAGAGGTGTGTACCTCACGTAGACAGAAGTTGGCGGGCAATGAACGGACTAACAAGGCGAACTTTGGCCAGACTGGCCGCTGGTCTATCGCTCCTTGCGATCGGCATTCCAGCGATGGCAGCGAGCCCTGCTGCGGCAAATTCGGTGTCAGAGCCAAATGTGTCCGCGGCATCTTCAGCAGTGGGGGAGGAATCTCGCGTCACGCCGGCGATGGCCACGACCAGAACGATCGTCCAGGTCAATCGCAGCTCGTTGTACACCGCAAGCAAGCATCCGCAGGTGGCAATTGCGCGTAGCGGGGTGGGCGTCGAAGTCGGTACGAAGATTACGTTCGCGACTTCTGGAACCGTCACTGCGATTCGCTTTTACAAAGGCGGCAAAGCAAATGGCGGCCGTCACGTTGGCAGTCTGTGGTCGCCAAGTGGTGCACTCTTGCGTCATCAGGTCTTCACGCGCGAGTCCGTTTCGGGCTGGCAGAGTGTTGGGCTGGCTAAGCCGTTGAAAGTGGCTGCCGGTGAAACGGTGATCGTGTCGTATTCGGCGCCCAAGGGCGGATTTAGTCGGACAGCCCAGGAGTTTGCTCGACGGGTCCAAAGCGGACCGCTCGCCGCGAACGTTGGCGCGGGATTACTCGCCCACAAGGCGGGGTCGATTCCAACGTCACGTAGCCGAGTCAATGCGGGTTACCTCGTAGACGTTGTCTTTCAACATGTCTCGCGCCGCACCATCACAGTTCGTACGCCTACTCCGTTCAGTACCGGCTGGGCCGCCAGCGGAGTTACGACGTTGAAGCCGTATCGCGGCCCGCTCATGATTACGAAGTCTGGAACCGTGCTCGACGGCGTTGATGTCACTGGCTCGATCGTTATCGCGGCGAATAATGTGACGATCCGAAACGCTCGCATCCGGTCGAACACGGACTGGTATGCCGTGCGGCAATACCCGGAGTTTCACGGACTAAAGCTTCAGTATGTGGAGATTAGTGCGCTGCCGGGTGCGGTTCCCGATCAAGCTCTTTCGGCGGGAACGAATGCGCTGCTCGATCACGTCTACATTCACGGAATGCAGCGCGGTGTGTACGTGACATCCGGAATGACAATCAGCAATTCGTACCTTGACGACTTTGTGAACAACAGCGACAGTCACGCCCAAGCCATTCTTGCGCTGGGACAGGCGAACCACGTTCGGATCTTCAATAACGTTTTGGGCTGCGGCACAAACATGTGCACCGCGGCTGTGAGCGTGTTCCCTGAGCGGGGGAGCAATAACGATTGGGTTATCGACTCAAATGTTCTCAACGGTGGTGCTTTCGCCGTCTACCTCGGCTACAGCCCACAGAATGGCGAGAAACCCAACACTAATATTCGTTTCACCAACAACATCTTTGGAACGAAGTACTGGCCAAACTCTGGCGAATATGGGCCGGTGGCTTCGTGGTCGAATGTTGCCAGCAATTCGTGGACGAACAACAGTTGGTTCACCGACGACAACCGCGACGGCTACGTCGTCACCTCACAAGGTGCGCTGTAGCTGTCGGGACGATCTACCGTCGTATTGGGTGGTTCGTTGGCTCTTCAGACACACAGGGTGATGTCGTTCACCTGTATGGCCGTCTGGGCAGGTGTCGTCCCGGTTACCCATGGCATGATCGAAGGGCTGTGCTCAGTGGTTGGCACTGGGCCATCGAGGGCGCCGAGGGGATCGACGAATCGTGTCAGGCAAGGACCTAACCTCGACACTGTGGGACGCGGCAAATCGGCTCACCCCAGATGCGCGCAGCAAGGCCCGTACCTTTGTTGACACCGTTGGCGCACCTTTTCTTGGCTCCATCAATGGTTCGGGATCACGTAAAGACGTCGCGATCACCTTTGATGATGGCCCGGAGCCGACGGTGACGCCGCACTTGCTCGCACTGTTGCGTGAACACAATGTCAAACTCACGTTCTTTGTTCTGCTAACGCAATGTCGGCGCTATCCAGAGCTGCTGCAAGCGATTGTGGCCGATGGGCACGAGATCGCCCTACACGGCGTGGACCATCGCCGAATTACCGGCTTGCCTTACGGCTTGGCCGTCGACTATCTCAGTAACGCCAAGCTCGAGCTGGAACAGCTCACCGGTCAGAAAATCAATTTCTATCGACCGCCTTATGGGTCCCAATCGGTTGCCTCCTGGAATGCCGCTCGAAAAGCTGGTTTGCAGGTCGTTGCTTGGAGTTGTGATGGCGCCGACTGGGTTGATCGTGAAGTCGACTCCGTCGTTGCAGATTCGATGGCTCGACTCAACAGCGGCGGAATTTTGCTGCTCCATGAGCGTCTTGAGCCTGATCCTCAGCGTGACGCGCCTAAGACGACATTCAATCGAATCGACATGACGGATCGATTGCTCAATCAGGTTGCGGCCAAAGGTTGGGCAGCGGCACCAGTGGGCTCGATGGTGAGTGAGTCCGGCGCCAAACGGACTGTTTGGTTGAGGCCGTAGCGATGACAGACCACACACGGGAGAGTTCGACGGCGGCGTCAACAGAGGCCTTTCCCATTGCCAGCATCGTAATCCCCGCGCATAACGAGCAATCCGTAATTGGCAGAACACTGTCGACTTTGCTGGAAAATGCCGCTGAGGGTGAGTTTGACATCGTCGTCGTATGTAACGGCTGCAATGATGCAACGCAATCTGTAAGCGAAGAATTCGCTCATCGAGGAGTGCGCACACTCTCTATTGAAACGGCATCCAAGATTGCCGCCTTGAATGCGGGTGACGCCGTCGTATCAGCAATGCCAAGGGTTTACCTAGACGCTGATGTGCGCATCACAGCGGCGTCCGTTCGCAAACTCGTCGCGACGCTAGCTGCAGGGGCTCTGGTGGCCGCTCCTCGAGTCCAGCTCGACGTCGAGCAGTGTTCAACCCTGGTGCGCGCTTACTTCAATGTCTGGTCACAGCTAGGCCACGTCAGCCGGGGTCTGGGCTCAGGTGTGTACGCATTGTCCGGTGAAGGCCGGTCCAAGTTTGACGAATTCCCACACGTGATGGGCGACGATTACTTCATTTACTGTCTCGTCGACGACGATGAGCGGGTGAGTCCGGTTGACGCAATCTCGACCGTTGTCCCGCCACTGACGATGAAAGATCTGGCCAAGCGTCGGTTGCGAATTGAGAAGGGGAACTCGGAAATTCGTTCCCAATCGCCTTCGTCATCGTCGGGCGCGGGTTTGGTTGATGTCCTCAAGAAGCAACCACGGCTATTGCCAAACGCTGCCCTGTACGCCGGTATCCATGGTTGGGCGAGGTTGCGCGTGCGAGGGCAATCCAGTGCCCAGGTGGGTTGGCAGCGAACAGATCCCCAGCGGCCCGCGTCGAAAGGAGACAGCAGGCCATGACCAGAGACGGCCTCGTTTCCATTGTTATGGTGACGTACAACAGTGCTGACTGGCTTGACTCATCGATCGGTACGATCGGTCGAGGCGCTGTCGATGTTCCGTGCGAGGTGATCGTTGTCGACAATGCCTCGGCAGACGACAGTGTTCGTCAACTCCAGACACGATTCCCTGACGTAAAGCTCATCGTGAATCCCGTCAATGAAGGCTTTGCGCGGGCAGTTAATCGGGGCGCGGCCACCGCGGAAGGTGACTGGATTTTGCTGTTGAATCCCGACACCGAGGTGGCCGAAGGCGCGATCGACGCTCTCGTTACCTTTGCTCAGACCAATCCGGGTCATGGCATCTACGGCGGACGGACGGTGACGCCGGTCGGTGACGTGGATCCGTCTTCGTGCTGGGGGCTGCCGAGTGTCTGGAGCACAGCCTGCTTTGGATTGGGCTTATCCACGGCGTTCAAGAAATCACTGGTCTTTGATCCTGAATCGCTGGGACGTTGGCAGCGCGACTCTGTTCGCGAAGTAGGTTTCGTATCAGGAAGTCTGCTGTTGGTGCCCCGTGAGGTGTGGAAAGAACTTGGCGGCTTCGACGAACGCTTCTTCGTCTATGGCGAGGATGCTGACCTTGGGGCCCGTGCACATGCGCTTGGCTACCGTCCGATCGTCACCCCAAATGCGACGATCGTGCACGCGGTTGGAGCCTCTTCTACCCGAGTTAACAAATTGGTGTTGCTGTTCGCGGGAAAGGCCACGTACGCAGACACTCATTTTCACGGCATCGGCCGGCCCTTGAGCAAGGTGATGTTGCAATCGGGCGTCGGGATTCGCGCGCTGCTGTCATCTGTCAGCAAGCGGGAGACCGGTTGGGCTGGAGCGTGGCAGCGGCGACGGGAGTGGAGAAATGGCTTTCCACTGCAAGATCAGTGCTAGCTAGCGAAAGCTGCGCGGATTGCCTTATGAATCAAATGTGAAAAACCCGTTTAGCCCACTTTGGAGGTTCTTTCGAGCGGGGTTCGTCGGTCTCTGGCTGGCATACTCAATGGTGAAGTGTTTACGCAGCACGAAGTGAAAGCGAAATGAAGGGCTAGTTATGGACTTCTGGACAGGGATCCAGGTACTCAAGCGACAGTGGAAGGCATGGCTCGCGGGTCTACTAATCACTGCTCTGGCTGCTGCCGGTGCCTTCCTGCTGGTCAAGCCGAAGTACACAGCTACGTCTGACAACCTCATGCTTCTGCCGACGCAGTCCGGTATCAACGTGCAGCCCTACCAGGCCAATCCATACCTGAATATCTCGGCTGGTCTTACGGTGACTGCGGAAACGATGATTCAGGCCATGAACGGCGATGCCACGTTAGATACGCTCACCCAGGAAGGCGCCGTTGGCAAGTACTCGGCCATTGGGTTCATGGGTGATGCTCCGATCGTGACCTTGCAGGTGGATGCTGCGAGCGATCAGGATGCTATGAAGGGCTTGAACTTGTATGGCGAGCAGTTGCGAAAGCAACTCGCTCTTCTCCAGCAGCAGGCGCAGGTCCCGGCCGAACAGGTCATCTCGGCCACGGCAGTCCGCTACCCGGTTGCCTCCACCAAGGACACGGGTAGCCGCACTCGCGCACTGATCGGCGTTCTCGCCGTGGGTACGATCTTGTCGATCTTCTCGGCCTTCCTAGCCGAACAACGACGTCGTAACCGGCTGCGTTCCGAAGCGCTCAAGCGCTCAGTCGCGGGCGATGAAGATCTGCTCGACGAGCACGAACTAATCGTGGACACCAAACCAGCCACCATCTGAGATGAGTGTTCAACGGCTTGACGTTCCGCAAGGAACTGATGCTCCGTCAATTGTGAGAGCCCCGTTGGATGCCCGCGGGCTGCTCGTTGTTTTCATGCTCCTGCTGTTCTTGATTCCAGCTCGATTGGTCATCGGTGCCATGGGCGCACCCGGATCACCGGCCGCATTGTTTTCCCTTGGGCTGCTGGTGTGGTGGCTAGCTGGTCAAATCATGAGCCACGATTGGAATGCTCCAGGCCGTCATCCCATTCGACTGATCATCATGATCTTTACCCTCGCGGCACTCACGTCGTATGTCTTCGGCGCGCTTTATGGTCTTCCCGATATTGAAGCGTCAGGTGCCGATCGCGGGATGCTCAGTGTTTTGGGTTGGGTGGGACTGTGCTTGGTTGCCTGCGACATGTTGAAGAGCCGCGAAAGTATTGATCGACTACTTCAGGTTCTGACGTATCTGGTCGCGTTTGTCGCCATTCTCGGAATCATTCAATTCGTCACCCACTTCGACATCAGCAATTACATAGCGATCCCGGGGCTGACACCGAATGGAACGTTGAACACCACGGCTGATAGGTCTGGCTTCCTGCGCGTCTCGGCCACCACTTCGCACCCCATTGAGTTCGGTGTGATGGTTGCGTCGGTCTATCCGTTGGCTTTGCACTATGCACTTGATGATCAGCGTGCGGCAAAGTGGCTCCGATGGACTGTTGTCGTTGTCCTTACTATTGCGATCCCGCTGTCCGTCTCACGCTCGGCGATCCTTGGGATCACAGTGGCAATGATCGTTTTGCTTATCTCGTGGCCGTCATCACGTCGTTGGATGGCTCTCCTCGTGACACCACTTATCTTGGCCGCGATGCGTGTGACGATGCCCGGGCTGCTGGGCACGCTGTTCTCGGGCTTCACGCACTCGGACGACAGCATCAAAGGCCGAACTGATGACTACGCGGTCATCGGTGCTTACATCAGTAGATCGCCATTTGTGGGTACCGGTTTCGGAACCTTCATTCCAAAGACGAACATCATCCTTGATAACCAGTACCTCGGCTCCACGGTGGAGATGGGTTACTTGGGTTCCGGCCTTCTTATCGTGATGATGCTTGTCGGTTTCGCAACGGCTCGAGGAGTTGTTCGACGGGCACCGGATGCTGCGACGCGTTCGCTCGGCGTCTCGCTGTCGGCGTCGATTTTGGTGCTTGGTGTCACGTTCGCGACCTTCGACGGGCTGGGTTTCCCGATTGCAGCCGCGCTACTGTTTCTTCTACTCGGCGTTACCGGTGCGTTGTGGCGAGTGGTCGGTGGACCTTCTGCAGTTCAACGAGTACCGGGATGGATGAGGCGCGGAGACGATTACGTGGATGCGATAGCTGGGAACTAGTGAGGACGTGATGTTGCGCTCGCTCACTCGATTGGGATTTGCCTGCAATTGGGATCCAGATCGCACACGTACGTGGTCCGGGACGAACTGGGCTCTAATGACCGCGTTGCAGACTCACGTCGACACTGTCGACGTCGGCACACACATGTCGCTACCGGCAAGACGAGCGTGGCAACTGGCCACCCGTCGTCGGCGTAATGGTTCATGGGTTTCTACGTGGGAGACGACACCGCAGTGGGAAAAGTATCTACGCGCTGACGTCCAAAAACGTGTCACCGCGACCCATTGCGATGCAGTGCTCGAGATTCAAGATGTGGGAATTCTCGATCGACCATTCTTCATCTATCAGGATCTGAGCTATGACGTTCTTGTTCGCGAGCTCGAATCAGGCGACGAGGGAGTGAGCCACTTTTTCAAAAGCCTCGACCGCGATGTCATCAACCGGCGTCGTGCCCGCCAACACGAGGTGTTTGCGCGCGCAACAGGTGTCATGGCCATGAGCGGGTCCTATGCACAAAGCTTGGTGAACGATTCCGGGCTGCCGCCGGATAAGGTCCACGTCGTCTACCCGGGTGCGACATCGCTCTCGGCGGACGTTAATGTCACTCCTCGGCGTATCCGTGATGGCTCGCGAACAAAGTTGCTCTTCATCGGAACGACTTTCATTGTCAAGGCCGGTGACGTGGTTCTTCGGGCGTTCGAGCTCCTTCGCGAAACCGACACTTCTCTTACTTTGACGATCGTCGGGCCCGACAGGTGGCCGGTTGATGGTCCGGTTCCTGACGGGGTTGACTTCCGTGGACGTGTGCCGCGCGCCGAGATCGCCAGAATCATGGATGAGCATGACCTGTTTGTCATGCCTTCGAGGCTTGAAGGTTTCGGAATGGTCTTCGTTGAGGCTCTCGCCCGAGGACTTCCATGTATAGGCCGCAATGCGTTCGCCATGCCTGAACTCATCGAGGATGGAGTCACTGGGGCGATCGTTGACACGCTTGATCCCGTGGTCGTTGCTCAAGCTATCTCGCAGACTCTCGCTAATGATGCAATCTTTGCCGAGGTGGAGCGGCGTGCAGACGATGTGGCCGCGAAATTCAGTTGGGACCGTTCAGCCACGACGGTGATCGACATCATTGAATCGAGTATGTGAGGTATCGAAGAAGATCGATTGCGACCTGAGCGGCGGGCGCTTGCGAACGTCGATCCAGTATCCTTTACTCATGCGATATCTTGTCACGGGTGGAGCGGGATTTATCGGCTCCCACTACGTCCGCTCACTAATGTCTCCAGGTTGGACGTCGGCTGACGTAACGTCGGTCACTGTTCTCGACGCTCTGACATACGCGGGTAATCGGGCGAACCTTGACCCGGTTGGCGATGATCCGCGGTTGACTTTCGTCCATGGAGACATCTGTGACGCCGACCTCGTCGACGGGCTGATCGCCGAAGCGGATGCCGTGGTCCACTTCGCAGCGGAGTCGCATGTTGATCGATCCATCGACGGTGCGCGAGTCTTCGTTCATACGAATGTGATCGGCACGCAAACTTTGCTCGAGGCAGCCCTTCGTCATCGGACGGCGCGATTCGTGCACGTGTCGACCGACGAGGTCTACGGATCGATCGACGAAGGATCGTGGACGGAATCGGCGCCGGTCGCCCCGAATTCACCGTATTCGGCCTCGAAGGCGTCCAGTGATCTGATTGCTCTTGCATATGCGCGCACACATGGCCTCGACATTGTTGTGACGAGATGCTCGAACAACTATGGGCCGTACCAGTTCCCCGAGAAGGTCATCCCGCTGTTTGTCACGAACTTGCTTGACGGTGCGAACGTTCCGCTCTACGGCGATGGCGAGAACGTGCGCGATTGGCTGCATGTCGACGATCACTGTCGTGGTATCGACCTAGTTCTTCACGGGGGCCGGCCTGCGGAGGTGTACAACATCGGCGGCGGTACCGAACTGTCTAACAAGGAACTCACCGGACGTCTGCTCGAAGCATGTGGTGCCGACTGGTCTCGTGTCGATCGGGTAGCCGACCGAAAGGGTCACGATCGACGATACTCAGTCGATATCACGCGAATTCACGATGAACTGGGATACGAACCGAAGACCGACTTCGCCACTGGGTTGGCCGAGACTGTCGATTGGTACCGCACCCGTCGCGACTGGTGGGAGCCCCTTAAGTCGCGCGCGGCTCTGGCGAAATGATCGTGCCTGATCTTCGATGGGCTGTCGTTGGTGCGGGCGGGATGCTTGCGGCCGATCTGCTTGCCGTCCTCGGGGACCGCGATGTTCGGGCTTTCACACGTCAGCAGTTGGATATCTGTGATGTTGCAGAGGTGCGCGACGGCCTCACTGACGTTGACATCGTCGTCAACTGCGCGGCTTATACAGCTGTTGACGACGCCGAATCCAACGAGGAGCAAGCACTAGCGATCAACGGACTCGGAGTGCACAATGTGGCCGCAGCCTGTGCGGCACATGGGGCGCGGCTTGTTCACATCTCCACCGATTACGTCTTTTCCGGAATTGCCGAAGTGCCGTACGCCGAGCAGTCCGCTCGTGAACCCCGTACCGCTTACGGACGGACCAAGGCCGCAGGTGAAGTTGCGATCCGTACTCTGGTACCCGATTCGTCATGGATCCTTCGCACGGCCTGGCTGTATGGGCAACACGGCCCCAATTTCGTATCAACGATGAAGCGTCTGGAATCTGAGCGGGAGACGATCGACGTTGTCGATGATCAGCGCGGACAACCAACGTGGACTAGGGATCTGGCTCATCGAATCCTGCTAACTGTTGAGCGAGGCGTGCCGAGCGGGATTTATCACGCAACGAATTCTGGATCCGCGACGTGGTTTGAATTGGCTCGCGCAGTTTTCGGACTGCTCGGTGCGGACCCTGAACGCGTGCATCCCACGACGACGGATAAATTTCCACGCCCAGCACCACGTCCGGCCTATAGCGTGCTGGGGCACAACGGCTGGATGAATGCCGGTGTGCCGCCGATGCGCCACTGGATGCAAGCGTTAGAAGCCGCAGCTCCTGACATGCTCGAGCAGTAGATCTAGCCTGACGGCTTGGGCAAAGGAACCTCAACATTGCCCTGTCAGCATCGGCTTGCTGTGCGCGGGTGTCGCGTCGACGCGCCTGTGATCGCTAGGATCAAGCTATGCGGGGAATCATTTTGGCCGGCGGGTCAGGAACGCGTCTGTATCCACTTACCCGAAGCGTGAGTAAGCAGCTTCTACCGGTTTATGACAAGCCGATGATCTACTACCCGTTGTCTACTTTATTGCTCGCGGGTGTGCGCGAAGTTCTCGTCATCACGACTCCGGATGATTCTGAGGCATTCCAGCGATTACTGGGGGATGGGTCTGCGCTCGGTATCTCTATTACGTATGCAACTCAACCGAAGCCTGAAGGGCTAGCCCAAGCGTTCATTATTGGCGCAGACTTTATCGGGGACGATTCGGTGTGCCTCGTTCTTGGTGACAATATCTTCTATGGGACCGGTCTCGGCACGGCGCTGGCAACACTCGCTGATCCCGATGGCGGTCACGTCTTCGCGTACCACGTCGGTAACCCGCAGGAATATGGCGTTGTGGAATTTAGTGCGGATGGCAAGGCCATCTCGATCGAAGAAAAGCCGACGTCACCCAAGAGCAATTACGCGGTTCCAGGGCTGTACTTCTACGACAATGCGGTCGTCGACATCGCCAAAGGCATTCGGCCAAGTGCCCGCGGGGAACTCGAGATCACCGCGATCAATGATCACTATCTGCAGGCCGGCAAGCTCCGGGTAACCGTTCTAGATCGTGGGACCGCTTGGCTTGATACCGGTACGTTCGGAGCCTTAATGGCGGCCGGCGAATTTGTGCAGGTCGTTGAAGAGCGCCAGGGTCTAAAGATCGGTTGCATCGAAGAAATCGCTTGGCGAGCCGGTCATATCGATGACGCCCAGTTGGAGGCGCTCGGGCATTCGTTGGCTAAGAGCGGGTACGGCGCTTATCTGCTTGGCCTTTTGGAGGCGGGGCGATGAACGTCAGGGCTCTGTCGATTGATGGCGCATTCGAGTTCACCCCGCGTAAGTACGACGATGATCGAGGATCGTTCCTCGAATGGTTCAAGGCCGAACCGATTGCTGAGGCGATTGGTCACCCACTCGATCTTGCCCAGGCGAATTGTTCAGTTTCTCGACGAGGAGTTCTTCGCGGGATTCACTTCTCAGACGTACCTCCGGGCCAAGCCAAGTATGTGACGTGTGTGCGCGGTTCCGTCCTCGACGTGGTGGTTGATATCCGCGTTGGTTCGCCGACCTTCGGGCAGCATGAACTCGTCCAACTCGACGACGTCGATCGTCGCGCCGTGTACCTCGCTGAAGGTCTCGGCCACGGATTCATTGCTCTCGAGGACAATACGACTGTTATGTACCTGTGCAGCACTGGTTATGCACCCGATCGCGAGCATGGAATCAACCCATGTGATCCCGAACTTGGAATTGCGTGGCCGGCCGGAGTTGAGCTGGTGATGTCTGAAAAGGATCGCTCAGCTCCGTCGCTCGCTGAGGGGATTGAGATGGGTTTACTGCCAACTTTTGTTGACACGCAAGCCTACCTTGAACAACTCAACGTGATCTGATGACGTAGGCGGCCACAATTAGGGATCGCAGCCACGCTCGGCCGAGACGGAAAGTGGGAGGTCAACATGAATCGGCGCACCTTAGGTCAGGGTCTATCTGTAAGCGCGCTTGGACTTGGCTGCATGGGGATGAGTGATTTCTACACCGGCGGTCGTGACGATGTTGCCTCCACCGCTGTCATCAATCGCGCACTCGATCTTGGGATCACATTCCTCGACACAGCTGACATGTACGGTCCATTCACCAATGAAGTGCTGGTCGGTCAAGCCATCGGCTCACGCCGCGATCAGGTTGTGCTCGCCACAAAATTTGGGAACGAACGGCTCGCGGACGGATCTTTCGTTGGTGTTAACGGACGGCCGGAGTATGTGACGGCGGCATGCGATGCGTCCCTGCTCCGGCTAGGTGTAGATCACATCGACCTCTACTACCAGCATCGGGTCGATCGGCATGTGCCCATCGAGGAGACGTGGGGTGCGATGAAGTTGTTGGTTGATGCTGGCAAGGTGCGGTTCCTTGGAATTTCTGAGGCTTCACCCGCGACAATTCGCAGAGCGCACTCTGTGCACCCGATTGCTGCGGTGCAGACTGAATGGTCACTCTGGACGCGTGATGTTGAAGTGAACGATGTACGTGCCACGACGAAGGAACTCGGGATCGGATTTGTTCCCTACTCACCGCTTGGCCGGGGCATGCTCTCGGGACAGATTCGAAGTATCAACGATCTTGCCGACGATGACTGGCGTCGCCATCACCCACGTTTCCAAGGCGACAACCTCACAAAGAATTTCGCCCTCGTCGAGAAATTGACGAGTCTCGCTGATGAGAAGGGTTGTACGCCAAGTCAATTGGCTCTTGCTTGGGTCCTCGCCCAAGGTGACGACGTCGTACCAATTCCTGGAACCAAGCGGATGAACTATCTCGAGCAAAACGTGGCCGCGCTCGAGGTAGTGCTCACGCCCCTCGAGGTCGAATCGTTGAGCTTGATGGCCCCCGTTGGCTCGACCAGTGGTGATCGCTACCCCGACATGTCGACGGTCAACATCTGATCGTGGGAAGTGTCTCTACCGAGGTGACACGACGATGAAGTCTTTGTCGCTGCGCTGGTAATAGATGTCCGGGTTTTTCACGATGCTTGAATTGATGCGCTTGCCGTGGATTCCAGATGACGAGTGACGGTAAAGGAATCCTGTTGGCCAGGTCTCGTTCATGTCCAGCATCACTGCGTCGTGAACGCCGGCTTGGACGAGGTAGTGCGCGATTGCCTTGGGTGTGACGTGGTTTCCGAACTCAAACACAAGCGAACCATCGGATAGCTGTCCCAGCGCGGATCGATTGACGTTCCACGCATGGTGCAGGGCTAGCCCCCACGTGCCTACGTTGTCTGAGGACCGGGCTTGCGAGTGGCCGGATCGAACGATCGGTTGAAGATTCTGACGCACTGCAATGGTGTCCGCTGTCATTGACAAGTCTCGACCCCAGATGCCGACCTTGAGGCTCCCGTCGCTGTGAACAGCAAGAGCCGCTAAACCCGAACGAAGATTGGCCACTGTGTGGCCGTGGTAGTAATAGCCGCCCACATGGTCACTGAGTTTGAACCCGCCATTGAAAGCTGCAGCCATGGTTGATGTCCACGACGCGGGATTGTGGTCGGCGGCGATCGTAGGGCTATTCTCTGGCCATTTGTACCCGGGTACGAATCGGAATTTCAATCGTTGCTGGTCCATCCACATCAGCGTGACACTGCCGTTGTCGAGCGTTGTTGTGTAGATCGCTGGTGACGAAGCGGTTGCGGTAAAACCCATTCCCGCGGGTGGCCTTAAATTAGCTGGCTGTGTCGAGGCGGTCTGCGGGGTTGTGGCCGCGTTGTTTGCTGCGCCTGAAATTGTAGGCGCGTGCGTCGTTGCCTGTGCGCTCGGCGTGCTTATCGCTGAACTAGCGCTTGTTGATGTTGCGTCCGTCGATGTTGAGGTTACCGAGCTGCACGCGGTGAGAGTGACGCACATTGCTCCTAGCAGTGAGACCGTGACCCACGCGGTTGGTGTCTTCGTTCTCCTGGTCACCTGCGGTGTCTTTCGCGGCGCAATCACCTGTCTATTCTCGTCTTTGTTTCGCTTACCCTGAACCAATGCAGGCGAATCTCATTAACTTCATAGGAAAGGGTTCGCGTGGAACGATCAGCTGGTCTTGGCCTGAGCGACGATGAAGTCCTTCTTGAATTGCGCGAAGTAGGTATCAGGGCCGCGGTAGATCATTGGAAGAATCCGATGGCCGTGTGGCTTACCGGTTGCTGACGGCTCGTAGTAGAACCCTGTAGGCCACGATTTGTTCATGTCGAGCATGACCGCGGTTTGCACACCGGCCTGTACGAGGGCGTCTGCCATCTCATATGCCTGCACGTTGTAGCCGTATGCGAACACGACCGTTCCGTCGGGTCGTTGTCCAAGTGCGGTGCGGTTTGCATGTCTGAGGCCACCGTTGGCTCTGCCCCACTTGTCAGGACTGTCGCTGGGAGATGCCTGGGGGCTCCCATGCCACACAAGCGGGTGAAGGTTTTGCCGGACAACTTCCATGCCCGCCGTCGAGTTGATTGTGCGATCCCACACTCCGACCGAGATCTGTCCCGTAGTCGTGACATCGAGCGACGCGAGCCCGGAGCGTAGTCGCTTGACGGCCTGTCCGTCGTAGAAATATCCGCCAACGTCGTCGCCTAAATGAAAACCGCCGTTGAACGCAGCCACCATGTTGGGAATCCACGTTGATGGCGTGTGGTCGATTGATCTCTGTGGGCTGCCTTCTGGGTATTGGTATCCGGGGATGAACCGAAATGACAGTGCAGGTGCGTTCATCCACATGAGCGCGATCGAACCGGAATCGACGTGTGCGACGTCGACGAGTTGTTGACCAGTTCCTGATGTCGCGCCGGTGTGGTGCCATGTGCTCCCCGGCAACTGCGGTGGTTCAACGGTGGCCACACCCGCCGTTAGCGGCGCACTGATCGGCGCACTGGGAGTGCTCGATGGGAGCGTCGAACTGGTGATAAGGGGGGTGGGTGCGGGATTTGGTGTCCCATTCGCAGTGTTAGCTGGGGTGGTGCCGTTCGTGGCGGGCAACGTGATGACAGTTTGGGGTGTCGATGCCGCTGGGGACGAGGCACTCGTCGCGCACCCACTCAAGGCAACCGGAACTACGGCCAAACACGCCACGCCAAGACCGGCACGGCTGAGCGCGAACGAGACGCGTTGAAGTGGGAATGGCACCTAATCACTGTGGGCAATATCGCGGCTCTCGTCAACTGAACGTTTGCTGAGATTCGACGTGGATCTGATGCGTGAATGTTCTACACAAACTGTTCTGTACACAGCGATCTGTTCAGCGAGTCATGCACCTACGGCCGGTCGGTCCGCTCCGTGCCATGTCCGCTGTTCCTAGGGTCAACATCATTCACTTTCTTACTTCTTTGGAGCCTTCATGTCGCAACCTCGAGAATCGCTGCTCATCCGCCGCTTGCTCGTGATCATCGCCCTCAATGCTCTTGTTCTGATCCACCTACTTGACCTGCCAAGCAAGGTTGAAGAGACGCCGTACCTCGCTTTGGGCTATGTACTTCTTATCTCCGTCTCACTTTTCTTGATGCGGGCGCTGATTTCCCGCGAATCAACCGTTCTGTTTGCTCTAGCCGCGGGTGTGGGCTGCGCGGTGGCGGGCGCGTTCGTCCTGACTCGAACGGTGGGTTTGCCGGGCGCCACTGGTGATATCGGAAATTGGACTGAGCCGCTTGGACTCGCCTCGTTGATTGTGGACGTCCTGCTGATTCTTCAATCGGGATTTGCCATGGTCCTGTGTGTTCAACCCGATAATGTGGCGCAGGTATCGAACGAGCGTTCGGTCCAGGAAAGTTTGCGATAACAAATCGATAATGAGACGCGATACTGCGTGGCAGCAACACCGATTCGGTGGGAGTATCTAGCACCAGTCCATCGATCAAAGGTGATGTCGTGTCTGATCTTTTCTCGTCAGCTCTGTCGCGTCGTACATTCCTGTCCGGTGCCCTCGCGGTGGGCGCGGGTGCCACGCTCGCAGCCTGTAGCTCGTCGGGTTCCGGCGGTTCAGCGTCTTCTAGCCCTTCGGCTGCAACTTCGTCGGCGGCTGGAGCCGCCACGGGCACGATCAACGCGCTGTTCATGAAGCAGGCTGGTTACTCGGAAGATCACGTTCGAGCGATGACTACCGCTTTTCAGGCTGCAAACCCTGGCGCCACGGTGAATCTGGAATTCGTCCCCTACGAGGCACTGCACGACAAGATCGTTGCTGCGTCAGCCGCGGGCACATACGACCTCGTACTCGTTGACGTCATCTGGCCAGCTGAGTTCGCGACGAAGGGCCTAGTCACCGACATCACCGACCGGATCCCCTCCACGTGGTCGAATGATGTTCTCGCGGGTGCGCTCGATTCTGGCCTCTACCAAGGTAAGTACTACGCCGTCCCGTGGTTGCTGGACACCAAGTATTTCTTCGCGAACAAGGACATGTTGACGAAGGCTGGAGTCGATCCCGCCTCGCTTGGCACATGGGATGGTGTAACTGCTGCTGCCCAGTCGATTAAGACGAAGTTGGGCATGAAGTACCCGCTCATTTGGTCGTGGCCGCAGTCCGAATCGGTCATCTGCGATTGGGCTGTTCTCACCGCGTCAATGGGCGGGAAGCTCTTTGATGACAATGGTCAGCCAGCGTTCACCGCCGGCGGCGCGTTGCAGGCGCTCGAGTTCATGCGCAAGACGATTGTCGATGGCATCACCAACCCGTCGTCAACCCAGTCCGCTGAGGATGATGTTCGCAAGGTCATCAGCGCAGGTGATGCCGCGATGGGTCTGAATTGGACGTACATGTACGCAGCGGCAAACGATCCCAAGCAGTCGAAGGTTGCGAACCAGATCACGATCTCCCCAGTTCCCAGCGGGGGTTCCGGCCAGATCAGCGTCAACGGTTCGATGGCCATGGCGATCACCTCAGGCGCCCAGAATCCGGATGCTGCATGGGCATTCGCCGAGTACCTGTCCAGTGAAAAGTTGCAGGAGCAGTACGTAACCGACTCTCTGCCGATCTGGAAGGCGTCGTACGACAATCCGGACGTGGTGAAGAGCGCGCCGGATGTAGTCGCCGCTGCGAAGGTCCAACTCGGTCAGATGGTTAATCGTCCGCAGGTTGCCAACTACAACGCCGTGTCCGCCAAACTGCAGGAAGCTGTGCAGAAGGCGCTCATTGGTGATCTTCCCGTTCAGCAGGCGCTGGACAATGCCAACACCGAGGTGCAGAAGCTCCTGACGGCGTGACCGAAGCCACCGTCGAGGTTGCGACCAAACCACGGCGGGCGCGAAGAGAGGGGCGCACAGCGTTCTTCCTCTTAGTGCCCGCCGTGGTTGTCGTACTTGGGGTTGTCGGCTGGCCGCTCGTTACGACCGTCCTCAATTCATTTCGACGGGTTGAGTCCGCACTCCCGAAAGCGCCGAAGCCCTTTGTAGGGCTTCACAACTATGCGTACATCTTGTCCGATAGTGATTTTTGGAATGCTGTTCGAAACACTCTGTATTTCACTTTCTTTAACACCGGGCTCGAACTTATTTTGGGTGTCGGCCTTGGCGTATTGATGTTCCAGCCGATGCGCGGTCGCTGGCTTCTGCGCGTGGCCGTCATCTTGCCCTGGGCTCTGCCGACGGTCGTCAATGCAGCCATGTGGCGTTACTACATGAACGCGGACTACGGACCGTTGAACGCATTTTTGGTGCAGACCGGCTTACGTCAGGACTACTACTCCTTTCTGGGCAGCGGTACCAGTGCGATGAACTCGGTAATTCTTGTCGACGTATGGAAAAACACGTCGTTGGTTGCCTTCTTTGTCCTTGCTGGACTTCAGGTCATCCCGAAGGAACTCTACGAATCGGCGGAGATTGATGGTGCGGGCGCACTTCGTCGTTTCTGGTCGATCACTCTTCCACTACTGCGCCCGGTGCTCGCGGTGGTCTTGGTCCTACGAACAATTGAAGCGTTCAAGGTATTCGACGTTATCTACGTGATGACCCGCGGTGGACCCGCGAGTTCCACGACGTCGCTGGCTCTGTACGCGTACAAGACGGCATTTAGCGATCAGCTGTTTGGAATCGGCTCAGCGATTTCACTTGTGATCGTGCTCTTCTGTTTGAGTTTGTCGCTCTTCTACATCAGGGCGCTCGGTGGATCCATGGGTCCGGAGCAATCATGAGTAGGGGACGGAACATGCATCGAGTGCGGTGGTGGGTTTATGTCATCGCTGCCGTCGTCATATTTATCGCGCTTGCGCCCATCGTATGGCTTGCGATTGCGTCGGTAACCCCGTCCGCAGCTTTGCTTGAGAAGCCATTGCATTTCTTCCCAGCGCAGATCGATCTATCGCGTTGGCGTGCGATTTTCACTCAAGGCCAGAACTCGCCAGCGGGTGCATTCCGCATCGCCATGTTAAACAGTTTGATTATCGCCTTCGGCACCGTTGTCATCTCGCTACTGGTCGGAATCCCTGGTGCCTATGCATTTTCGCGGCTGCGGTTCCGTGGTCGACGAACTGCGTTGATGTCATTCCTGGCAACGTACATGGTGCCGACCATCGCGCTGGTGATCCCGCTCTATTTGATCATGGCAAACCTCCATCTGCTGAACACCCGAATCGGTTTGATCATCGTCTACAGCAGTTTTGTGACGCCGTTCGTCCTGTGGTCGTTGAGTAACTACATGGACGGCGTTCCACGTGAACTCGATGAAGCCGCGACGATCGATGGCGCAGGGCGATTGCGAATCCTGTGGTCGGTGCTCCTACCGCTGACTCGGCCCGGCATCTTCGCAGCAATCCTGTTTGCAACCTTGCTGTGCTGGGATGAGTTCCTTTACGCCTTGATCTTTACCAGTACAACTGCGTCTAAGACGATCCCAGTTGCGGTGGCGGAGTTCAGTGGAAAGTTCTCCACCGACTTTGGACTTGTGGCGGCCGGCGGGGTCTTGGCAGCATTGCCACCGGTTTTCATTGCCCTAGCTTTCCAGCGCTACCTCGTAGCGGGTCTGGTTTCCGGCGCGGTGAAAGGCTAGCTATTAGCCACCCGCAAGTGCGGCGGCCAATGCGCTGAACACGTCGTCCTCATTACTGTCATGAGTCACGCCGGGAAGTATGCGCAGGTTGACGTTGCCCTCTGCTGACTGATGTATTCCGATGCCTGAGTTTGCGATCCGATTGTTGACGAGCAGTGGACCGAGTGCCGCAATAGAGGTGTACGTCCGGTAAGTCTCATCGTCAGCACCTAGGACCACACAAAACTGTGTCGCGTACCGAGGCGGAATCTGTGCCCATTCGTCATTGAATGTAAACGTTGCGGAGTCGTTCGTTGGGCGTGGTTGCCACGTGTGTGGGTCAGGAGCTGTCCGAACAAGCCCAATCCAGCCGAGTTGATTGTGGGGGTGCTGACGGTTCCACTCAATCCCGAGAAGTGCGGCCATCACTCCACCCTGCGATTCGCCGACAAGGGCAACATGATCTGCGCCGTGTTCTGCCAACACGCAAAGCTGATCCCACAGGGCAAGCTCAACCGAGCCATGTGATTCCCATGGCGAGTACATGACGTGGTGGACGTCGGCAAGATTCGCGTAGTCGATACCCTGCGGTACCAGATTGCTCCTGTCGGTTGCGTATCTAAACCAGCTTGACTCACCTGTTGGATTGAACGGATCGCGTCTGTGTTCTCCCGCGGGTGCCAACGGGGCGTGTAGTTCTGCGTTGACGCCAGCTGACCGTAATGCGCGCGCTAGAGTTTCGCGGCTTGGAACGTTGGGTGATGTGTAGCCGTGGAGAAACAGCAGATGCCTTAGTTGGCTACGCATCGCGGCTGCTGAGGCTATTGGCGGTGCTGGGTGGTGTCGCGGTGATGATGATGTGGGCGATGACGCCCGAGCCCGTGACCGATGCTGCCTGATTGAGAAAGAGTACGTCGCGCTCGTTCAGGTGTGCGCCGTCAACCACTGTGAACTCTCCGCTGAGTACAACGATGATGGTGTCTGACGCGACGATGGGTTCGAGATCAACACTCTCGCTAATGGTGAGCACGTGCACCTCGGCCCGGCATTGACCTCTACGTGTCATCACATTGAGATCAGTGATGGGGCCGTCAACAAGTTCAGCACGGACGTCGTCGTCACCAGAAAACGCAAAGGGGACATGCTTTCGGCTGCGGGTCTCGACTCCGTTGACGAAGAGCAGCAAATCCCCCGGACCAAGAACGGTGAGAACTCGATCTATTCCGGTAAACGCGGAGAATGCACCTGGCTCGCGCACCTCGGCCATCGAGATTCGCCAATAGAAGGATGCCAAATCTGCGCCGACGGGAAAGGCGGCAACTTCGTATGTGACGCCACCGCCATTGGCCCACGGCATTGCCGTGTGTGCGGCGTCCCTTTGAATGTGATTCGCAAACATCGGTTTATCTCTGCCCGTTATCGACCTGAGCCCATAGTTCGCTGATCTCCCGCACCAACTCACCCTGAACGTCAATCGATACATGCCGGCCGCCCGACACTCGCACGTGTCCATCAACAACCACTGTGTCGACGTCAGCGGCGAAGGCAGACAGTACGATCTGCCCAGGATCTGACCCTGCGGTTCGCACTGTGTCAGTCCGGATTGCGACAAGATCGGCGCGCTCACCGACAGCGATTCGTCCGACGTCCGTCCAGCCGAGCGACTCATGGCCAGCCGTGGTGAGGGCGCTAACGATTTCGGCCGGTTGTATGCGGCCACGCTGATTTGTTTCGAGCCGCTCATGCATTTCTAGTGCACGAGCTTCTTCCAAAAGGTCAATGACCGCATGCTGATCTGAGCCAAGGCACAGTGGTGAACCTGCCGATGCGAGCGCTGTTGCTGGCCCGATACCGTCGGCAAGATCTCGCTCGGTGGTGGGGCAGAAGCAGCTAAAGGTGCGTGTGCTTCCAAGCAGTGCGATGTCGTTGGCCGTGAGGTGGGTTGCATGGACCGCTGTCGTGCGTTCAGAAAGAGCTCCACTTGCGTGCAATAACTCCGTCGGTGTGCAGCCGTAGGCGTCGAGGCAGGCTTGATTCTCCGCGGGTTGTTCGGAGACGTGAATGTGAAGTGGACAGCTGGGTGAGGCTGCCACGACCTCTGTGATCGACTCGCGTGGAACGGCTCGTACAGAATGGATAGCTGCACCTATTCGCACGCTCGCGCCATCAGCCATCGCACTCACTCGATTCGCCCACGTGTGCGCAGAACCATCGGAGAATCGTCGCTGTTCTGGCTGAAGATCTACGTGCCCGGTTTTGTCGAGACCCCCGCTTAGATAGCAGGTATCGAGAAGAGTAATTCGTAGGCCAGCGTCAGTCGCTGCGCTAATGAGTGCGTGCCCCATCGCGTTGGGATCACTGTAGGCAGTTCCATTGGGGTTGTGATGTACGTAGTGGAATTCTCCGACACTCGTCACGCCGGCCAGAACCATCTCGCCATAAACAGCCCGTGCGAGCCGATAGTAAGAATCGGGATTGAGGGTGGACGCCGCCTGATACATACCCTGACGCCACGTCCAGAAAGTACCGCCATCGCCGTGCGTGCGACCACGAAGGGCGCGGTGGAATGCGTGCGAGTGAGCATTTGCAAAACCGGGGTAGACGACCCCCGGAAGTTCGACGAGCTCGTCGCGTACGTTTTGGTCGATCGGTGCAACTGCATCGATGAATCCGTTAGCACCGACATGAATATCGACGCCTCGAGCGATCGTGCCGTCAACCCATGCTGCTTGCGTTCTGAAAACTGTCATGTCAGCAATCCTGATACTGCGGCGGCAAGTGCTCGTACCCCAACCTCACAGTCGGCTGGCTCAGCGTATTCGTGAGGTGAATGCGAAACCCCCGTTGGGTTTCGAACAAAGATCATCGCCGTTGGAACTCCGGCCGAGGCAAGAATGCCAGCGTCATGACCGGCGGCAGTCGGTAAGACTGGCACATTCTCCATGCCAAGGCCCATTGCGATAGACGCAGAGACCTGATTGCGCAGACGTTGATCGAACTCCAAAATCGCCGTTACCGATTCAGGAGTGATCTCGACGGTCGTCCCGTTCGTTTGCGCGGCCGCATACGCCGCGGCGCTGATCTGCTCGACGAGATCATTCAAGGCGGATTCGTCACTGGCGCGTGCATCTAACCACGCGCGAACTGTCGACGGCACGGCGTTGGTGCCATTGGGTTCGACCTCCAATCTGCCGAAGGTGGCGCGTTGCGACACGTTAAGCGCCGCCTCATACGCCCCCAACGCCGTATGGGCGTAGGCAATCATGGGGTCCTGGCGATCCTGCATGCGAGTAGTTCCGGCGTGATCAGCCGTCCCGCAAAACGTGAAGCGGTACCGCCCGTGTGGCCATATGCTCTCGGCAACACCGACGGGCTCGGACATGTCGACCAAGCCCTTTCCCTGCTCGACGTGGAGCTCTACGAACTGACCTATGCGAGCGATGCGCTCTGCGTCAAAACCGAGGGTCATTGGATTGAATCCGTTGTCTCGCATGGCGTCAGCCATCGTCGGCCCGTCTCGTCCAACGAGGCCCCTGGCCTTGTCAGCGTCGAGGGCACCGGTCATGAGTCGTGAGCCGGCGCAGGCAATTCCAAATCGAGCACCTTCTTCGTCAGCGAATGCGACGATCGCGATTGGCCTATCTGGTTGAACCCCCGATGCGACGATCTGATCGAAGGCTGCGAAAGCTGAAACCACTCCGAGTGGTCCGTCGAATGCTCCGCCATCGGGTACTGAATCGAGATGAGAACCGATGACGAGCGCTTTGGCCTCCGGATCAACGCACGGTGCGATCCACCACGCCCACAGGTTTGTATTGCGATCAAGTTCCACGTCCAGGCCGCGGGCCGCAGCGGTGCTGGTGAACCATTCCCGACATTGCAGTTCGGCATCGTTGAAGGCGTAGCGACGGTAACCACCGGTGTGCGAATCTCTTCCGATTGGTTCAAGTTCTGCCCATAGCCCAGCGAAGGTACTCATGGTGGAACTCTAGAGCGTTTGCCGTTGAGTTGTGTGTTCGCGGTCCTCCGCCGAAGGGTGCGAAACGAACGTGCCGTGTGAGGTCAGGACTGGCGCAGAACTGGGAAAAGCGCGTGGTCCATCGTGGCGCCGGCTGGTAGTTCGTCTACTAAACCTGCAAAAGGCGGTGACGTGCGCCAAGGCCGTGGAGCATGAACGATGTCGTCCCCGATGAACCGTAGCGAGAAGGCTCGACGTCGGTTCGACCCCGACACTCCGTACGCATGATGCAAGGTGACCATGTGAAAGAAGACGACATCACCGGGTTCGAGCGCCCATCGTTTGATCTCGTAATCGGTGCGATTGTTTTCGATATCCGGGAGTTCCTGCAGCGAACCTTCGGGGAACCATTTAGCTTGCGCGTCCATGAATGTGCGCGGTAGACGCCAGCCTTGCTTATGTGAGCCAGCGAGAAACTCCAACGTCGATTCTTCTGCGACGGGATCGACAGGCATCCACATCGAGCAGTTCTGAAATCCGTCGATGTTGTAATACGGCTGATCCTGATGCCATGGTGTGGGCTGGCGCGTTCCGGGCTCCTTGACTAAGACGTGATCGTGATAGAGCCGAACGGACTGAGACCCCATGAGCGCTGCGGCAACGTCAGCTGCCTTGGAGGTGGTTGCAATGGTGCGAAATTCGTCAATCCGCTGCCAGTTGCAGAAGTCTTCAACGAAGGAGCCAGGATCATCAGCGTTACTCGCCACGATGAACAGAGGGCTGGGATCGGCGAGGTTACGTTCGATGCCACGTTCGACGGTTGCGACTTCGTCGGGCGTGAAAAGCCCGCGTACGACGACGGCGCCGTCGCGCTGGTAGGCATCGATTGTGCTTTGGTCTACGACCGTCAGATCAGGTGAAGTCACGTAGGAAGGTTAGCGCTATGGACTGTGAATCCGCGGCCTATCCTGGCATCTCGATGACGAAACGGTCGTCGAATTTTCCCCGTTGGACAGGGTTTCAGGCGGGCATCGTGGAGGTTGATCGAATGTAATGGGAGGAGCCGCCCGCCGCAGAAGACGCGGGTAGGTCCGGCAAGGGAATTACGCACGAGCGAGAACGGAACGTCTCTGGTGAAGCCACGTCTAACTCCGTTGAAGTTTGCGGTAGCTGCAGCATCGCTAACGGTGGTGCTAGCTGCGTGCACAGGTAGCAGCAATGCTGACGGTCCGATGGGCACTGCGGTAACGCCGTCCGGTTCGATCGCACCGGCCGCACAATCAAACGGCGTAACCAAAATTACGATGGCCTATATTCCGATCTATACCGCTGGCATTCTGCAACTTGCGCAGGATCTCGGGTACTTCGACGACGCACAACTAGACGTCGTGCTTAAGCCCGTTGACACTCCAGCCCAGGGCACCGCGACATTGTTGGCCGGTG
This sequence comes from uncultured bacterium, assembly GCA_903826575.1. Lineage (GTDB taxonomy): Bacteria > Actinomycetota > Actinomycetes > S36-B12 > CAIYMF01 > Longivirga. The sequence goes on from CAIKEU010000064.1 coordinate 53,806, forward strand.
GGGCTGACGTTACGTACTCGACGTCGATTCAGCTGATACGTGGGGTCTCCGGAGGCCTCAACATACGCGTTCTAGCACCTGCTGATGGATTCGATCCGCAGGTAGCTAAAGCCGCCGCGAATGATCCATCACTTCAGCGTAAGTTAGACGACACTGCCGTATTAGCGGCACCCCACTCGGGTATCACCTCACTACTTCAACTGCCGGGAAAACTTGTCGCCGTCCCGGCGACAGGTGGGCAACTCGAAGTGACCATCAAGTCCGCGGTTCATCGGGCCGGCGGGGATGCATCGAAAATCAACTGGGTTATTTTGACTATGCCCGAGACTGTCGCCGCGCTCGCGTCTGGGAAAGTCGACGCCGGCGGCTTAGTGGATCCCTACGTGGCCCAGGCCCAGAAGGTAGGGGCGCAAATCTTCGACTATCCGGGGTACCAGTTCTTTGGTGATGAGCCGGTGACTGGCCTGTGGCTCACCACTCAATCGTTCGTCGATGCGCACCCCGCAGCGGCTCGAGCGCTGCAGGCAGCCCTAGTGAAAGCAAATGCCTATGCGATGGCTCATCAAGATGAGTTCTATACCGCGGCCGCGGCGATAACCCACTCGACAGTGGACGAACTAAGAGCGCTGGCCGTGCCGTATTTTCCGACCACTGTGTCAGACGCAGACTTCACCACGGTTGCTCGTCGGATGCTCACTGAGGGCGAGATCGATTCGCCGGCTGATGTGGCGAATGTGATCGTCAAATAGCAATGCGGCATTCGTGCTGTTGGTCGATCAACTACCTTTGATTTCTTGGATGATGTTCCCACCGTCCACAACGAATGGTTGTCCGGTGACGTAGGATGCCTCGTCACTGGCTAGGAATCCAACGACTGCTGCCACCTCGTCGGGTCTAGCGGCCCGTCCAACCGGTGTGTGGTTGGCAGCCGCGAGTTCGTCTACGTCTGATGATCCTGTGTGGATCCAACCGGGTGCGACCGAGTTGCACGTGATTCCGATGGGCCCCTCCTCAATGGCAATGGCCCGCATCATGCCATCCATGCCGCCCTTCGCGGCGGAGTATGCGCTGCTACCTGACGCGGAAACCAGTGGCCCGGTCACACTAGACACCATCACGATGCGACCGTGTTTCTGCGCACGCATGACGTGGATTGCTGAGCGGGTGAGGTGAACTGCGGTCATGAGTGTGATCTCGAGTTGGCGAGCCCAATCATCCGCAGGCTGGTCGGCCATCGTGCCACGCTCGATATCGACGCCGGTCTGGATCATGCCTGCGTTGTTGACCAAAATGTCGAGTCGGCCGACGTGCTGAACGGTTGCGCCTACAAGTGCGGCGGCCTGCTCACGATCGGTTAGATCGGCGATCAATGCATGCACGTCGAAACCCTCCTCGCGCAATTCAGCGGCACGTTGCATGATGCGATCGCTCGTTGCAGACACGACGACAGAGGCGCCCTGCCTGGCCAAGAATCGAGCGGTGGCAAACCCAATTCCTGATTCCGAACCGGCGCCGGTAACAAGTGCGGAACGTCCCTGCAAGGAAAATGGTTGGCTCATGCACGCACCGTAGCGGCTCGACGAAACTCAGCGCTACGCCCACGTCAGAGTTAACGTGCCCGCTCCCTGACAAGGAGTACCCCGAGCGAGCTGACCGCCAAGCCGATCAGTGCGACAGGGGGTAGGTGCTCGGCAAACAGGAGGTAGGCCATTACTGCCGTCACTGGCGGCACCAAAAAGTACAGGCTCGAAAATCCTGCTGCGGTGCCGCGGCGCAATAGCCAGAACATGAGGAGTACGGCTCCGATGGACAGTGCGCCGATCATCCATGCCAAGACACCGACAAACTGCGGAGTCCAGTCAACGTTGAAGTTCTCGAACATTGCGGCTGCGATGACGAGCACGATGGCGGCTGCCGCATATTGAACAGAAGTCCCGGCAAGCATGGGAATCGATGCGCCGTAACGCTTTTGCATGATCGTGGCAGTCGTCGTCGACAGTAGGGAAACGACAGCGGCGATGACGGCGCCGATGGTGTACGTCGTGGCGCCGTGGTGGGTTAGACCCGGGGCCAAGACGATGATGACTCCGACGAACCCTAGCCCGACGCCAATCCACTGGCGTCGAACCAGTTGTTCGCCAAGGAGTGGCCCAGACAGCGCTGCGACGAGTACGGGCTGAAGCGACACTACGAGGGCAGAAACGCTGACCGGTAAGCCGAGATCGACAGCCACGAAGGTGCCACCGAGGTAGCCAGCGTGCAAAAGTACGCCGATGATTGCTGATCGTCTGTAGTCGTCACTCCGCGTCGGCCATGCCGACCGAAATGCGAGTGCGAGAAGTGCCAGTGCGGCGGAGGCAATCGTGAGCCGAATGGCCAAGACCGTAAAAGGTGCGGCATATCGCGTACCTATGCGGGCGCCAATAAATCCGGTGCTCCACACCAGTACGAATACCACAGGGGCAAGACGGTCGAGCCAAGCGGACTTCACGATCGTGACGCTACGGGCCGCGATCGTCGAACGCGAGAAGCCACGGCATCAGAGCGATACCAATGTGACGAAAGTCGTTGACAGTCGCGATAGAAGGTGCAAGATTTCGTTCGCACATACGAACCGAGTTCGCATATACGAACAGGATGCTAGTGGCCTCGACAAACAACAGTGTCGACCGAGCCTGCGATCTCTTGAGGATCGTGGCCCGGTCCCGAGGTCCTGTGCGGTTTACCGAACTGGTAAGGATCACTGGAATCCCGAAAGGCACACTGCATTCGCTGCTTGCTAGCCTAGAAGCGGCCCAGTTCCTTGAGCGTTCCGGTGACGGCTATCGCGTGGGCATTGGAGCCTTCGAAGTCGGTACGTCGATGCACCTACCCGCGTCCCTGCGCGAAGCAGTTGCCCCAGCCCTCGATCAACTGGCGGACAAGACTCATGAGGCATGCCATTTAGGAATGTTGGCGGGAAGCGACGTTGTCTATCTTGACCGTCGAGATACCGGTGAGGGCCTGAGATTTGCGTCCCGGATCGGGCAGCGGCTGCCAGCTCACGCAACTGGACTTGGCAAGGCCATGCTTGCCCTTCTAGACGACGACGAGATCGCTAGCAGATGCCCGGAGGATTTACCTAAGGTGACCCCTCGCACGGTGGGCACGCGGTCGGACTTGATGCACCTGCTGGCCCAGGTTCGGACTCGCGGTTATTCCTTGGAGAGCGAAGAGTCAACGCCTGGGGTGTGCTGTATCGGCGCGGCAGTAATGGGGCCCGATGGTCCACTTGGACTGAGCATCACTGTTCCCGTTCAGCGCGCGCAGGCCAGTGAACTTTCGCGCTATCTACCTGATCTCCACAATGCGCTAGAGCGCATTCATGACGTAGCTACTGCCCGGCAATGGTTCGGGTCCGCGACCGGAACTCTTCGTTCCGATGCTCAAACAAATGGAGCGGTAAACCTATGACAATAACCGAACAGCCCGGGTCGACCGAGTCCTCGCTCGCGAACATGGATGCGCTCGTATACGACGCCCCGAGAGTTATGACGATGCATCGCATCCCGGTACCCGTGTGCGGTCCGCGCGATGTGCTCGTCAGAGTTGCGTACTCGGGGATTTGCGGATCGGAGCTCAGCGGGTATCTCGGCCAGAGCAGTATTCGCCGTCCACCGCTGGTGTTTGGGCACGAGGTCTCGGGTTACATCGAGGCCGTCGGGTCTGACGTGGATCCTGTTGGAGCCTGCGCGATCGGAACAGCCGTGACCGTTAATCCACTGGTTTCATGTGGGGACTGTGCGTATTGCGTCACTGGCCGTCAACAGCTGTGCGCAAAGCGACTCTTACTTGGTGCCTCGCTACCAGGTTGCAATGCTGAGTTCGTCCGTGTTCCTGCCAGTGCCGTTCTCGCCGTTCCTGTCGGCTTGGACATTGCCGACGCTTCGATGGTTGAACCAGCTGCGTTTGCCATGCGCGCAGTTGAGCTCAGCGGGGTTAAGCCGACGTCATCTGCATTAGTAATTGGCGCTGGCGCGATTGGTCTTTTTCTTTTGCAGGTTCTCGGCGAGTGGGGTGTAAAGACTCGTTACGTAGCGGAGAAGAATCCTGCGCGATTGAAGATGGCGACTGATTTGGGATGCATACCTGTCGATCCAGCGGACTCAAGCGTGAGTGCGGTTTTGCGTGGTGACACTGGTGGTGAGGGCGTCGATGTTGCGTTTGACGCAGTTGGTAGTGGCTCCACCCGACGCGAATGCCTCATGAGCTTGACGGTTGGTGGCACTCTCGTTTTGGTCGGATTGCATTCGGACGAGACAGAGTTGCCGCTGAACACCGTGGTCCGATCTGAAATCAAGATCACTGGCGCCTTCGCGTACTCGGTCGCCAACTTCCGAAACGGACTGGACTGGCTCGCGTCTGGACGTCTTGGACTCAGATCGGGTGTTGTCGTTGCGCCGTTGTCGTCCGGCGCCGATTGGTATCAGCGTTTGGTCGACGGTGATCCTGCGGCCAAGGTCCTGCTTCGTCCGGGCGGTGTCTCATGAAGATAGACAGCGTCGACATGTACTACCTGGCTATGCCAGAGGTGCTTGATATCGGGGATGGCAGCCAAGACATGGTCCTCGTGCGGGTTCGCGCGGGGGATTGGACGGGCTGGGGTGAATGTGAAGCCTCTCCGTTGCCCACTATTGCAAGCCTGGTCGGGCCGATGTCCCACAGCGCCTGTCACCCGGTGATCGATTCGGTATTGGGCCAGAAGTTGGAGTCGATTCAGGATATTGGTCGTATTTCCGACGAGGTTCGTGCGCGCAGCCTGGATGTCTTGCAAACTGACCATGCGTTGTCCGGTATCGAGATCGCACTTTGGGACTTGTTTGGAAAATCGGTAGAGCAACCGGTGTACGAGTTGCTGGGTATGTGGGGAACGGGTGCGCCAGTAGGTAAGACGCCATACGCCTCAGCGCTTTTTGGAGATACGGCTCACGAAACGTTTGAGAAGGCTCGCTCGGCAATGAGCCAGGGATTTCGTGCCGTGAAGTTCGGATGGGGGCCGTACGGTCGTACCACTGTCGATGCAGATGCCGATCAAGTTCATGCCGCGCGTGAAGGCCTCGGGCCAGACGGGATATTGCTCGTCGATGCAGGGACGGTTTGGGGTGACGATGTTGCAGTGGCCGAATCACGCTTGCCAGCTTTGATGGAAGCCGATGCCGTTTGGCTCGAAGAACCCTTTGTATCTGGTGCATTGCAGTCGTATGCCAATTTGGCAACTAAGTCAGGGAACGTGAAGTTGGCAGGGGGCGAAGGCGCCCACACTCGCTTCACGGCCGAGCACATGATTGACCACGGCGGTGTTGGCTTTATCCAGATTGATACAGGTCGAATCGGTGGTATCGGTCCGGCACATGAGGTGTGGAAGTACGCACATGCTCGCGGTGTGCAATTTGTCAATCACACCTTCACGTCCCACTTGGCATTAAGCGCCTCGTTGCAGCCGTACGCAGGTTCATCGAGCGATTGGCTGTGTGAGTATCCGGTGGAATTGAAACCGTTAGCGCGCAACCTCACCTCCAATCACATCGAACTGGATTCGGATGGAACGATTCGACCGCCGCAAGCCCCCGGACTGGGTATGGATCTCGATCTCGACGCCGTTCGTGAGTACCTCGTTGATGTTGAGATCACCGTTGCCGGGAAGACGCTGTACCGCACGCCTGAACTGACTCAGTAGCTACACCAAGCACCACCTCAGTAGCTACACCAAGCACCACGTTTTGAATGAACGCACAGTAAGACCGCAATCGAGGCCGGAAGTTCGTCCACTAAACAAGGAGTTACGCATGCGAAAGACAATTAAGGCAGCTGCTCTGCTCGGCGTTGCCGCGCTCACGCTCGCCGCATGTTCGTCTGGAAGTGGTGGCAGCACCTCGTCACCAAGTGCTGGCGGCGGCTCGACTGCCCCGTCGCCCACGGAAACGGGTCCGGTTACTCTCACCATGCATTGGTGGGGCGACCAGGAAGCTCCCGGTGCGAAGAAATGGCTCGACGCGGCGATCACGGCCTACCAGACTGCGCACCCCAACATCACGATCAAGGAAACCCTTGAGACCACTGATGGTTTGATCCCCAACTTCGAGGCTGCCGCGGCGGCTAAGACACCATTGGATATTCAGTATTTCTGGGGTGGCATTTACGCGCAACAGCCTTACTGGAAGGGCAACACGGCCGCGATTTCCGATCTGCTTCCGGCAGATGAACTTGCGCACTACACCAACGCCAAGATGGAAGATTCCTACCAGGGCAAAATTGTTTCGGCCCCCTGGTACGTCAACCCGTCTTTCCCAGTTCTGGTGAACAAGGATCTGTTGTCGAAGAATGGTCTGACGGTTCCCATGACGTGGGCAGACTTCCTTAAGACCTGTGACACGCTCTCGGCCAAGGGAATCCCGACGATCGCGGGTGGTGTGAAAGACGGTTGGTTCGGTGGCTGGCTGTACTCAATTCTCGGTGCTCAGTCGGTAACGAGTCAGAAGCAGGTGCTCGACGCTGTTGTGGGCAACGCTAAGTTCACTGACCCCGCACTCGGTGATTGGTGGATGCGCTTGGAAGAGTCGCAGAAGCACAAGTGCTGGAATGCCGACATTAACTCTCAAGAGCTCTACCAGGCTCAGCAGATGTTCGTAGATCAGAAGGCGGCCATGACGGTTACGGCTGGACCTGACGCGCCGAACTTCGCCAAGAAGGCAGGTGGCCCTGACAAGATTGAGGTCATGGCAATGCCAGCTTGGTCGAATGGTCCGCTGGCAGGAAAAATTGCCAGTTCGTCCCAGACCCTGGGAATTCCTTCGTGGAGCGAGCACAAGGCTGAAGCAGCCGACTTCATTAAGTTCTTGCACACGCCAGAGCAGTTGCAGGCGTGGTACGACATGACCGGGTCACTTCCGGCTGATGATCGCTTCAACCTCTCGCAGGTAACCGATCCGATCAAGAAGTCACTCTTCGCGGGCGGAACGGACAATGTTCCTTACATGGAGAACTTCATCCCCGCACAGCTTGATTCCGATGCTGTCTTCAAGAACGTTCAGTTGGTCTTGAAGGGTACGGAGACTGGGGCCGCTGCGGCAGCTGACATGCAGGCGCAGATGGAGCGACTACGCACGACCGACCGTGAACTGGTGACCAACTTTACGAATTGGGCCAGCGGTCAGTGACCGACGCAAGTGTGACGACTGCCCGGGGGCCTGTGCCCTCGGGCAGTCGTCACACGTCGCGTAGACCAGGACCATGGCATGCGGCGGTATGGATTGCCCCGGCCGCTTTTGTCATCGTCTTTGTTTTTGCATACGCGATCTACCAGTTGGTCGTCCAATCCTTTAAATATCAGGGGAAATGGACTGGCTGGGACAACTTTCGAATTGTTCTGACGGATCCGCTGTTTTTGACGGCACTCAAGCACAACATGGAGCTGCTGCTCTGTGTGCCAGTGCTGATTGCGATTGCGCTTCTCCTGGCAATTGTCCTGTCCGAAACGGTTCGTGGGCACTCATTCTTCCGCGGCGTCCTATTCTTCCCGTACATCTTGCCGGTCACTGTTGTCGGCGTTGTCCTCGGTCAATTGCTCACCCTTAATGGACCGGTGAACACGGCGCTGAATGGTTTGGGTCTGGGAAAACTTGCCGCCGACTGGCTTGGCGATCCCAACATTGCGTTGTGGACGATGGGCGCCGTGATCGTATGGAAAGAGGTTGGCTTCGGCATTGTCCTATTCCTCGCGCGCATTCTGAGTCTTCCAACTGAGACGTACGAGGCGGCGGCCCTAGATGGTGCCGGCTTTTGGCGTAAGCATTGGTCGATTACGCTCCCGCAAATGACAGGTGTCATCGCGTTCTACGCAGTGACCGAAGCGATCGTGATGGTGTCGTGGGTTTTTAACTACGTCTACATCATGACCAATGGCCAGGGCGGTCCGGGTGACTCGACGGTTGTCACCGAGCTTTACATCTACCGCTCGGCTTTTCAGGATCAGCAGATTGAGCTCGCTGCTGCTGCAGCAGTGATCCTGTTTCTCATCACACTGTTCCTCGTCATCATTTTCTTCAGGCTTCAACGCAAGTCACTACTTGCCGTGGTTGGTGAATGATGGCAAAGATTTCAAGCCCAATCGCCCGCGTTGGCAGTGTTGGTCGTTACGTGCTCTTGGCAGCGTGCACTCTCAGTGCGCTGCTGCCCGGGTACATCATGGTTACGGGCGCGCTCAAAACGCAGGAAGAGTTCCTTGGTTCACCCTGGGCTCTTCCAGCGCACCCGAGTTTGGCCGCTTTTGCTACGTCGTGGTCGGCGGGACTTCCGTCCTGGTTCGTCAACACGATCATCGTTACGACCGGTGCCGTGATTGGTGTGATGGTTCTGTCCGCTCTGGCGGCCTGGGGATTTGCCTACTGGCAGTTCAAGGGCCGCGAGACGCTGCTGGGCGTGATCGTCAGCCTCATGGTCGTTCCACCCGTGGTGTTGTTGATTCCGCTGTTCCAATTCGGCGCCCAGTTGGGTTGGATCTCGACCTTTCGAATCCTGATCCTGATCTATATCGGTCTCATGCTGCCGTTTTCGATCTACCTTTTGGCTAACTTTTTCTCGGCAATTCCGCACTCACTTCTCGAGGCAGCGCAGATCGATGGAGCTTCCACGGGGGCGATCTTCCGTCGCATTGTGCTGCCTCTTTCCGGGCCACCTATCGCCACGTTGGCAGTGGTGAACATCCTGTGGGCTTGGAATGAGCTGCTTCTCGCTTTGGTGTTTCTGCAGGATCCTGAAAAACACACCTTGATGGTCGGAATCGCGGGCTTTCGAGGGCGGTACAGTCTCGACATCCCAACAGTCATGGCTGGCCTCACGCTTGTGACGCTGCCACTTGTGGTTGCGTATCTGGTGGGTCAACGGTTCTTTATTCAGGGACTTACTGCAGGAGGAATCAAAGGTGAGTGACGTGCGCGGATCAGTCGTCCCCGGAACGTTCGACGGTCGCCGTGCGATCGTGACGGGTGGTGCTAACGGAATTGGTGCAGCGATCGTTGACCGACTCGTCGCACTAGGTGCCCGGGTGTGTGTACTCGATATCGAACAAGCGTCATCAGCGCAGTCCACAGTTCAGGTGGACCTCAGTGATTTGTCGAGTGTGTCCATGGCGGCGAATGAGGCGCTGACCAAACTCGGTGGGGTTGATGTTCTCGTGAACTGCGCTGGGATTTCCGATTCGTTTGATCTTCGCGATCTGGATCTCGCCCGTTATCAACGGGTATTGAATGTGAATCTGCATTCACCGATCATCTTGATGAGTGAGTGCGGCCGCGCAATGACGCAGCAGGGCTACGGCCGCATCGTCAACGTGACGAGCGTTCATGGGCTTGTGAGTGAACCGGGATGTATCGCGTATGACACGTCCAAGGGAGGCTTGAATTCCGCCACTCGCGTTGCATCCATTGACCTGGCTGATGGCGGAGTTCTTGTTAACGCGGTGGCTCCGGGTTTCGTCGATACACGCATGGCGATCGCGGATGGGGTGAATGAACTTGAATCCACGTGGTTCAAGAACATCTACGTCGAGAATGCCGAGATTCCGCTGCGTCGTGCCGCGCAAGCACATGAAATTGCCCGGACGGTTGCCTGGCTTGCCAGTGAAGACAACACCTACCTGACCGGCCAAGTGGTTACAGTTGACGGCGGTATGGCCGCCCGAATGTAGCGGCACAGAATGCCCCGAGCGTTGTCTTCGGGTGAAGTTCCCATAGCGAAACGAAACGATCTATCGAAAGGTTGCCCCGGTGTTTATCGCGCGATTCGGTTCAGTAGGAAGTGAAAAGCCGGCTGTCGGCACCGGTGATGGACGGTGGTTTGACCCAAGTGGGATTCCCGGTTTCGATGAGCGTGATCTCGTCGCCAGTGATGGCATCGGTCGAATCGCATCGATACTTGCGTCGGGTGGTCTTGCAGAACTCAATGTCGACGGACTGCGCGTTGGCGCACCGATTCCAAAGCCGGAAAGCATTATTTGCATTGGCCTAAATTACGCCGACCATGCCGCCGAGTCCGGTATGCCTATCCCAGCTGAACCCATCGTCTTCATGAAGAAGTCCAACACGCTAATCGGTCCCTATGACATGGTGCACATCCCGCGCATGTCTGTGAAGACGGATTGGGAAGTCGAGTTGGGAATCGTGATTGGAAAGACGACTCGATACCTGAGCAGTGTGGCAGAGAGCGCCGATTACATTGCTGGCTATGTGATTTCCAATGATGTCTCTGAGCGTGAATTCCAGCTTGAGCGCGGCGGTCAATGGGATAAGGGCAAGTCGTGTGAGACCTTCAACCCGTGTGGGCCTTGGCTAGCCACGGCAGACGAGCTTGGAGACATCCTCGAACTCGAAATGTGGTTGGACGTCAATGGAGTTCGTCGCCAGACCGGTTCGACGTCGACGATGATCTTCGACCCGCTCTTCATCGTGCACTACCTCAGTCAGTTCATGGTCCTAGAACCTGGCGACCTCATCAGCACAGGTACGCCGCCGGGTGTTGGCATGGGCATGAAACCACCGACGTACTTGGCGCATGGTGACGTTATGGAACTGGGAATCCAAGGTCTTGGTTCCCAGCGCCAAGAAGTAATTGACGCGCCCTAACTGCCGGCGTTTCTGGAAGTTTTCCGCGTCAGGCTTGGCGTACGACGCGCACCCGCGACATATCTTGTTCGAGAGCGCCGCGGACGTGACCAAATGGTGCGGCTGCAGTCTTTTGCAGGAAATCGAGATTTTCCGCGGTGATCTCCTCACCGGGCATGAGGTTAGGAATTCCAGGCGGATAGGCCGCGACACTGTCTGCGGAGACTCGACCGACGGCGTCTGCGGCGTCGATGATTTCCGAATTGGCGAAGTAGGCCTCACGCACGGTCATGCGGCGCGGCCCAGATTTCGGTAGCGGGATCACGTCAGCATCGCCGGATTCAGTTCTCGGCAGGGCGAGCAATGCATCCGCTAGCGCGTCAGCGTCAAGTTCGACCCCTGCACCGATGATGCCGACAACCACACTGCCAGTGGAAAGTTCTAGGTGATGGCCATGCTCTGCGTACAGCAGATGGCGCGCCTCGTGGCCACTGATGCCGCCGCTTCGGGTATCGATCACGATCCGAAGCGGATCAATATCGATGACCGAGGGAAAGGACAGGATGCGCTGGGTCGCATCGACGAAGCGTCCGTCCGTGGTGATTCGCTCACGGAGTCGGGCTGCCGCGGCGAGACTGCGCGGGATTCTTTCGTGCCCATGTGCAGCGATCTGACGTCGGGCGAGATCAAGGGACGCAAGCAGTAGCGTTGATTCAGATGTAGATGCCGTTGTTCGAAGTGACTTGATCACGAATGGCTCGAGCTCGGCGGCTAGCGGGCCGTGACCAAGATGAAGCAATGCTGTCTGACCGAGCGAGCCACCTAGTTTGTGCATGGACGCGATCACCAGATCAGCGCCAAGGCGAACTGCGTTCATTGGAAGCCCCGGATCGAAGCCGAGGTGGGCACCCCACGCCTCGTCGACGATCAACGCCGCGTTATGTCGATGTGCGACGGCTGCAAGAGCGGCAACGTCCGCGCAGGCGCCAAAATAAGAGGGCGTGACCACGATTGCCGCTCTGGCAGAGGGATTCTCCGTCAGTGCCTGATCCAGTCTTTCTGGTGTGAGCGTGTGCGAAATTCCTAACTCTAGATCCACATCGGGCGCAATGAATGCGGCCTCAAGCCCTGATAGTGCGAGGGCATCGATGACTGATGAATGGACGCTTCGTTGCGCAACTAGTGATCCACGCAGCCCAGCGATGGAAAGGCCGGCGGTGATGTTGCCTTGGCTAGAACCGTTAGTCAGAAACCATGTTCGCTTCGCACCCCACGCCTCGGCCGCCAGCGCAAGCGACTTATCAAGTGCGTTGTCGGGACCGATGTCGATGCCGTCGATCATTGTCTGAAAGTCGCGAGTTAGTGCCACGTCGCCGAGGTAGTCCGCGAGCATGGGCTGCGCTTCACGGCTGCCTTGATGGCCTGGAATACCCCAGCGAGCGCGGTCGATGTCGACGAATTCAACGAGTGCGTCAATGTACGGCGACGCATCTTGGCGTTGGCGGTCGATGTCATGAACACGAGGTGGCGGGTTGGTCATGGAGAGATCCTCTCACCCGGTCGAAACTTCACATAACAACCTGATCACATGCCCTGACCAGACGGTTCGTTCCTTGTAGGGTGGTCTAAACCAGTTCGTCGCGAAGGTTCCGGGAGTTGTTATGCGTCTATCTCGACTGGCGTCCGTCGTTGCCGCACTTGGTGCGTCAGCGCTCTTGATTTCAGGTTGTAGCAGTTCCTCGGGCGGCGGGACCACGTCGGCGAGTCCCTCTGATCAGGTACTTCGTATCGCGATGACCGAGCCGGGCGCTGACGTCGTCAAGGTGTGGCAGCAAGTGAAGAGCGAGTACGAAGCCGCGCATCCGGGTTGGACAGTGCAGTACAACTTCCAGAACGATGACATCTACTCGACCGTCGGATTGCCAAGTTTGCTCAGCGGAGGCAACGCTCCGGATATCTACTTCGAGTGGAGTGGCAATCGTCTGCAAACGCGCGTCGCCGATGGGTACGCAGCGAGCATTGGTGATCAGCTCAAGGCCAAGGGCGTTACCGACAAGTACGTTGATGGCGCTTTCGGCGGAACGACGGTTGACGGCAAAACAGTGATGCTGCCGCTGGCAAAGGATGTTTCGAATGTCATCTGGTACAACAAGGATATTTTCGCGAAGCTCGGTTTGACTGCTCCCACAACCTGGGCGGAGTTCGACGCGTTGAACGCGAAGCTGAAGGCAGCAGGAATCACGCCATATGCGATGGGCAACAAGGATTTGTGGCCAGCCGGGAACTGGAACGCGCACGTGCTGTCGCGCATTGTTGGTGAGCAGGCCTACGCGGACGCGCTGAACATGAAGTCGCCAATCGACAGTGCCGACTGGGTTGCGGCGATGGACAAGATGAAGCAGATTCACGATTCCGGGTGGATCAACGACAGCGTCAACAGCATCAGCGACAACGAGGGTTACACGCTCTTCTTCACCGGCAAGGCAGCCATGACACCAATCGGAAGTTGGCTAGTGGACGTCCGCAATGGCCAGTCACCCAACTTCAATATGGACTGGTTCAATCTGCCACCGATCGATGGTGGCAAGGGCAACCAACAAAGTGTGATGGGTGTTTCAACCGGACTCGTCGTGAACGCTAAGAGCGCGAAAATCGATCAGGCCATTGATTACTTTTCCGTGCTGTCCGGTGACGATATTCAAAAGGCGTTCGTCAAGGCTGGAGGATCGTCACTATCCAAAGCCGGTGCAGCTTCGGGATTGAACCCGCTGTCAGAGCGTCTGCTCAAGCTGATCGAGACTGCGCCTGAAATCGTTTCGCCGCCGGATACCGGCTACAACCTCAAGGTCGCCGATGCTCTGAACACGGCGACCTCGGCGATCCTCGGTGGAGCGATGTCATCGCAGGACGCTTTGACCCAAGCCCAACAAAAGATTGACGCTCTGAAGTAGCGTTCTCCCGTGCGAACGTTCGTCTCGTACTCCGTCCGACTTCGGGAGCAGAGTTAGTGAAACCGAACCGCGGTTGGACGCCGTACCTTTTCGTCTTGCCGGCGTTTTTGGTTTTTGCCGTCGCCATTCTGCTACCGGTTTTGGCGACCTTTGGGCTGAGCTTTACCCGCTGGGACGGCAGCGGGCCGCTGAAGTTCAAAGGGATCGCGAATTACACCCGAGCGCTGCACGACTCGGTTTACATCTCGTCGTACTGGCATGTGCTCATTTACGTCGTCGCGACGATTGTTCTTGAGGTTCTTCTGGGTTTACTGCTGGCGGGCGCGGTTTCGGCTAGGCCAGGGACAACGTTCTATCGAGTCGCCTTTTTCATCCCTGTTATGTTGCCGCTCGTTGTTATCGCCGTGCTCTGGAGCTTCGTTCTCAACCCTGACTTTGGGCTACTCAATGCGGGGCTCGATGCGGTGGGGCTCGGAGGTTGGAAGCGCGTGTGGCTTGGCGATCCGAACACCGCCCTGCTCGCGATCTCGGTGATTTCAGGGTGGATCTTTGCCGGTTTCTACATGGCGATCTTCTACGCAGGGTTTGCTCGCATTCCCAAGGACATCATCGAAAGTGCCCGTCTCGACGGCGCTGGTGAGTGGACGATCTTTCGTCGCATGAAAGTTCCGTTGGTGCGTGGAATTACTGAGATCGCTGTCTTGCTCTGCGTGACGGGCGGTATCCAGGTTTTCGACCTGGTGTTCGTTCTGACGAACGGTGGGCCGTATAACACCACTGAGGTGCCGACCACCTACCTGGTGAAGACGGTGTTCCGTGATCAGGATGTTGGTTACGGTTCTGCGCTCGCGGTGATTCTGACTGTGGTGATTGCGTTGATTGGTTTGCTGTATTCGAGGCTTCGCCGCAAGACGTCGGATGTGGAGTTCTGATGGCTACATTCGACGCCGTTTCCAACTCGGATGCAGCTCAATCCTTTGCCGGCCGCAAGAAGGGTGTCAGGCCATCCGACGTTCTCTTCCACGTTGTCATGACGATCTACGCGATGCTCTTCTTTTTGCCACTGTTGTGGATGGCAATGTCGTCCTTCAAGACGAATGGTCAAATCTTTCAATCACCATTCGCATTACCGACGTCGTGGGATTGGTCAGTATTCGCGACGGCTTGGGCCGATGGCGGAATTGGTCAATATGCGGTTAATAGTTTCATCGTGACGGCCGTCTCGATGGTAGCAATTCTGGGTTTGGGGTCGATGGCCGCATTTGCCTTCTCCCGAATGAAGTTTCGGGGCTCAGGGTTGTTGCTGACGCTCTTTACGCTGGGCCTTCTGCTCCCGATCCAGTCATACTTCATTGCTCAGAACTCGCTATTCGAATACCTGCATCTCAAGGACACCCGCTGGGCGCTGATCATTCCGTACACCGCCATGGGGCTCCCATTAGCGATCTGGCTATTGAAGGCGTACCTCGATTCCCTACCGAAGGAGCTGTTTGAGGCGGCCCGTATCGATGGTGCAGGGGACTTGCGAATCTACTGGAGTGTTGTCTTACCCCTTGTGCGCTCAGGCATGGCCACAGTAGCAATCTTCAGTGCGCTAGCAGCTTGGAACGAATTCTTGCTTGCGTTGCTCTACATCCAAAATGATGAATTGAAGACGATCCCCGTTGGTCTGCTTGCGTTCTCAACAAAGTACATAACCGACTACCACCTGCTTTTCGCAGCCCTAACGATCGTCACCATCCCCATGATCGTCATTTACGTACTCTTCCATCGACGCATCGCCCAAGGATTAACGGAAGGCTCGCTCAAATAGGTTGGCGTTAGCCAATGACTGCCGTGATGGCAGTTTGCCCGCACTCGGCGTCCTGAGCACCGGTACCACCGCTGACTCCTATGGCACCGGCTAATCCGCTATCAGAAAACACCGGAAGTCCGCCTTCATAAACCACGACGCGTCCGCCCTCAGTGCTGGTGACGCCCCAATCGTCGCCACCTGGCTGAGACGACAGTCGCAGGTCGCCGGACGGAATCTGCCAAAGCGTTGCGGTGTAGGCCTTATCCGTTGCCAATCTCATTGCGCCGAGCGGAGCATCGTCCATTCGCGCGGAGGCGATGAGATTGCCGGATGCATCGGCCACGACAACGGAGACTGCGATCCCGATGTTTGTGGCGTGATCGACAGCGGCCGCGACCAGTGCTTGGGCACTGGCTAGTGAAATCTGCGAGCGGCTAATGAAGCTATCTGACATGACGAACTCCTTGGTGAGTGTTGAGATAATGGCGTCGATCATGGACGAGTGGGCTGGCTTAAGACTTCCTGTAATCGCTGCTTGGTGGCCATTGGTCCGTTGATGGTTACCCAACTCAGGCGCGGACCATCGGTGAGCACCGCCGTGAGAACGGGATTCGCTCCGTGGCATGCGCACTCGGGTGGGACGAACAGTGTTCCTGTTCGCGATCCATGTGTGAGCGCAGTGGAACCCGTTGCCTCGCCAAAATAGGCGGTTGACTGTTTGCGCACTGAATTGAGGTAGGCGTTGGCTCCCTCGGCGGAGCTGAAAAGTAACTCACGATCGCGAATGAGTGTCAGATCTTTGGACGGTCCCTGAAATGTTCGCTGACGGCCCGCCACGAAACCGGCGGCGGACAATTGGTCGGCGACCCCCTGAACCGTACCTTCGCTCTGAAGTGACTGCGGTGTTATGGCCACAGTCGCTTCGGCTAGTCCGGGTGTGGGAGAGCTAACAAGTAACGGTAGTGGTGCTGACGTACTCGACGATGTTGGTGCGGGCGCGCTAGTCGACTGGGCGCATGCGCTGCTGGTCATCACGCTTAGCGCAACGACGCAGCAGGAGATGAGTCGACGAAATCGCATCAGCTCGTTTCGGGTAGAACCCGCAACGCCCAATCCGGTAGATGAACTGAAACTGCATTGCCAGCGGCCCACGTCGGATCGTCACCCGCTTGTGAGTTCTGCACTAGGGCAGTTAGCGTTTGACCGTTCGCGAGTAGAAGGCTGACTTGCGTTCCAGAGCCGTGATAGACCGAACGCTGCACCAAGGCGGATACGTAGTTCGGTCCGGTGATGTTGGCTGGCTCGATCCCAATCCGCTCAGGCCGAATGACGACCTTGACCGAGCCACGTGACGCTGTCTGGCCAGCCGCCGCCCGCAGCGCCAAGCCGTCGGCCAGCTCGATAGTGACGCCGCCACCATCTGGGGCAATCGCCTTCGCATCCATGGTGTTGGAAACGCCAAGGAAGTCGGCTACATAGGCTGATGCCGGCTCGTCGTACATCTCCCGCGGTGGTGACACCTGTTCGACCTTGCCATGGTTCATGACGGCGATTCTGTCGCTCATCGTGAGTGCTTCCTCTTGATCGTGAGTCACGTACACGAACGTGATACCGACCTGCTCTTGTAGAGATTTGAGTTCAACCTGCAACTGGCGCCGTAGCTTTGCATCTAGGGCACCGAGTGGCTCGTCGAGTAACAGAACCGAGGGCTGCATGACTAGGGCGCGTGCTAGGGCTACGCGCTGTTGCTGCCCGCCCGACAGTTGTGCGGGCTTGCGGTGAGCCATCGATTGCATCTGTACGAGTTCTAGCGCCTCGCCAACGCGTCGCTTCACTTCATCGCCTGCGACCTTCGAACGTTTCAACCCAAAGGCAACGTTGTCCTCAACCTTCATGTGAGGGAACAGCGCGTAGCTTTGAAACACGGTGTGCACATTGCGCTTGCTCGCGGGTGTACCGGCCATGTCTATTCCGTCGAGACGCACCTCGCCCGACGTCGGCTGCTCGAATCCGGCAATCATGCGTAACGATGTTGTTTTACCGCATCCCGAAGGTCCGAGAAGCGAAAAGAATTCCCCGGCGGGGATGAGTAGATCGATACCGTCAACCGCGGTGAAGTTATCGAACTTCTTCACCAGGGAAACGAGTTGTACCTCGCCAGTAGACACAGGTAGCTCCTAGGTAGTTGCGAGGGTGTCGGCTGACGACACATCGACGGATGCAGAAGTGCGGCCTTCGATGCGGCGCTCGGCCCATCGGCGTCCAAGTTCGGAAAGTCCAACAATAAGCAAGGAAATGGCAATCACAAGGGTGCCAATTGCGATGAGTTGCGGCAAGATCGCCGGGCTACGCGCCCCGCCGTACAGGAACACTGGGTAGGTCGGCTGCCCTGACGGATATAGAAACGAGGCGATTGCGAACTCATCGAAGCTTGTGCTGAAACAGATGATGAAACTCGACAGTAGGGCGGGTAGCAGCAGGGGGAAGGTGACGAGCCTGAAGGCAGCGAAATCACTAGCGCCCAGATCCCGTGCTGCTTCATTGAGTGAGCCGTCGAGCGAACGAAGCCGCGGCAGGATCACGAGCAGTGCAAAGGGGAGGGCGATAACAGCATGTCCGAGCGCGATCTCCCATAGGGCGTTCTTGAAATGAAGCGCCTGCAACAGAATCAACATGCCCACGGCTAGCGAGATGTACGGAACAACGAGCGGCAGCAGTAGTGCGCCAATTGCGACCGGCTCACCTGGGACTCGCTTTGCATTGAGCCCGATGGCTGCCATGATCCCGAGTGCCGTGGCCACTACAGATGCCAGGACGCCGATTGCCGCACTCCGCAGGAGCGCCGACGTAAGGTCCGTATTGCTGAATGCGTCGGTGAACCACTTGGTAGTGAAGCCCTGAATCGGCAGCGTTGGCGTTGTTCCGGAGTTGAAAGCGAACAGCACCAGCACCGCAAGAGGCAAAAACAGGAACGCAACCATCAGGACGAAGTAGATCCACAGCAGTGAACTTCCAAGACGGCCAGTCATGACACCTCCGCAGCAGGTCGTCGCAGATCGGCGGAAAGGAATCGGCCAAAGACCAGCATTAAAATGAGCACGAGAAGAATCAGCGTCATCGCTAGAACTGAACCGTAGTTCCAGTCAGGTGAGTCGCTGAAGAAGGATTGGATCTGATTACCGAAGAGTTGGCTTTCCGGGCCGCCGACGAGAAGTGGCGTGATGAACTCACCCGTCGTCGGAATGAGAACGAAGACGAAGCCGGCAATGATCCCGGGAATGCTGAGCGGCAGAGTCACTTTCAGAAATGACGTGAAACGGCTAGCGCCAAGGTCCTCAGCGGCCTCAAGCAAGCGCCGATCCATGTTTTCCATGACGACGAACATAGGCAGTGCGACGAACGGAATCCATGAATAGAACAGCACGAGCGCTACCGAGAAGTTGCTATAGATAAGCCACGTGACCGAATCGCCCTGTGGTCGTAGGTGGGCCCACCACAGGAACGAGTTCACGACCCCGTTCTCGTTCAAGATGATCTGCCACGCGATGACGCGCAGAAGGAAGCTGGTGAAGAACGGCGCTAGCACTAAAAGCAACAGCGTGTAGCGATTCTTGCGAGCGACGAATGATAGAAAATACGCCAGAGGATATGCGGCGATGGTGACTGCTACTGAGACCAGCACAGTGATCAATAGTGAGTGCCAAAAAAGATTCCTGAACGGATTGTTCTCGCCGAAAAGAAAGTCTTTCCAGTTGCTCAGATCGAAGGCTGTCTTGGTGCCTGGAATATTGCTCCGCAGCCCGACGCTGAAAAGTGCAATGTAAACCAGCGGAACAACAACAAGAACGAGGACGAACGCAACGGGGGGCCAGACCCAAAGGCCCTGCCCCCCGATGCGTCGTGAGGTTGATCGGCTCATTCCACCAGGCACAATCCCTTAGTTACCATGACGTTTGCGGCTAGGAGGCCTTGACTTGCTGCCAAGCGGCGAGCACCTTCGCGCGGTCTGGGTTCCACGACTGCAAGTGCACGGTTGGACCAGTCAGGGCGGCGAGATCGTCGATGTGCAAACTCGCGGCGAGTGCCTTGTCCGTGATGTCCGCACTCGTTACTTTCGAGTTTGACGTTCCGTAGGCGTATGCATTCGTCATCTGAGCACAGGCGGCCTTGTTCAGGAATGACTCTACGTACTCGTGTGCGTGGTAGTAGTTCTGCGTGTCCTTGCCCAGCATGAATCCGCAGAACCAAGCGATGCGACCCTGGCTTGGGTCCAGATAGGCAACGGGCACGCCGGCCGACTTCATCGACACCAACGTGTCCTGCCATGAATATGCGATCCAAACAGTGCCCGACTTGATTGCTGGCTGCATCTGGCCGTATTCGCTGTCCCAGTAGAACTTGTTCAGTGGCTTCTGCTTGATCAGGTCCTGCTTGCACGTCTCCAATTGGTCGGCAGTCAGGTGATCCATGTCCTGGATCCCGGCCTTGATTGCGGCGATTTCGAAGTTCGTTGAGGCACCGCCCCAGAGCGAAATGCGGCCGGCGTACTTCGGATTCCACGCGAGTTCCCACCCGGTGGCGTCTGCTGCGTCAACGTGATCGGTGCGGTAAGTGAGACTGCCATAGCCCCAGTCCCACGGGAGCATGTAGGTCTTACCGTCCTTGGTTCCCTTGGCCAGAAGGCCCGGGTCGATGTCCGCTGCACTTGGGATCAGGTTGAGGTCCCATGGCTGTACCAGATCGCGATCGACGTAGTCCTGAAAATTCTCAAAGCAGGGGTGCATGATGTCGAACCCGCCACTTGCAGTGGCTTTCTGGAGGGCTTGGTCGTCGTTTTCGATGTACGTGTAGGTGACTGAGTCCGGGCCGTACTTCTTGATGTAGTCAGATCCCGCGACAGTCATACCGGCGGTCTGTGCCTTCGTACCAGCGGCCTCGTAGCCTGCCCAGTCCAGCAGCGACATTTTGCCTGGCTCAGAGGCGATGGGCGGACGTGACGTCGAGGGGGCTGTTGAGGGTGCCGTGGACGTTGCCGTTCCAGAGTCTGGGCTGCCACATGCTGCTAGCGCACCAGCTCCTGCGGCTACGCCGAGGGCGCCACCTAGGAACTGTCGGCGATTGATATTCGTATCAGTCACAACTACCTCCGCAGAAATTCACATGCGACGACGCTGCCACATGTTGTCTGACCTGCACCTTAGGGGGTGAAATGTTACCGAGGCAGCATGTTTGCCACATCGATACCTAATTGTTTTGCGCCGATGGGCCCCACGTGGATGGCCGCGGTTGAATTGCCGGGCTGCATCGATCCTTAGAGCAGGTCTGGGTTCAATGCAGCGACGTCAGCGGCCCCGAGAAGGGCCATTGCCATCTCGAGTTCAGTTCGAAGAATGTCGATCGCGTGGGCGACACCGGCCGCTCCATACGTCGATAGTCCCCAGATAATCGGCCGCCCGATGAGCACGGCGGAGGCGCCAAGACACAGCGCAGTGACGATATCTGTGCCACGCCGAATCCCACCATCGACCAGGATAGGCACGTGGCCTTGCGCCGCGGCCACGATGTCGGCCAGTACGTCCGCGGTGGCCGGGGCGGTGTCGAGATTGCGGCCGCCGTGGTTGCTGACAATGATCCCGGACGCCCCGGCGTCGATCGCCCGTCGCGTGTCGTCCGCCCTCAAGATGCCTTTGGCCAGAACCGGAATTACGTAACGGTCGCGCAATGCGGTGATGTCGTCACCGGTGACGTTGTTCGCCAAGTGCGGGTTCCAGATCCGTCGGTGTGCCGGCGTTGGATCTGGGTGGACGGTGTGCGCGGGAACGTTGGGAAACTCGATGCCGGTGGGCGCTCCAAACGGGTTGCGCTTATCTCGGTCGCGCGCGCCGAGCGATGGGGTGTCAACTGTGAGAACGAGCGCGCCCGCTCCGGCCTCGACAGCACGATCAAGTAACTCGTAGGTTTGCGAGCGTTCGCGCTGAATGTAAACCTGCATCCACCATGGCGTGCCCAACTCCCTCGCTCGGGCTCCGATTTCGTCAACTGGCAGTGATGCGAGCGTGCTAACCGTGGTGATCGCTTCGGCTGCAGCGCCCCCCCGCAGCGTCGCGATCTCGCCCTCAGGGTGGTAACGGGCATGGCTGGCCGTGGGCGCAATCACAATCGGATGTGCGAGCCGCGCACCAAACAGGTTGATGCTGGTGTCGAGCGAGCTCACATCCGTCATGACGTGTGGTCGCAATCGATGTCGAGACCACGAGTTGATGTTGTCGCGAAGGGTGACTTCGTCGCCCGCGCCACCTCGAACGTAATCCCACGTCTGCGGATCGATGCGCTCGCTGGCCCATGCCTCGGCCTGATGAAGTGCCACCCAACCGTCTACGGACGGATCGCCGGTAGCGCGCGAGGTCCATGACGACATGCGTTAGAGGCTACCCACTTCAGCTTTCCCCGTACATCTACCTCGGCCCTTAGAACTGGCTGGGGACGGCTAGAGCGATTCGGTGGGTGGCGTTGTGTTATCGATGGGGAACGTCGCCTTTTGTGCGTTGGGGGAGATCGGATTGACGTTACTTGGCGGGTTTGCCACGACTCCGGAACCACCGCGGTTGAGGTTGCTCTGCTCGAGTTGGTTCTTCAGCCGATCCACAGCGCGCTGACGGTAGATCGCCGAAACGCCCGCGACCGCGATTGCGGCCACAAGGAATTGAAGTGCGTGCCGAATCCAGTCAATTCCGCCGGTATCCCGAACTCCCAGCAGACTGGCCAGCCAGTTTCCTACGAGCATTCCGACAATGCCTGAACCGATCGTCGCCCACACCGGAAGGAACTGTCGGCCGGGAACGAGTAAGCGCGCGGTGATGCCGACGAAGGTTCCTCCGATGAGAATCCACAAGAGATTGAAAAAGCCGGCGATCATCGTTCGTTTCCTCCGCTAGGTGTTCCCGTTGCTGTGTTGCTGGTGAGACGGTGATTCTGTCGAGATGAGTCAAGCAGGTTTTAGGGCCGGCGTCCCTGTCGGTCGGTGAACATCAGACGTCAACATGTCACTGGTGCGGGATGAGCCGAAACATGCGCGGCACAAGATTTCCACGTCGCTCCATGTAGTTTTCGTAACCGGGGTAGACGTCTACGAATCGTGGGAACATCAGCGCCCACTCCACGTCACTCACCGTTGTCGCGGTCACGTTGAGGTTGTACGGACCGATGTCGACGCTGGCCTGCGGGTGCGCTAGCAAGTTCGCCGTCCAACCCGGATGCTTCGGCTGGCCGAAGTTCGTTCCGATCAGCAGCACGTCGTCTCCGTCGCGAACGTAGAGCAATGGCGATATCCGGGGCTGCCCGCTCTTTGCGCCGATCGTATTCAGCATGAGCATCGGGAATCCGTACACGGTGGCCATGAGCCGACCATCTGCAATCGGGGCTAAACGTGGATCGACAAGTGGTCCGATGCGGCCGTACAGAGCAGCGAAACCCTCTGTGCGGCCCAGTCTTTTGGCGGCAGCAGTGAGCGGACCTGACTTGACACTGGATTCGTACTGGCGGACTTGCGCTAGGCGTGCGCGCCATGAATCAGTTGGCTCCGGCATGGCGGGAGATTACTACTTTGCCCGCAGCCGGCTCCAGAGCTTGCCGAACCAGCTCGTTGGTGTCGAGCTCGCGGGTGGAGTGGATGGTGTTGACGGTTTCGTCGGGGTGGGCTTGGGCTGGCCCGCTTTGGGCTGGCTCGCCCGAGTCGCGACGCTGCCGGGGCCGCGCACCGTATGTTCGACGAGTTCAAGGAAGGTCGCTTTGTCCAGAACGCCGCCCTCGCGTCTCATAGCCTGATCCGTAACGGCCAGCGGACGATCGATCCGCGCCCAACTTGGGCGATGCTCTGAGTCCCAGTTGCCCGTTCCCACGGGATGCCAATTGCGATCATCATCGTGATCTTTACTCGAAAGCATCAGGCACACCAGAAGATCATCGTCACCAACTGAGCGACCGATGACGATTAAGGGCCGATCCTTACCCTGCGTGTGATCCTCTTCAAATGGGACCCACGCCCACACCACTTCACCTGGATCAGGATCGCCGTCGTGGTTTGGTGCGTAATCCGGGGCGAGTCGGCCACGAAAGTCGACGGCACCGCCACGTTCGGGCATGGAATCTGTCATGTGGGAACCCTACGGGAAAGTGGAAGTCGTAAAACCGTGAGGCGTGTCACCGTGTCGTGGCATGTGGGCGTGTCTGACATCCGGCATCCTTGTACAAGGTGAAGGCCCCTCCGTGTATGAAACGGAGGGGCCTTCCGCGCTCAGCGTTGTTGGACGAGGTTTGACCCCTGTCCACCAGTCTGTCGCGAAACACTGTGTTCCTGCTCGAACAATTCGAATGTCAGTCTCCGTCAATCCGAATGTGTGGAGTTTCCTCCGTTCGTGCCGTCCCATCAGTGCGTGCTCACGGTCGTAGTTCCGTTTGCGAGTGTTCTGGGTTTCCCGTTCCCATTCGCTGGGGTTGCCCCCGTGGTTCCACTGTCCGTTCGCTCCACCGGCTCGTCGGCGTGCTCCCATCGACAGTGGTGTGGTTGCCCGCTCCACTGTCAGCTGAGGGTGGCCTCAGCGAGTGCCTGCCGTCGTTCTCGGTAGCGCCTTGTTGCTCTGCGTGTCTTCGAAGTCCGCCGCATCGCTTAGCCGGTTTCCCGGTTTGACGTCGCAGGGAGTGTCTCCATCGACCCGCCTAACGTTCTTGGCGTGAGAGAGTTCTAACGCTGTTTCACCCACGGGCACAAGGGGTTTGGCAAAAGTTTTTCTTGAAATTTTCAAGTATTTTTTTTGTGCACATGTTGTGCACAGGTTTTCCTCTCAACGGGGGGATTCATCCCCACGTTATCCCCACATTCGTGCACAGCCGTGCACGTTCACATTGCTCGTGAATCTGACCATCCGGGGCCACATAGATCGCCACCGTCGCAGCAGGGTTGTAGATAAAAGCATTGGGGGCATTGGTCTTTTCCACCCTTGCGCACAAGGTCGGCACTTTCGCATGCGGGACACTGTCCGGGACTCTGGAACATGTGATGACGCTATGACGTGCGTCCTGCCCCAAGCTGGCGACACGCTGTGTTGAGCCGCTGATTACCCGCGCTGGGGGTAGTGCAACCCAATTTGGCGAGCGATTTCATCGATGGTTTCCATGATGGAAATCGTCTTTGTCAGAGGGAGAATTGGCGATTCTGTCAGCCCAGTTCGCAGGCATCGTCCGACCTCGTTCGCCTGGTGACGCAAGCCACCACCGACGTGCGGAACACTAACTCGCTCGCGTGTGCCGGTAGCCGTGTCAATGATCTCAAATGAGCTGGGACGAAAGAACTCTGGCTCGATCTCAATGCGTCCCAGAGTCCCTGTGATGCAGGCACCATTGCGGGTGCCTGCCAGCATGGTGGTGTTCAGCACGGCGTGTGCGCCCCCGCTGTGGCGAAGAATGATCGACGTTGTGACGTCGACCCCGCCACGTGACAGATCTGCTGCGGCGATGATGTCGGTGGGTTGTCCAAGGAGCATGGCGGCGAATGACACCGGATAGATTCCGATGTCGAGAAGTGCTCCGCCGCCTTGTTCCAAGACGAAGGCGCGAGGGCTATCGGCGCCGAACTGTTCGCCAAATTCGGCTGTTACAGTGACGATTTTGCCGATCCGTCCGGAATTTACGAGCTGGCGAATCTGGACGATGTGCGGAAGAAACCAGGTCCACATTGCTTCCATGAGAAACGTTCCGCGAGCACGTGCGGCGCCTGCCAGCAGTCGAGAATCGGCGGCGTTCATCGTGAACGGTTTCTCGACGAGCACGTGCTTGCCAGCTTCGATCGCAAGCATCGCTGCGTCGAAGTGCTGTGGATGTGGTGTAGCGACGTACACGACATCCACGTCGGGATCAGCAACCAACTCTTCGTATGAAGGATGCCGGCGCGCGATGTTGAAGCGGTCGGCAAATGCGGTGTTCGTCCCGGATGAGCGCGCGCCCACAGCAACCACGTGATGGTCCGGCAGGTGCTGCAGATCGGTGCAGAACTCGGCCGCGATTCCACCAGCGCCCAGCACGCCCCAACGAATCGTCTCCGAGTGTGCGGTGGTGTCATGCTCCTGTGTGCTCATGGCCTCATCCAAGCGGGTCGACGGCTTTGATGGCGCCGAAACGACCGACGACTCACCTAGCCACGAAACGGCTGGATGCCACCTGCGGGTACCTGGCCGAGTCGTCCAGATTGGAAGTCCTCGAATGCCTGCATCAATTCGCGTTGAGTGTTCATTACGAAAGGGCCCATCCATGCGATCGGCTCGCGCAGGGGCTCGCCACCGAGGATCACCACATCGAATGCGGGGGTGCGGCTGTCCTGGGCTTGATCGGCAGAAATTGTGATCGAACCGCCGTTGCCAAAGACGGCCAGCTGGCCCGTTCCGAGTGGTCGGCGCTCATCGCCGACGCTGCCACGTCCGGCAAGGCCGTATACCAGCGCGTTGAAGTCTTGACGCCAAGGAATCGTCATGGAGGCGCCGGGCGCAAGGGTTGCGTGCACCATCGTCATGGGTGTGAAGGTGGACCCCGGGCCAACGTGGCCGGCCACATCTCCGGCGATCACGCGAAGGAGTGCTCCGCCGTCGTCCGACGAGAGAAGCAGGACATCTGATGCGCGAACGTCCTGGTACTTGGGGTCGTTCATCTTGCCGCGTGCTGGAAGGTTTACCCATAGTTGAAGACCATGGAACAGGCCGCCGGACATGACGAGCGCCTCAGGCGGTGTTTCAATGTGCAGCAGGCCTGAGCCGGCCGTCATCCACTGTGTGTCGCCGTTGGTGATTACTCCGCCACCGCCATGGGAGTCCTGGTGGATGAAGGTGCCGTCGATGATGTACGTGACGGTTTCGAATCCGCGGTGTGGGTGCCATGAGGTGCCTTTGGGCTCGCCAGCGGCATACTCAACCTCACCCATCTGATCCATCATGATGAAGGGATCGAGTGCCGCGGCGTCTACACCGGCGAATGCTCGACGTACGGGGAAACCTTCGCCTTCCATGCCGGCTGGTGCCGTAGTGACGCTCAGGACGGGTCGAGGTCGCACGAGGCCCGCATCGGGGCGACGAATATGCGGCAGGACGGTGATGTCGTCGACGGTAACGGCGGGCATTGAAACCTCCATGTAGTTCAGATTTCAACTATCCCACGATTCGGCAACCGAGGCAACCGTTGCTGGTAGGAGGTTTATCACCGCAAGTCGCGAGAAGAAACGGACTAATCGGCGCAACGTATGCGCCGTAATCTGTCGAATTCACCTCGCAATGATGCTGGTCAGGGTGCTTTGATGGATTTCAAAGGGGGTCAGACATGACACAGGTTCTGTTAAGTGCGTCAGACGAAGCGCTCCCGGTTGATTTCAGGGAATCGTCTGAACGGGTCCTCTCGTACTTGCGTGAGCACTTGCCGATGGGCTTTTGGTCGATCACCCGAGTTGAAAACGGTCGTCAAACGTACTTAGTGCTTGGCCAGAATGCGTATGGACTCCCGCCGGGCGGCTCGCACCCGTGGGCGAGTTCGATCTGCGTGCGGATGGTGGACGGTGGCGGACCGCGAATCGCTCCTGTTGTGGATGCTGTTCCGGCCTACGCGGCTGCGCCGGTGCGCGACGTGGTGCCGATTCGTGCCTATAGCGGCTCACCCATCGTCGATGTGGATGGATCGGTCTTCGGAGTCATCTGCGGTATAAGCCCCGAGGAGCATGGCGGGCCAACTCCGGAGCAGCAGCCTCTACTTGATCTACTCGGTGGACTTCTCAGTGACGTCCTACGCGGCGAGCGTCTGTTGGGCCAAGCGCAGAAGTTGGAGTTGGAGCTCGACGCTGCCCGCGATCGTGATGTCTTGACTGGTCTTGTGGGGCAGAGAACATGGGATGCCGCAATCAATCAACAGTTCCAGCGGTTTACCCGGTTAGCAGACCCCACCTGTGTGGTCTTCCTGAGCGTGAAGGCCGATCCCAGGCATCCGGCGTCGTCTGACGATGTGACTAGGCGAGCGGCTACTGCCATGCGCGCTGTGTTACCCCTCGACTCGGTAGCGGCTCGACTCGGCGGTCACTTCGGAGTGCTGCTTCGCAACATGGCGGAGGTTGACGGCTTACAGTTGACTGAAGCACTTGTGCGCGAACTTAACTCGCTTGAATTGCGGGCGTACGCGGGCTGCGCAGGCTGGCGACCAAGTGAAGGCCCCTTTGTGGCGATTGACGAAGCGTTCGAGCAGATGAACTCTGATGCTCGTGCAGATGCCTTCCCGTCCGTCGTGTGAACGGCAAATCTGAGTTTCGCGTGTTGTATCGGTAACTCCATGCACGAGCAGTGTTTGTCGTGCCACTCTGGTGTCGAACGGTATGCGGACATGGTCCTCGCAGTGATTCGGCACTGCCGCTGATCTGCGACGATGGTGTCTGCAAGAGTTGGCGACTGATCGGTAATTGAGCGGGCGGAGGTGGACGCGATGGCTAACGATGTCGACTACGCGATTTCCGCATGGCGTGAAGACGGCCGCTGGCGGGTTGAGGCGTTGCCACCGCGGACTCATGACCATCTCGATTCGTTGATTGCTGCCCTCCGCGCACATCCAGGTGAAGCGGGGACGTTGGGCTTGGTTTGTGTCGCCGAGGAGTTCTTCCTACTCATCCGGCTTCGCGGTGAAGAGGTTCGGATCTTGGTCAGCGATTTGTTTGCTGCGGAAGATTACGACCTAGGTGTTGAAGCCTTGGATCGCTTAGCCGTGCCGGCGCCTGATGATGAAGATGACGATGAAATCTTGCCGGCGGGAGATCTTCGGATCGTCGAGGATTTGGGTCTTCGGATGGATGAGTTGGAATTCATCCTCGATGACCAGGACGCCTGGCCGGACGAGGTGCTTGTGACAATAGCTAAGCGGGTCGGCTTCGGAGATGAATTCGCCAGCGTTGTCGAAAAACTGACGAGCTGATTCAGCGACTATGCAGGTCCGTCCGGATGATGATCGTGCCGTTGCTGTGGCTCTCGAGCAGGCTCGCCTAGCTTTTGCAGATGGTGACGTACCAATTGGTGCGGTTGTTGTGGGGGCTGACGGGACGATTGTCGCGGCGGGACGTAACCGCCGCGAGCTCGACGGGGATCCCACTGCACATGCTGAAGTTATAGCCATTCGCGCTGCCGCAGCGGCGCTTGGTGAACGCCGGCTGAGCGGCATGACGTTGGCCGTCACCTTGGAGCCGTGCCCGATGTGTGCCGGTGCCGCGTGGCTATCGCGGGTGGATCGGGTGATCTTCGGAGCTTGGAACCCTGAGTACGGAGCGGCGGGATCTTTGTGGGATGTGCTGCGCGACGGCCGCCTCAATCACCGACCAGAGGTCGTCGGTGGCGTTCGGGAGCGAGAGTGCTCAGACCTGTTGAACGAGTTCTTCTCCGAGCGTCGTTAGCCTGCCTTCGTCCGTTCGGCCCGACTCGATTTCTGTCTGCCCATCGTCACCTTGTACCCTCGTCCACGGTGGCGTGTCCGAGCGGCCAAAGGAGCACGCCTCGAAAGCGTGTGAGGGTTAATCGCCCTCCGTGGGTTCAAATCCCACCGCCACCGCCATGACAATGGGCATCCCCTGAAGGGGGATGTCCATTGTCATGTTGCATGACGGAGCGGTATTTGCGAGGAAACTGCGAAGCAGTTGACGGTTCCCACCGCAACCGCCATAAAGAAGGGCATCCCCTGAAGGGGATGTCCTTCTTTATGTTGAAGGGTGCAGCGGGAGCCGGCGACTGCCGAGTGGGCCCACAACGGTTCCCACCGCCACCGCCAAAGCTGCTCGTCGCCGCGTGGTAAATTCGGAAAAATTGTTGAGACGGCGATTGGACAAGTGTCATGACTGAGCAGTTTGTGTGCCCTATTTGTGAAGCCGTCTTTGATGATGAGCGCCAACTCCTCGACCACTTTTGTCCGGGGGTATCCCATTCAGATGCCGAGGCTGCCTCCTAGTTCTGCGTCTTACTGGCCCATGAGTCAGTAACCCCCGTTTGAAGGCCCTGGAGGCGCGGAATTCCGGTAGGGTCCAAGCGTGGATATAGGGATGGAAATCGAAGGCTGGTACAAGGATCCGTATGGGCGTCATGAGAACCGCTGGTTCTCCAATGGGCGCGCGACGAATCTAGTGTCCGATGCGGGTAAGACCTCACACGACGAGCCTCCGACTGAGCCTTTCGACGGTGAGCTAATCGAAGCTGACGAGGTGCCCATCGCGCATGAGACGCATCGCATTGGTGACGAGCATCGGCCGCAGGAGCCTACCCTGCCCGTGTCGATGTACGGCCTTGACGAACCGTCGCGAGACTAATCAGGCATCAGACGCGGGCTCGACGGCGACGTTGCCGGCGAGGGTCCAGTGCACGAGTGCATTCGCGTGGCCGTGACCGACCTCGTACTCAGACTTCAAGTAGTTCACGATCTGCATGTGCTTTTCTAGATCGCATGCCCAAATGATTTGTTGCCACTCGGTGATGGAGCGACCGTACTTCTTCTCGATTGACGGGAAGTAAGAGGCCGGCCCTGCCTTCGACCATGGTGGTGATTGGTTCGTCATTGTTGTTCCCTCTCCCCGTATGCCGTCACGTTGGTGCCCGCATTAACTGACGCCCATGTCCGCTTGGAAGGATCTTAAGGGAACTCCGTTCGAGAAATATGGCCATCCGTCGGCCAAGTGCGACCAATGCGCGGATCGTTCTTGATCGTTATGAGGCTAGCGTCCAAACAGGAGCCTGACACTTCCTCGGCGCCCTTGACCTTATCTGTCCATGACCTGAACGGGGGCACCATGACGAGCCGTAAGCGCTCGGCCGTAAGGGTCGCGCCCGATAGTCCGGCAGACAGCACCGCGCGTTCGCATGAGAGTCCGTTGGTGGTTGTCATTGGAAGTTCTGCTGGTGGACTTGAGGCGCTGACTGCGCTACTAATGTCTCTGCCTAACGGCCTAAACGCCACTTATGTTGTCGCTCAGCACCTGGCGCCAGATCGTGACAGCTCTCTAGTGGAATTGTTGGGTCGCGCGACGAAACTACCCGTGGTTGCCGCCAATAGCGGGGTTCGTCTGCAACCGGGAACTATCTATATCTGTCCGCGCGGCGGCGACTTCCGTATCCAAGACGGGGTCGTC
This sequence comes from uncultured bacterium, assembly GCA_903826575.1. Taxonomy (GTDB): domain Bacteria; phylum Actinomycetota; class Actinomycetes; order S36-B12; family CAIYMF01; genus Longivirga. The sequence goes on from CAIKEU010000064.1 coordinate 84,364, forward strand.
GTGGCAGTTGAGTCAGTTGAAGGTCCGGGTCCAAACCCAAGTATCGACGTGCTGATGTCCTCGGTGGCTGCCTCGAAAGTTAATGCGGTCGGCGTAATCCTGTCCGGAACAGGAGTTGATGGCTCCATCGGTGTTCGAGAGCTGCATCGACCGGGTGCGGTCACAATCGCGCAGCTCCCAGCGACAGCCAAGTTTGAGTCGATGCCGCAGGCTGCAATCGATACCGGGTCGATCGACCTCGTCCTTGCGCCCGATGACATCGGCGCTGCGATTGCCAGGGTATGTGCCGATATGCCGCAGAGACGATCGGCCGTTGCGACGCCTGCGGATGAAGGAGCGGTTGGAAAGACGGAGCCGAAGCCAGTGTCGACGGATGCTGCCGGGGTGGCGAGTGATTACGTCAAATCCGAGGGGGACGACGTATCACCGGACGAGATTGAAATTGGCCCCGACGACAGAGAACAACTTGATCGAATTCTGGCTGCCCTGGTTGCATCCAAGGGGGTGGACTTTGCCGAGTACAAGGACTCCACATTTGCTCGCCAGTGCGCTCGACGGCAAATGCTTACAGGCAAACTTGATCTGGGTGCATATCGCGCATTCGTGGAGAGCGATCCCGATGAAGCAGGTCGGCTAGCGCAGGCGCTCCTCGTTAGCGTTACGTCGTTCTTTAGGGATCCCGACGTGTGGGAGTCACTTCGCAAACTTCTCGTTGAGGTTGCTGATCCCGATCGCGAATTCAGAATTTGGGTTCCAGGTTGTGCAACCGGAGAAGAGGCTTACACAGTCGCGATGGTTGCGGCGTCCGCCTTTGAGTTGTCGTCTGATTTCGCCCTACGCATCAAGATTTTTGCCACTGATCTGAGCGAAACCTCTCTCGAGGTGGCCCGACGTGGCCGTTACAGCGAACACTCTGTCTCTGCGATTCCAGCTGAGTACCGTAAACGTTGGATGCGCCTTGAAGGCGTTCAGTGGGTGGTCGACTCTGCCCTTCGCGAGTCGATTGTCTTTGCCCAGCACAACATCGCTCAGGATCCGCCCTTCCCACAGATAGACGTACTGACGCTGAGGAATACCCTCATCTATTTCCAGTCGACGTTGCAACAGCGCGTAATGCAGTTGTGCCACTTCTCGTTGAAGCCCGGCGGGTTACTAGTACTCGGAACGGCTGAGCGGATTGGCGAACCGAAGGGGTTGTTCACTGCGAGAGATGAGTCGAAGCGAATTTATGCTCGCCTTCCTGGATTGGCTAGTAAAACGTGGATCATCAGGCCGAAGGTGATTGCTGACGGCGGCCGGGTGGCTGCCATGGCTGCCACCGTCGGCCACGAGAGCCCGCGACTGCACCAGGCCCTCGTCGCTGCCTACGTTCCGCCCGGGCTTGTCGTTGACGCCGATGGTGACGTCATTGAAATCGTGGGGGACGTCTCCCCGTGGTGCCGTCTTGGGCCCGGCCAGTTGAGTCATCACGCGATTGCGTTGCTGCTTGGGGAGTTCCGACAATCAGCACGCCAACTCCTGATTCAGGCCAAGCATTCGGGCCCCGAAGGTTTCAGCCGCGATCTTGCTGGTCCGACGGGCCCGGTGCGTTTGACGGCACGATCGATCGGGCCGGAAGAATCAGGCTGGCAGGTGCTCAGCTTCCTCGATCTCCCGCAGCCAGACCGACTCACCCTGTTGCAAGGTGACGCGGAGGCTGTGCCGCGTGAGCAGCTGGTCCGTGTTGAGCGGGAACTGCGCATCACCGAGAAGGCACTTCAGTCGACCATCGAGGAGCTCGAAACCTCGAATGAGGAGTTGCGCAGCCTGAATGAGGAGCTCCAGGCGTCGGCCGAAGAGATCCAGGCTTCGACTGAGGAAGTACAGGCCAGCAATGAGGAACTCGAAGCGAGTAACGAAGAACTCAATAGTCTCAACAGCGAGTTGCAGTTACGGGGAAACGAACTCGCGCGCAGCAATACTGAACTCCAGAACATCCAGTCATCGCTGACTTCTGGCTTGATCATCCTTGATCGGCAGATGCAGATCTCGAGGTTTACTCCACTTGCGGTTCGGCTCTTTCCATTGATCGATTCCGATATTGGTCGACCGCTGATGCAGATCCCGGCAACAGTGCCGGTACCCAACTTGGAACGTGCACTTCGCGAGTGTGTGTCGCAAGGCAAGAAGGCAACGGTCGAAGTGTCCAGCGCCACGCAGGACTTTCTCATTCAGTATGCGCCGTACACCGTCGCGGACGGAAGCGTTGAAGGTGCATTGCTAACCATCAGCGATGTCACCGATCTGCTTTCGGCTCGCCGCCGGGTAGCCCGTGCACTCGCCGATTTCGAGAGCGTCACTGACGCACTGCGCACGGTGGTGTGGCAACGCGGCTTAACTGGCGAACTCCTTTTCCTCAATCATGCGGTCGAGGATGTCTACGGGATTAGTCGTCCGCACGTGCTTGCCACGCCCGCACTGCTCATGGAAGCGATTCATCCTGACGACCGTAGTCGCGTGGTTCAAGCGGCCCGGACTGCTGTTGGCAGGTGGGAGGTGGAGTATCGAATTGTTCGTCCTGATGGTGCCATGCGTTGGGTTGAGGAGTCCGCTATCGAGGTAGCCGCCAACGACGTGCACGAGGGTTGCACGGTTGGAAGTGTTTTGGATGTCACCGCACGAGTCGCCGCTGAAGTCATTGCCAAGGAGGCACGCGTAGACGCTGCGAGACAGGCTGAGTTGCTGCGAGCTGCGATCGACACAAGCTATCTAGGGGTCGTCGTTCTCGATGTGGACGGACGCATCGTGCGGGTTAACGAGATATTCGCTGAACTTGTGGGGGTGTCCGAGCGTTCTCTGATCGGAGCGTCGCTCGGAGCAATGATTCCCAACTATGACGGTCCCGAAGACGAAGACCTGTCGCAAAGCGTGTGGTCTGAGCCAGGTGTAGTGCACCGGATTCTACGAACACATGACGGGGAGTCGTTGTGGGTAGCCGTGGCGAGCCACGCGGTTGAGTCGGGTGCAGCAGACCCGGAGTCTTCTGCGGCGTGGGTAGTTATGGTGCACGACCTGACGCGACTTCGTGATCATGCGGGCGAACTGGTGCTTCAGGCTCGCTTCGATCAGCTGACGGGTGCGCTTACCCGCGCGCACTTCAGAGATCGACTCAATGAGGAATTGGCGCGCGAAGTACGGACCGGTCGTGGCGTCGCCGTGCTCTGGCTCGATCTCGACGGCTTCAAGGACGTCAACGATCGCCACGGGCATCGTGCCGGCGACGCCGTCCTGCGAGAGGTGTCAAAGCGGCTTGAGGGTGCCGCACGGCGGCAGGATTCAGTTGGTCGCCTCGGTGGTGACGAGTTCGCGATGATCGTCACAGAGTTCAACAATCTCGACAGTCTCGAAGCCGTGGCCGCTCGCGTGCTTTCGGTTCTGCGTAGCCCTATCCCTGGGCCGGACGGGATGCTCTACGTCACCGCCAGCATTGGGATCGCGATTGGCCCAGCGGATGGTCGGGACGCCGATTCGCTAATGCACAGTGCGGATACCGCCATGTACGTTGCTAAAGAAGCGGGTCGCGATAGCCATGCCTATTTCCAAAGCGAGATGAACGATCGGGCCGAACTCCATGCTTCTCGACGTCATGATCTGACTGAGGCCATTCGATCGAAGAAGTTCGAAATGGCCTATCAACCGATTATCGATTTGCGCAGCGGTCACATTGATATGGCCGAAGCACTCGTGCGTTGGAAAAGGGACGGCGAACTTGTGTCGGCTGCCGAATTCATTGATGTCATAAAAGATTCGGGTCAACTCCGGCCGTTGGGCAATATCGTTCTTGGGCTTGTCGACGAGGACCTGATCGCCCTTGACTCACATGGTTCGACGGTCTTGATGCCGATCTCGATAAATCTCTCACCGGAGGAACTTGAGGGGCGCGATCTCGTCAACCGGGTTATGGATTGGGAGCCACCTGGTGGTTTCGGTCGCATTGTCATCGAGGTCACTGAAGCAACTCTGATGGCACATCAGGGTCGCGCGGTTGAGGCCCTGGGCCTTCTGCGGCGACTCGGGGCGACGATCGCGATCGATGATTTTGGAACCGGGTTCTCGAATCTGTCGATGCTTGAACGGCTTTTGCCGAGCATTATCAAGATCGATCGTTCGCTGCTGGTGAGCGCGGAAAAGGACAGCAAGTCACGAGAGATTCTGGCGGCAGCAATTGTTCTTGGTCATGCATTGAGTGCCCGTGTTGTCGTGGAGGGGATCGAGACGAAAGAGCAGTGCGACCTTGCTGCTTCCCTAGGCGCGGACCTCGGGCAGGGCTACTACTACACGCGGCCAATGCCAATGAGTCAAATGAATGACTGGGGTTTGGCTCATCGGGCAGAGGCTGACAAGGTGCTCGCGACGGTGGTCAAGTCATAGTCAGTTCACCGGCTTCTGCACGGTTTGCGCGTACGTGCGGCGGGTTGATGTGGTGGGGCTCTAGGCTGCGGCTATGGCTGATCTTCATCTTGGTGGTCGCATCGATCCCGCAACCGGTACCCGCTCGTCTGACGCTTCTGTTCTGCCGTCCGGTGATCTCACTACGCACGGAGTCATCATTGGCATGACTGGATCGGGAAAGACTGGTCTGGGTGTTGTTCTCATCGAGGAGGTGTTGAACAGCGGGGTGCCCGCGCTATTGATTGACCCCAAGGGTGATCTCACCAATCTCATGCTGATTTTCCCGGAGTTGCGCGGAAGCGACTTCCGTCCGTGGATCAACGATGGTGACGCCGAGAAGGCTGGGCTCGGGCTAGATGAGTTCGCCGAGCAACAAGCCACCTTCTGGCGTGATGGTTTAGCTGGGTGGGAAATCACCCCAGAGCGTTTGGCTGCGCTCAAGTCAAAGGTTGACTTCACGATTTACACACCGGGCTCGTCTGCGGGCCGCCCTCTCAACATTGTTGGGTCACTGGATGCACCGCCGGCCGACACTGACCCCGAGGTCATGAGCGATGAGATTGACGGGTACGTCACTAGCGTCCTTGGAATGATCGGGATCAACGGTGATCCGCTTTCTTCGCGTGAGCACATTCTGCTTGCGAACTTGATTCAGAACGCATGGTCGCAGGGCCAGAATCTAGATCTCTCTACGCTGTTGGCGCAGGTGCAGCAGCCGCCGATCCGTAAGCTTGGCGTTCTCGAACTGGATGTCTTCTTCCCACCAAATGATCGTCTCGCATTTGCCATGAAGCTCAACGGATTACTGGCGTCACCTTCTTTTGCTGCGTGGCTTACCGGCGACCCGATCGATATTCAGTCGATGTTGTTCACCGCCGATGGCAAGGCCCGGTGTGCGATCGTGACAACTGCACATCTAAGCGACGACCAGCGTCAGTCCGTGACGTCGCTTGTTCTATCGAAGTTGGTCACATGGATGCGTCGTCAGAGTGGCACGAGTGATTTGCGCGCGTTGCTCTACATGGACGAGGTGGCGGGCTACTTGCCGCCCACCGCCAATCCGCCGACGAAGAAGCCGATGATGCTTCTGCTGAAGCAGGCGCGCGCGTTCGGTTTAGGCGTTGTGCTCTCTACACAAAACCCTGTCGATCTTGACTACAAAGCGCTGTCCAACACGGGAACCTGGATGGTTGGCCGCCTTCAGACCGAGCAGGACAAGAAGCGTCTCGTCGATGGGTTGACGAGTGCTGCTGGTGGCGTTGACGTTTCGGCCGTTAGTGACACCATCAGCAATCTCGGCAAGCGTCAGTTCCTGCTGCGTCGAGCTGGCAAAGATGTGCCAGAGGTGATGACCTCGCGTTGGGCTATGAGCTACCTGCGCGGGCCGCTCACCCGTGATCAGATCAAGGTTGCGATGGAGGATGGGCCGGCGGCGGCCGCCGTGCCGGCCGAGACTGCGGCGCCAGCGAGTGCAGCGGCCGTTGGTTCGCCTGATGCTAGCGACGTGACGGCTGTCGTCATCCCGTCGGCGGGTGTTGTAACGGAGGTGGTTGGTGCGTCGGCCGATGTTGTGACCGAGCCAACGATGGCGCCGCCGGCTGTTGTTCCGACGAGTGATGCAACCCAGATGCCAGCACCTGCTGATATCGCACCATCGACGTTGCCATCGGTTGCGCCAGCTCAGGCCAGTGCGGATGAGACCCCCGTAATGCCAGCAATTGCAGCGGGTATCCCGGTTGCTTTCGTTGATCCGGCGACGACATGGTTGGCCGAGGTTGGGGGAGTCAATGCTGGTCAGCATCTGCGGGCTGCAGCTGTTGCCCGAGTGAATCTTCGTTACGACGACACCCCATCGAAGTTGATTCTCGACGAAGAGTACGAGGCAGTGTTACTTCCACTCACCCAGATCCCAGATGGACGAAAGTTCGTCGCTGTCGATTACGACGATCGCGATCTGATCACAACTGCACCGGTTGGCAGTGTCTATGGTTTCTTACCGAGCGAGGTAAAGACGAAGGCTTACTGGAATTCGATTCAGAAGGCTCTCGTCGACGAACTAGTCCGCTCTAAATCAACGCAGATCTGGGCGAATATGGATCTCAAGGCTTACTCGCGGGTTGGGGAAACGCAAGAAGATTTCACTGCGCGATGTCTGCAACTTGCTGCCTCCGCCGCAGATGGAGATATGGCGAAACTTCGCACCAAGTATGAAACGAAAGTGACAGCGGCGAAGAAGAAGATCACTGACGCGAGCATCACTGTCGATCAACACCAGCGTGCATACGATGCCTCCTACGGACTTGGTGCGATGGTTACGTCAGCGATCGGTGGGCTCTTCGGGGGTCGCAAGAGCGGTGCCTCGTTGGCAGCCGATGCACGTCGTCAGCGTGAAGCCCAGGCCAAGATCGACACTGCGTCCGCTAAGTACACTGCCGCCGAGCAGGCCTATCAAGACTTGGAAAACCAACTGAATAGCGAGATCTTGTCGATTCACGAATCGTGGCAAGGCAAGGCACTGAACATCACGACGAAGGACATCCCACTGTCGAAGAGCGATGTGACGGTTACCGATTTCCGCTGTGTGTGGATTCCCGTCAGTTGATTCGACGGTTTGAGCAACGAAGGACCGGGCGTTTCACCTCTGGCACCAGCGGGGTTCGGCCTGACGGCAGGCTAGGAATTGCTACTTGCCGGTCGGACAGCCCGCGCCTGTTGACGTCGGTGTTGGAGATGAAATTGACGAATCGACCTGACTTTGTGGTGCCAAGCCCACGAAGGCTTCGCCGGTGACCAAGTCGACGCTTGCGTCTGTCCTCTTGTCGAGGGTCAGCGTTGCTTCTGGGACGTAATACCGCAGTAAGGCGGCGTTCATTGCGCCTTTGACGCCGTATCGAATCTCGCCCACTGACTTGATGTGTTGGCCAAGTGGATCGTTTGCGATCTCACCGGTTTTAAATCCGCGTAGCTGCAATTCTGCGGCGGTCGTCCGCGCTAAGCCCTTGTGGTGGGAACCGTTAAAGGTATTAACCGTCACTGTGGATGGCTTGGGCAGTGATCCGGCGGGTTGGACCGTTGATGAGACGCAAACACTCGGGCTCGGTGAGATTCCTGCTGCTTGCGCTGTACCGGAACTGCCGCGAATGAGGCGCACTCCGACGAATGCTGCACCGAACAGCAGCGCCATCGAGACGAGCACGCCGATGATCGTCGTCCAGGGGATGCCACGGCTGCTCCCTGGCGATTTACGTGGCCCGGGCCCGGACAACATGCTCATCGTCGGGCTCCTCGTTGCTCGAGCGATTGGCTCCCGTTGGCGTGTTGGGTTTTCGGATCGTCAAGATCGAGAACCCGGGCGTGGATCACCGGACGTCCGTGCAACGCCGTGCGCAGCGCACGGTGCAGTCCGTCCTCGAGGTAGAGATCTCCGCGCCACTGCACGACGTGAGCGAAAAGATCGCCGAAGAAGGTTGATTGCTCATCGAGAAGCGCTTCGAGGTCAAGGGTTCGTTTGGTTGTGATCAGATCGGCTAAGCGAATCTGACGAGGTGGCAAATCGCCCCACTCAGATGGCGCCCGTCCATGTTCTGGATACGGCCTTCGGTCCCCCACCGATTTAAAGATCACGCTTCTACTGTAACTCTCGGCGAGGCCAATCAGGTGACCCCCCGCGCACCCATCAGAGCTCACTTACCCTTGCTGCCTTCCGGCCCTGGGGGAGTTCGGCGAGATGACGCCACACGGGGGGTCGGAGTAAGTCTACGCGAGCCAGTGCCGGTCCGAAACCGGGTGGATTTCAACCTTGGAGATATTGCCCCTATTCTTCTCTACGGAGGATTCGCCTAGTGGCCTATGGCGCACGCTTGGAAAGCGTGTTGGGGGAAACCCCTCAGGGGTTCGAATCCCCTACCCTCCGCGCAAAAAGGGACGTCCCGTCTGGGGCGTCCCTTTTTGCTCTAGCGAGCAGAGTGATTCGAGGAGCCGCGTAGCGGTGGGTCCCCTACCCTCCGCGCAAAAACGAACCCCTGGATTGCTCGGCTGATGTTTCTGCACGTCTTGCCGCTTGTTTTCCACAGGTGTCGCGACACGTGTAATCGGTTGGGGGTAAACGTGTTTCGGGCTTGACAGGGCTTCGATCATGATGCAGAATAGTACGCATGTTCGATATTAAGTGGTCTGGGGCGGGACGGTGTCCTGGTGATCCGATCCCTGGTGATCCCATCACTGTGGCCGTGTCCGCTGCTGTCCGGTGTGCTGAGTTGGTGGCGATGGCTCGTGCCG
>CAIKEU010000065.1 GCA_903826575.1 uncultured bacterium
CCATCGATCCCGACGGTTGGCTGCACACCGGCGACATCGCCCATATCGACGATGACGGCCACGTCTGGATCGTCGATCGTCTCAAGGAACTCATTAAGTACAAGGGTTTCCAAGTAGCACCCGCCGAGCTCGAAGCGCTCTTGCTTACCCACCCTGCGGTGGCCGACGCAGCGGTCGTCGGCAAACTCGACGAAGAAGCCGGCGAGCTTCCAATCGCGTTCGTCGTACTGCGCCCGAACGTCGAAGCCAGCGAGGAAGAAATCGCCACCTTCGTTGCCGGGCAGGTTGCTACGTACAAGCAGCTTCGCGAAGTTCACTTCATCGACGCTGTACCGAAGTCAGCCTCGGGCAAGATTCTTCGTCGCATGCTGCGCGACCAATCCTAAGCGTCGACCTCGAGGAGTTCCGGCTCAGCCTCATGCGGTTGTGCCGGCCACCAGAACGTGTCGCCCAGGATGAACGCCAGAGCAGGCACAAGTACGGTGCGTACAACCAACGTGTCGAGCAAAACACCGATGCAGACGATGAGGCCAACCTGCGCTAGGGCCACAAGCGGTAGGACTCCGAGCACAGCGAATACCGCTGCGAGCAGGATGCCCGCGCTCGTGATCACACCACCGGTGGCGCGAAGCGCCGTGAGCATCCCGTCGCGCGTATCGCTAAGTGCCGCTTCCTCACGTGCTCTGGTGGCGAGGAAGATGTTGTAGTCGACGCCAAGAGCAACCAAGAATAGGAATGACAGCAGCAGTACCTGATTGTCGAGTGCCGGATACCCCAACATCTTGTTGAAGATAAACCAGGATGCGCCAAGCGCGGCGAAGTACGTCACCAAGACCGTCGCAACGAGTAGCACTGGTGCCAACACCGATCGAAGTAGCAGCAAGAGCACGATGAATACGATCGTCAGAATGATCGGGATGATCACCTTCGAGTCGCGAATGGCGGCGTCCTTTCCGTCCAAACGAGTCGCATCGTTGCCACCCACCACTGCATCCGCGCCTGAGATGTCGGCGAGCGCGTAACGCATCGCTCGGATCGTGTCGAACGATTCTTGGGTGCCAGGCGATGCGTCGAGGATGGCATTGACCTGGGTGATGTTTCCGCTCGTTGGACCAGCCTGAACGGAAGCGACACCAGGAAGCGCTGTCACAGCACTCACCACCGCTTGCGCAGATTGCGGATTGGTCATGATCGACACAGGCGAACTTGAACCGGCTGGGAAGGCTTTAGCCAGCGTTTCCTGGCCAGCAATCGCTTCCGGCTTCACGCGGAACTGTTCATTTTGACTCAGTCCGACCGACAATCCTTGAATGCCAAGAGCGAGAACAAGTAACGCCGCCAGCGCCACGGAACCAACAACCAGCGGGCGTTGGCGTACAGCTTCACCAATGCGGCCCCAGAACTTACCTTCACGTGGTTCATCACCGACGTTCGGCGTAAACGGCCAGAAGAGCTTGCGGCCAAACACCACCATCGCTGCCGGCAATACAAACAGCCCCGTCAGCATCGCAACAATCACGCCGACAGCGCCCGAAAAGCCAATCGCACGAAGGCCTTCTTGCTGGGCGAACAGCAGTGAAAGCAGCGCCAAAGTAACTGTGATTGCAGATGCCAGAATCGGCTCAGCCGTTTTCCGCAACGCGATCGACATCGCCTCGAAGCGGCTCTCATGAGTCCTGAGCTGGTCACGGTATCGAGCAATGAGAAGTAGCGCATAGTCCGTGGCCGCACCAAACACAAGAACACTCGTAATACCAGCAGCCGCTGGGTCGATGACAATTCCGAAGTGTGGTGCGATCAACGCGACGAGCTTGGTAGTGAGCTGCTCGGAGATGCCAACCACCGTCAGCGGTACCAGCCACAGCCACGGACTTCGGTACGTCACAAGGAGCAGGACCGCTACAACAGTCGCCGTCGCAGCAAGGAGCTTGGTGTCTGCGCCCTCGAAGACCTTGGTCAGATCCGTGATGACCGCAGGTTCACCAGTTACTTGAGCCTGCATCCCCGCGGGAAGGTCAGCGGTTGCCACTGCGCGGATACCCTCAACCGTCTTCGGGACGGCAGCATCGTCAACTGTGCTCACTGGGACCGATACCAGTGCAACCGTGCCGTCGGGCGAAAAGACTGCCGGACCAACCTGCCCACCGACTGCATACTTTGCGAGCCCAGCAGATTGTGAGGCGACGGTGTTTCTTTCCGGATCAGACAGCGCGGAACCATCCACATTGCTGTAGACGACAAGTGCTGGTGAGACATCCGGCGACGGAAGTTTCTGCTGTCGAAGCTCTGCCTCCGCCGACTGATAACTCGTCGGTAGCCCCGACGAGACCAAGGCTTTCGGTGCGGTGGGAGCAGGGACGGCAAAGATCGCCCCCGTTACCAACAAAACAAGCAGTAGAAGTAAGAGCGCTCGACCTCTGCTGGCTACGTGACCAGTTGGAAACTTCACGACATGTTCCTCATCTAATGCTGCTAACGCCTTGTGCACGACGCTTGATCTTCGACGCTATCGGCATCATCGACAGTCTGCCACCGTTGAAGGCGAGTCCCATCGAAAATCGCCCCGCGCGCCCCCGTAGGCTGCACCCACACACCTTTACGGAGGCAGTCACTATGACTCACGCACGACACATCGCTGCCGAGCGGATGCTCACCGCCGCAACCGAATTCCTAGGCAGTTTGACCCCGGCCCAACGCGAGGTAGCAGCCTGGTCATTCGATACTGCCGAGCGCGAGACGTGGTTCTATACGCCGACCGATCACGGCGGTGTTCGCCTCGGTGACCTATCGCCGGCCCAGTACCAAAAGGCCATGAAACTACTCGCCTCTGGTTCATCGGCCGCGGCGTACGTGACCGCGTCAACAATCATTGGCTTGGACAACGTTCTCGATTACGTCGAGGGATACATTCGCGATTGGGGGCGCGAGCGAGGTCGCGATGTTGGCGCCTACTACATCCGCGTCTTCGGTGAACCGGGCTCAACAGGCACGTGGTCGTGGCGCATGGGTGGGCACCATCTTTCGGTGAATCACCTCATCGTCGACGGTGCCGTCGCCTCGACGACCCCCTTCTTCCTCGGTGCCGATCCCGCGTCGGCTCCATTGCTTGGTCCCCATCCGCTACGTCCGCTCGCCGGTGCAGAGGACTTGGGTCGCGAACTTACTCGATCTCTGACCGAGGAACAGCGAGTACTCGGCCTGCCAACGTCGATCGCTCCGATCGACCTCGTGTCCGCCAATCGGCCGCACTTCGGGCAGGGCGACGGTGACCTCCCCATTGAGCTGCTCTATCTCTGGCGAGGAGTGTTCCCAGGTGAGTTGGGCCAACTGTGCAAGGACATTCACATCGCTGCGGAAAAGAATGAGGGGACGACACCTGAGAGCCTCGAACTCACACGGCTGACCGCAACCCCGAAGGGACTCCCCGCGTCGTCTATGACATCGGATCAGCGAGAGATCCTGCGCGCATTGCTCGACGTCTACATTGGCCGGATACCCGATGATCTCGCCGCCGACGAACGCTCGAAGTATGCATCCGACGTCGACCTCGACTGGCTGCACTTCCTGTGGGCTGGCGGCTTAGAACCGGGCCAGGGCCACTACTACCGAGTTCAAGGCGATACGTTCCTCGCCGAACTCGACAACACCGCACGCGGTGCCAACCATGTTCACACTGTGTGGCGAGATCTAACCAACGACTTTGGTGCAGACGCACTCGCAGACCACTATCGCAACGACCATTCGTAAAAGCTGGTTCCTTTTCATCACTTCGACGTTAGGACGCATGATGGATGCCCGCGAATTCACCGTCGATTCACTATCAACCGCGTACGCCGAGGGATCACTTTCCCCGGTGGAGGCGATTCAGGCATGCCTTGATCGCATCGACGAGGCTGACGCTGAGCTCAACGGCTTCGTCATGGTCGATCCTGAACGCGCCTTGGGAGCAGCCCATGAAAGTGAAAGTCGTTGGCGCAGTGGTACATCGCGCGGACCGCTCGATGGCGTCCCGGCTTCCATTAAAGACCTCGTCCTCGTCGAAGGCTGGCCCACGCTCAAAGGGTCGCCGCATCTCGACCCCAACGAGCTAGCTACTGAAACGGCTCCTGTCGCCCAGACACTCATCGACGCGGGCGCTGTCCTTGTGGGTAAGACAACGACACCTGAATCCGGATGGAAGGGCCTGACCGACTCACCACTGAGCGGATACACCCGCAATCCATGGGATCCGAGTAAGACGTCCGGTGGTTCATCTGGTGGTGCAGCTGTCGCCGCGGCAACCGGGATGGCTGTACTCAACCTCGGAACAGACGGTGGCGGCTCGATCCGCATGCCCGCAGGTTTTTGTGGCGTATTCGGAATCAAGCCAACACACGCCCTCATTCCGATGTACCCACCCGGTGTATCCGGATTGCTCAGCCACCTCGGCCCACTCACCCCCACCGTTCGCGACTCGGCGTACATGATGAGTGCGATGGCAACACCAAGCCCGCTTGATATCTACCCAACACAGCCGAACTCCGCGTCATGGATCGACGACATCGACGATGGCGTCAAGGGAATGCGAATCGCTTTCAGCCCTGACTTTGGACACGCACAGGTCGACCCCGAGATCGCAGCCGCTACCCAACGATCGGTCGACGCGCTGGTTTCGCTCGGAGCAACCGTCGAGGAGGTCGCGATTGACTTCAGTGACTGCCGCGATGCGTTCCTGACGCTTTGGGATGCGGCCATCGGGCGCACCCTTAACGGCGTTCCTGCTGAGCGATGGAAACTGAGCGATCCCGGTCTCGTGGCTACCTGTGAGCGCGGTCAGGTGATAACCGCCCAACAGTTTCTCGACGCTGACGCCGTTCGCGCGCAGGCAACGCTCAAACTGAGCCGGCTGCTCACCACCTACGACATCCTGATCAGTCCTCAACTTCCACTGACCGCCTTCCCCATCGGGTCCGATGTGGCAGATCCGTCAACGCAATCCCATTGGGTTGATTGGACGCCCTTCACATACCCGATCAACATGACCCGCCACCCAGCGGCAACAGTTCCCAACGGATTGGCGTCCAATGGCCTACCCATGGCCGCTCAGCTTGTGGGACGTCATTTCGACGATCGACTCGTGCTGCGGGTGGCACGGGCGCTTGAGCTGGCTCAACCATTCCCTCGCCTGTCCTAGCCACCGTTCTTCGCGTGAGAGAATAGAGATATTCCCGCTGCACCGTGTCGGGAGAACTGTGCCCGGAGGATGAGTTGACCGCAGAACCTACGACCGATGCTGCCGCCCAGATCGAGGTCGATGCCGAGATAGCAGCAAGCCGGCGACACCTGCGCCTGATCCTCACCGCGCTGATGATGACGATGCTGCTCGCAGCACTTGACCAGACGATCGTCTCGACCGCGTTGCCAACGATCACCAGTGATCTCGGCGGACTTGCCGAGCTTTCGTGGGTCGTGACCGCGTACCTTCTGGCGTCCACCGCGTCGACGCCGATCTGGGGCAAGTTGTCAGATCTCTACGGGCGCAAGCCGATGCTTCAGTCTGCCGTCGTGATCTTCCTGATCGGCTCAGCCCTTGCCGGGCTCTCTCAGTCCATGGGCCAACTCATCGCATTCCGCGCCATTCAGGGCGTGGGTGGCGGTGGACTCATGGTGTTGGTCATGGCGGTCATCGCTGACCTGGTGCCACCGCGCGAGCGCGGCAAGTACATGGGCCTTTTTGGGGCAGTCTTCGGTGTGGCTAGCGTTCTTGGCCCTCTGCTCGGTGGCCTCTTCACTCAGCACCTGTCATGGCGCTGGATTTTCTACATCAACCTTCCATTGGGTATCGCCGCCTTCTTCGTGCTCGGTGCGGTCTTGCACCTACCGGTGCGTCACGAGAAGAAAATCATTGACTGGCTCGGCGCCGCACTGCTCGTTCTTGGTGTGAGCGCACTGTTGATGGTGACGGTGTGGGGCGGAAACAAGTACGCGTGGACCTCGCCACAAATCATCGGACTTGCCGCTGTCGGTGTCGCACTCACGGCTTGGTTCATTTGGCATGAGACTCGTACTGCCGAACCCATCGTCCCCATGCGGCTATTCAGCATCCCGGTTGTGCGGACGACCTCGGCAATGGGTTTCGTCATCGGCTTTGCGATGTTCGGATCAATTGTTTATCTCTCGCTCTACCTGCAGGTCGTCAAGGGTGCCACGCCGACCAGCGCGGGTCTTCAGTTGCTGCCGCTGATGGCAGGTCTCCTGGCCGCATCCATCATCAGTGGACGTCGGATCTCCAAGACCGGTCACTGGAAGATTTACCCTGTTATCGGTACAGCCCTGGCCACGCTCGGCATCTGGCTGATGTCACACCTCACCATTGATACCCCGTACTGGCAGATCGATCTCTACGCGTTCATCCTCGGCGTCGGACTCGGTTGTGTCATGCAGGTTCTCGTTCTCGCCGTGCAGAACTCTGTTGAACCCGCTCAAATCGGTGCCGCCACGAGTACCTCAACCTTCTTCCGCAGTATCGGTGGCTCCTTCGGTACCGCGATCTTCGGTGCAATCTTTACTGCTCGCCTCACTTCTGAAATCGAGAAGGTACTACCGCCCGGCATGAACATGCCGTCCGACGGAAGCATGACTGGCTCGCTGGCGAACATCAACGCACTCCCGTTGCCCATCCGCGAATTAGTTCTCGGCGCATTCAGCAACGCCATCGCAACAACCTTCCTGATCGCAACTCCGGTCATGTTGCTGGCATTCCTATTGTCCCTGCTCCTCAAGGAAGTTCCGTTGCGCACAACGCAGGACACCGCACACGTCTTAGCTGACGATGCGGCCGTCCCGATGCCGTCATTCGACTAGGGCCACATCACTCGTGACCTTGTCATCGTGGGGACAGCGAACCTTCTCCTCGCTCGACAATCCGAACTACCGCAAGTTCTTCATCGCTCAAGCGGTGTCACTTACCGGCACGTGGATGCAGTCCGTCGCAATGGCGTGGCTGGTCTTGGAGCTGACGAATTCCGCGACCTGGTTGGGCCTCACGATCGCGCTTCAGTTCGTGCCAGTACTTCTCCTGGGACCGTACGGTGGCGTTCTGATCGACCGCCTCGACAAACGCAAGCTCATCATCGCGACGCAATGTGCTGCAGCTATTCAGGCTCTGGCACTTGGCATTCTGTATCAAACCCATCACGCGACCTTGCCCATCGTCCTGATCCTGACGTTGCTTCTTGGCTTAACCAACGTGCTAGATAATCCTGCGCGTCAGTCATTCGTGCGCGAAATGGTTAAGGACGATCAGGTACGAAACGCCGTCAGCCTGAATTCGGTACTTGTGAATGTCGCTCGCGCGGTTGGGCCGGCACTGGCCGGTTTGTTGATTGCCACCGTCGGCGTCGGATCATGTTTCTACGTCAATGCCGCAAGTTTTATTGCGGTCATCATTGCTTACTCAATCATGGACACCACCCTGCTCACTCCAAGCGAACCCGTTGTGCGAGCACCTGGGCAACTTCGCGAGGGATTGCGCTACGTACGCGCGACGCCGGGCTTGCTCATCCCGCTGCTGATGATGGCCATCGTTGGCACTCTCACATATGAATTTCAGGTCACACTGCCTTCTCTGGCCGCCCAGACATTCGGAACCGGGCCGATCAACTTTGGCTTAGTCACATCAGCGATGGGGCTCGGAGCAATCGGCGGTGGATTGGCCAGTGCTGGTCGATCCGCCTTTGGAATACGGCCACTAACGACGGCGGTCTTCGCATTTGGAGTGACAGATCTTCTGGTCGCACTTGCGCCAAACATTGAACTTGCCTGTATCGCGCTGGTTGCCGTGGGCGCGGCCAGTATCTGGTTCCTGTCTACCGGTAACGCAACCCTTCAGATGAACGCCGCACCTGAGATGCGCGGCAGGGTCATGGGCCTGTGGGCCGTTGCCTTTCTCGGCACAACGCCGATCGGTGGACCTATCGTCGGATTCATCGCTCAAAGCTGGGGGGCCCGTTGGGCTTTGGCTATTGGTGCGTTCAGCGCCTTGGTCGCTGGACTGCTGGGCTTACAGGCGCTACGCCGCCACGAATCTGCCTAGGTCGACAGCCCCTACAGCACAGTGCAATCAGAATTGGCATGACGTAGATTCAGCACATGACGTCTGATGCGCAGCCCCATTTCTTTGACGGCCAGATCTCAACCCTGATCGACGCGTGCTCAGAATCAATGACCAACATTGGTGCGCTCGCACAAGAGCTATCGGATGAGCAGTGGGTCACCGCGAGTCCATGCCCCGGCTGGACCGTCGGAGACATCGTTGGTCACGTCGTCGCACTTGAACGACAATTAGTCGGCGACAGCCTCCCAGCCCACAGCCCTGATTGGGCGGCACTGCCACACGTTCGCGACGACGAGTTCAGCCGATTCATGGAGATGGGTGTCGACGCCCGTCGCGGATCAACACGAGAAGCGGTCGTGACCGAGCTGATCGAGGTGATTCCACGTCGCGATGCTCAATTGCGATCGATCGAGCCGGATCCCGAGCTGTTAGTCAGCGGTCCCGCTGGTAGTCAGGTTCCGTTGGGACGCATCATGCGCATGCGCGTCTTTGATCTATGGATTCACGAGCAAGATATCCGCTCGGCAATCAATCAGCCCGGTCACGAGGCAACACAAGGTGCCCACATCACAGCTGAATCACTTGTGTCGTCACTGCCGATGCTCTGGGGTAAGAAGGTCGGTGCTCAACCTGGTCAGTCGCTCCGAGTCGACGTCAGTGGTGGGATCAGTTTTAGCTGCAAGGTTGAGGTCGATGAGGATGGCCGTGCAGGTTTCGTGCCGCTGTCTTCGCGCGCGCCCACAGCCCGAGTTGAACTCGACTGGCTGACCTATGTCGCGCTGGGAACTGGGCGCAGCACCTTCGGTGATGTCAGCGAGCGAGTGAACCTTGACGGAAATGTGGGACTTGCCCAACGGGCACTTGAGTTTGCGAACATCGCACCCTGATACGACCGGGGTGGCTCAGGCCTAGACCTCGCGCACCATGAGATACGACAGATCCGCCCACGGCTCGGGAACTTCGTCAATCGAACGGAAGCCATGCTTTTCGTAGAAGCCGGATCGTTCACGTAAAGCCTCGAGGTATACCGCACCAGATCCACGCGCCCCCAACTCGTCCATGATGGACTCGATCAGCAGGCTACCAACACCGCTTCCTTGACCCTGCGGCTCAACGGCCATCCGGCTAATCCATCCATGTTCACCGTGCCGCGCATGTACGTCGCGAACACCCACCCAGAATTCCCAATCCTTGCGCCGAGCCTCATCAGCGGGCGGATGTTGCGGATCGATCGTGCGACACAGGGTGCAGTGACCGACGGACGATCCACGCACAATCCCGACGAGTAGATCGTCAAGGAAGGCGCCCATCATGATCGCCGTGTCGTCCCACGGCTCAGACGAATAGATCTGGTGCGCAGCCAGGTATCGATCAAGTGGGTCGTTACCCGCCATGCCAAACATGAACGCCTCTCCCATGAAGGCTCTCGTCGCGAGGCCGGCGGCCTGCGCACGTTCAGTTTCTAAGACGGGACGGATCAATGGCTGCTGAGTCATGGTCTGGCAATTATGCCCGGCATTCGAGGACAGCGGGCGACGGCATCGCCCCACTTCTTGGCTGACTAGCCCAATTGGGGGATTCGACGAATCACCCATGTGGTCTAGCGGACCCGAGGTTGTCGTGAACGCCGCGTTAAGGACGCCCAAAGCGGTCCACATCCGCAACAACTATGGGGTGCGTCTACCCCGGCCGAAACCAAGGTGGACACACCCCAGACTTACTACGTGCAGTTTGACGCTACCTACAGTTGCGTTGGCTCTAAGGAACGAGCGCAATCACCCGTGCAGGACAGCCTGAGCCGCCTACAAGCTTCGGCACTCCAACGATCACCCAGGCACCCGATGCCGGGAGTGACTTGAGATTCGTCAGATTCTCCAAGTGCCAGACCCCGACCGAGTGCGACACCGTCTTGTGAACTGGGAACGTATCGGCGCAACCGGCGTCGATCCCGAGAGTGTCGATTCCGAGCCCGACGACGCCTGCGTCCACTAGGTACTGAGCAGCGGGCACGCCGAAGCCGGGAAAGTGCAGATCACCTTCTGGACCGGCGTAAGCCTCAGCATCGGTGTTGCGATCTTCCCAACCCGTTCGCAAGAACACCGCCGATCCAGCCGGGATCGG
This sequence comes from uncultured bacterium, assembly GCA_903826575.1. Classification (GTDB taxonomy): domain Bacteria; phylum Actinomycetota; class Actinomycetes; order S36-B12; family CAIYMF01; genus Longivirga. The sequence continues at coordinate 10,217 of CAIKEU010000065.1, forward strand.
TCCATGCTCGGCCTCATGTGCCTTCACGTGCTCGACCGTCAACAGGCCATCGGCGTCATTACCGATGGCGCTGCTGATGTCGACCACGCGGATCGGTGCAACAAGTGACTCGACGGGCACTTCGTCCACTGAAGCTGTGTCCGCAACCATGTGGCACGGCGCATCGAAGTGCGTGCCCGAGTGTTCGAACACATGCAGAAGCCGAGCGAAGTACCCGTTGTCGGCAATCGTCACGAGCGTGTCAGCCGACGGCGCCGGCGCACCAGGCCACATGATCGTGTCAGGGCCGAGTGGCGCACTTAGATCAACGACCTTGATTCCCTCAAGCACAACAATTCCCCTAGACGTCAATCGATTCGGCGAGACCTTCGGACTTAAGCAACGCTTCGCCCGCCTGAGTGGAGGCAGCCGAACGAGCAGCGATCCACACGATGCCCACGACAAGCCAGACGATGGCAACGGCCGGACCCCATACCGCAGTGCCAGTTGGGAACGGGTAAACGTTACGGAAGAGCGTGTAGGCAAGAACGATCAGCGCAAGCACCGGAATGACAACTTCCCATGCGGCGACGGTCTTTTGTCCACTCATGAACAGAAGCTTGATCGCGCCAACGGTTGCGAGGAAGTACACGACAAGCAGGATCAACGTTCCGATAACACCGGCCTGAAGGAATGTCGTCAGTGAATCCCACTTCAAGATCTGCCACGCGAAGATCACCAGCAGCGCCATCACAACAACAACTGCGGTCGTCGCGTTGGTTGGCGTACCGCGCTTGGGGTGAACCTGCTCGATGCCCTTCACGCTCACGCCATCGCGGCCAAATGCGTACATAAGGCGAGCAGCACCCACGGCACACGCGAGTGCGCAACCAAAGGCACTCACCATGGCGCCAGCGGTGATCAGCTGACCAACCCAGGAAGCTACATACTGGGAACCAAGATCACCGAGAAGTGAACCCGAGGCAATGAAGTTCTTGACGCCGGCATCGCTGGTGCCGAAGCCCATCACTTCAACGGCGGTGACAACAGTGAAGTAGATGCCACCAAAAATGGCGACACCGAGAATGGCCTTCGGAATATCGCGACGAGGATTTTTGGCTTCTTCACCCAGGGTAGCCGCGGCCTCAAAGCCAGCGAACGAAAGAAAACCGAAAACCACACCGAGGAACAGCGTCGAGGTGTCGACGCCATCGGGAAGTGAAAACACTGACGTATCGATCTTCAGGCCATTCGGGGCAGTGCCGTTCGCCAACTTGAACAGAACGACGAGCGTCACAATGAGGATGAGCGCAACGGTTAGGCCTTCGATGATCAGAAGGATGCGCGTGCCATTGCGCGCCGGTGAAATTGCCAGCGCCCATACGCCTACAAGTGCGATTAAACCCAAAATGTACGCGGCTGAATCAGTCGGACTCTTCCAAATCCCTAGGGAATCAAGGAATGTGGATGCAAATCGACCGAACGCCATTGCCGTTACAACGCCATAGAAGACGTACGTTCCGGTGAGCGCCCAGCCGGCGAGAATGCCCAGGCGCGGGTTCAACGTGGCTCCAACGAACCCATAGACGGATCCTGAGTGGTTGAAGCGCTGGGTCAGGCGGACGAACGTGTACGCAACAAGAAGCACACCGACTGTCGCCATGATGAAGGTCAACGGAACAGCACGGCCAACGAGAGTGGCTGGTCCCTGCGGATTGATGTTGGCCGCCATCGACGGCGCCATCAACGCAAGGGAAATACCAATGGCTTCCCAGATTGAAAGTTCGCGGCGAAGTTTCGGCGCTTCCGTCGTGTCCTGCATGGGTCCTCCTGACGAAAACCGCACTAGACCCGGCTGTCTAGAGCGGAGTTACCTGGATCTGACCGGTACTTGCCTGAACAGACAGCACCGAACCATTCGCTAACGACGTTCCATCTCGTTCAGTAACCTCAGACGACCACGCAATCACCGATTCATCGAATCGACCATACTGCAGGTGGTAGTACGGATCCGGTAACTCGGCGGCACGAAACTCCGGCTGATGCGCACACAGCACGTGAAGCCAGTCGGGTTCGGCCCACATCATGTTCAACGATGGCCACGGCAATCCCGCAAGTCCATTCAGGACAAGAGCAATCGCATCCGGTACGGACTCTGCTTTCCTGCGAGCACTGAGCAAGGCCATGAAGTAATGCTCGGAGTCGGTCGTTCCTTCGATCGACTCGAGCAGATCCGCATCGATCATGGCTAACAGCTCTGGTCCGACCGGGAGTGAACCGTTGTGCATGAACGCGACGTTCCCACGCACAAACGGGTGCGTGTTCTCAACACAACGCGCGAGTTTGCCTGTGGCCCAACGAAGATGGACGATACCCACCTGACCGGTACTGGCTTCTAAATGATCAGTGAACGTCACGCTCTCGTAAGCCGGGATATCTTCGCGAACGATGCGCACCCCGGACTCACTTTGCGTCGCAATCCCCCAGCCGTCTTGGTGCAAACGTGAAAGATCCCTTAGGCGTTCCATATCTTCACCGAGTAGGTCAACAGCAGAAACCTCAGTGGGACAAGCCCAACCGAACAAGCGACACATCACAAACTCCTAGTTACTCGCAAGCCCATAAACACGTTCGGCATTCGTCGACGCAATCTGTGTTGCAACGCGAACCGCATCTGCCTCTGTCCAATCGCCATCATTCACCCACGAAGCCAACAAGCGCGACGTTCCCCGACGCCACAGCGTGGCTCCAAGGTAGTGAAGTTCAGCAGGACCCCAGGCGTCTGACGAGAACAGGATCTTGTCGAACGGCGCGATCTCCATTGACTCGGCGATCACTGCTTCGGCACGAGTACCGAGATAGTTGATCGCCAGACCAACGTCGAACGTGACGTTGGTAAACGATCGCGCGAGATACCCGGCATTGCGATGGAACGGATATGTGTGGAGCAGAACGATCTGAGTACCGCGGGGCTCGACCTGTTTGATGAACTTCGTCAGCAGCAACGGATCCGCACGATGGAGTTCAAGATCGGGATCGCCGAAACCACTGTGAAACTGGATGGGCAAGCTGAGTTCGACGCCAGTCCAAATGAGCCAGCGCAGTAGTACTGGATCGTCCACGCGCACAGGCGCACCAGCGGCCATTCGACTGAACCATCGGTCGGCCGCAGACAAGACCTCCGTGGTCGACGGTGGTTCAGGGTTGAAGTCGAACCCATCACGATAGGCAATGATGCTCTTGAGACCCACCGCATTCGCTGCACGCTCGCGCAGATACGCCTCGAAGCCGACGACGAATTGAGTCGAACTTACCCCCGTGCGCACGTAGTCTTCGGCCGTCGTTTCAAGACGCACGACTTCCGAAACTGGTTTTCCACTACGTTCCACCATTTCGGCCACACCGAGGATCTCGTCCCCGCGATATCCGGTCTCTAACAGAAAATGCGATGTGCCCGTAGCGTCCAAGAAACGGCGAGTAACTTCTGCAGCCCCTAGTTCCCGGCGGCGGGCGATATACGTATCAGCATCGGCGAGTGGCTCAAGGTCTAGCAACGGGGCGCAGTGACGGCGGATTGCGATACCGAGCTGGCTATCGAACCAAGATCCAACACCCGGACGATCCGTCTCAGCGATGTGCCGCTCGAAATCCGCCCGATCTGTTGGATCATCCCGGAGCGCTCCATGGACGTGATGATCAACCAGCGGGAGCGCGCCAATAACCGATTCGATTCGTTCACTCGTTGCAATGCTCATGTCACAAGTAGATCGCATCTCGGCCTCAGTGCAAGTGAACCAAGCGTGCGGTTCACCGTCGAATCGCATACTGATTCTCGATACCCCGTCATGGCATTCGCGAAGGTAGATTCGGAGTAACGCTACTTAGGGAGTTCACCCGTGGATCAACAGACACTCAGATCACTTCAAGCGCCTCTGAAAGAGGCATACCGTGAAGACGCCGAAGCCGCGTTCGTGACACTTCGCGCACGGGGTTCGCTGGATGACACGTCGATCTCGTGCAAGGTC
>CAIKEU010000066.1 GCA_903826575.1 uncultured bacterium
CTGCGTCCGGCCATCCAGAAGCGACACCTGCAGTTGGAAGAGCCAACGCTGCATGATCAGCGCACGGACATCGAACGTATTCGCGATGGCATCGACGACCTCGAAGTTACCGTTGAGGCATCGGTGCTTTCGGCGATGAGCAAGACCCTGCGTTCGGCGTTCTGGGACGTGACGGCCATCGTAGTTGACGATGCGCTCATTGGCGTAGAGGCCGGCGACACAACAGGTACCTCGTACGGCATCGCCTTCGATCTCGGTACAACCACCGTCGTCGCAACGCTAATGGACATCACGACGGGTACTCCCGTCGCTGTGCGTTCGATGCTCAATAAGCAGCAGCCATTCGGTGCTGACGTCATTTCGCGCATTAGCGCCACAATGCTTGACCCTGAAGGACTTCCGCGCCTCCAGGAATTAGCTCAGGCCACCCTCGCCGAACTCGTGAGCGAAGTGTGCGAGGAAGCAGGCGTCGATCCGCTGCACGTGTACGAGGTTGCCCTCGCGGGTAACGCCACGATGGTTCAACTTCTGCTTGGTATTGATCCCGAGCCACTGGGCGTGGCCCCATTCATCTTGGCAACGCGCAACTACCCAGGCCTCAAGGCCCGCGATTTCGGTCTTTCGATCCACCCAGAGGCACGCGCTGTCGCACTGCCCGCGCTTGGCGCGTACGTCGGCGGCGACATCATCGCCGGCGCATTGGCATCGGGTATGGATCGCGATAAGCGACTTCGCGTCTTCATCGACGTAGGAACCAACTGCGAGATCGTCATCTCTGATGGCGAGCGCATCATGGCAACGGCCGCACCTGCCGGCCCAGCTTTCGAAGCGGCGTCGATCCGCAACGGAATGCGAGCGGCACCTGGTGCGATCGAGACCGTGTCGATCAAGGAATCCGGCATGGTGGTGGGCGTCATCGGTGACGTCGCTCCCGTCGGCCTGTGCGGTTCTGGCTTGGTGGACGCAGTTTCCGAACTTGTCCGCGTTGGCATGATCGATTCGTCAGGACGTTTCGCCAGTGACGAGCACATTGCAACTACCCGACCAGATCTGGCCGAACGATTCGTCGAGACCAATGGTGAACGCCACTTCCATCTCGCGACAGAGGCAGAGACAGGCGGCGATCCCGTTGTTCTAACACAGCGCGATATTCGCGAGCTTCAATTCGCCAAGGCAGCCATCAGCACGGGCTGGCGTTTGCTGCTCGAAGAGTTTGGCGCACCCGAGGCTGATGTTCAGCAGGTGTTGCTCGCGGGCTCGTTTGGAACCTACCTCTCCCCGAGCAGTGCGGTGCGCATCGGCCTTGTGCCGAAGCTTCCGGTGCTACGTATCGTCAGTGCCGGAAACGTCGCCGGTGAGGGTGCCAAGATGGTGTTGCTATCGCTGCCGGAACGTCACGGTGCTGAATCACTGATCGACGAGATTCACTATGTCGAACTCTCAGACCGGGCTGACTTCAACGATCGCTTCGTTGAAGAACTGGCATTCCCGCAGCCAAAGTAAGGACCCGTCGATGACCACTCGCACAGATCACATCGCGATCGCCGCATGTGGTGCGCTATCGAGTGACATCACGGCAATCGCGACGGCAAATGACTGGCCGATCGATGTGCACCCATTACCACCGTTACTGCACAACCAACCGCAGAAGATCGCCGCGGCCGTGGACGAACTCGTCGTAAGACTTCAGGATCGCTACACGACCATCGCGGTGGGCTACGCCGATTGCGGAACGTATGGGGCCATAGATGACGTGTGCGCGAAGTACGCACTCCCACGGCTCGGTGGCCAGCATTGCTATGACGTCTATGCCGGCGCGCAGAGATTGGCGCAAGAGTTTGACAAGGAACCTGGCACGTATGTGCTCACGGATTTCCTTGCCATGTCATTCGAGCGAACCGTCATTCACGAACTTGGCCTCGACCGGTATCCCGAACTACGTGACGATTACTTCAAGCACTATCACCGCGTGATCTGGCTGGCCGGTCGACGCACCCCACAGATCGAGGCCGCTGCCACCGCGGCGGCTGATCGAATTGGCTTGCCGCTAGAGATTATTGACGTGGGCTTGGCGGGCCTGGAGAAGGAACTTGCCACCCTTGTGACCAGCACAAACACTGGTAAGTGAATTTGTTTCGCAAACTGGTTTTCAGTTAGGCGCTAACTGATATATCTTTGACCTGTGGTCGCCGTCGTCGTCGAATCCGAAGCAGGTCCACTGCTGTCTGATCAGGCGTATCTGGCTATCCGCGATCTGATCGTCACACTTGAGTTACCACCCGGTGCGGTCGTCAGCGAAGCCGATCTGATGACGCGGCTGATGATGGGTCGCACCCCTGTTCGTGAAGCTCTGCGGTCGCTAGCCCGTGAGCGCCTGATCGATGTCTACCCGCGTCGAGGCATGTTTGTCGCGGGCGTCGATGCGCGCGATCTGGCCTCACTATCGGAGGCTCGCGCCGTTCTCGAACCGGCGGCCGCCCGGTTGGCCGCACGTCGACTTACCGAATCCGACAAGGCTGTTCTCGATCAACTACTCGCCGAACTCGACGCACTCGGTTCAACACCCGATGAGCGCGCTCTGATCACCCTCGATCGTCGCCTGCACCGTTTTGTCTACGCGACCGCACGTAATCCATTCCTCGAGAGCACTCTCGACGAGCAGTACACCCACGCTCTGCGCATCTGGTTCATGGCCCTTGATCGGCTACCGCACCTTGATGACGCAGTTAAGGAACATCGCGACATTCTCGAGGCAATTCGTCGCGGTGACGCCGAACAAGCTGCCATCACGATGGCCGCACATATCGATGGTTTCGAAACCTCAATCCGCAAGGCGCTCTGATCTATCAGGGCTTGAAAAACCCGCAACGTAAGTCACACGCAAGACCCGTCACCCATATCGAAAGGGAATATCAATGAGCAGCATTCCTGCTTCGGCGAAATGCGTCGTCATCGGCGCCGGCATCGTCGGTAACAGCCTCGTGTACCACTTGGCACGCCTTGGCTGGCGCGACATTGTGCAGATCGACAAGGGCCCACTGCCCAACCCTGGTGGCTCGACGGGTCACGCATCGAACTTCATCTTCCCGGTGGATCACACCAAGGAGATGGCTCACCTGACGCACGAAAGTATGCGCCAGTACAAGGAAATGGGTGTATTCACCGAGTGTGGCGGTATCGAGGTTGCTCGTACCGAGGAGCGCATGCAGGAACTGCAGCGCCGCATCACCTCAGCGAAGGCCTGGGGTATCCCGGACACTCGCATGGTGACACCGGCCGAGGTTAAGGAACTCGTTCCGTTCATTGACGAAAGCGTGATCCTCGGTGGCTTCTACACGCCGAGCGTCGGTGTCGTTGATTCCGTCCGCGCTGGCACGATCATGCGCGAGCGCGCACAGGAAATGGGCGCACTGACGTCGATGGGTAACGTCGAGGTTCTCGACATCACCGTCGACAATGGCAAGGTCACGGGCGTTGTGACGGACAAGGGCACCATCGAGGCTGAGTACGTCGTCATCGCCTGTGGTTGTTGGAGTCCGCGCCTTGCGGAGATGGCCGGCGCGCGCATCCCGCTGACCCCAGCCGTTCACCAGATGAAGGACATCGGCCCCGTGCCCTTCTTCGCTGACAGCAAGGGCGATATCGAGTGGCCAATCGTCCGTGACATGGACACCTTCATGTACGAGCGTCAGCACGGCACCGGCCTTGAGATCGGTTCCTACGCACACCGTGCAATCCTTTATAGCCCAGACGAATTGCCGTCGAACGCTGCTGCTGCACTCTCCCCCACCGAGTTCCCATTCACCCAAGAAGACTTCGACCTTCAGGACGAGCACGCACTTGAGCTCATGCCAGAGATCGTCGGCGACGAGTCGATCGGTGAGAAGTACGCCATCAACGGAATCCTGTCGCTCACCCCAGATGGCATGCCCGTCCTTGGTGAGACCCCCGAGGTTAAGAACCTCTGGTCTGTCGCCGCGGTGTGGATCAAGGAAGGCCCCGGCACCGGTAAGTCCGTTGCTGAGTGGATGGTGCTCGGCGAGAGTGAAATTGATCTGCACGCTTCAGATATCGCCCGCTTCCACGAGCATCACAAGACCACGTACCACGTTCGTTCACGGACTGGTGAAGGCTTCATCAAGACGTACGGAATCATCCACCCGAACGAGCAGTGGGCCGGCAACCGCAACATCCGCCTCTCGCCGTACTACGAGCAGGAAAAGGCCCTCGGCGCTGTCTTCTACGAGACGGTCGGCTGGGAGCGCCCATGGTGGTATGAGTCCAACGCTGGCCTCGTCGAGAAGTTCGGCGACGCAGTAATGCCGCGCACCGGTGAATGGGAATCACGTTGGTGGTCACCGATCATCAACGCCGAGCACCTGCAGATGCGTGAGACCGCTGGCCTCACCGACCTGACCGCATTCGCGATCTTCGACATCATCGGTCCAGGTGCCCTGGCATCTGTTCAGCAGACCGCAGTTCGTCAGATGGACGTTGCTGTTGGCCGCGTCGTCTACACCCCGGTTCTCGGCATCAACGGTGGCTTCAAGAGCGACCTGACGATCATGCGCCTGGGCAAAGATCACTTCCGCGTTGTCACCGGTGGTGCACACGGTATGGCCGATCTGAAGTGGTTCCGCGATCACCTTGCTGACGGAGCTCAGATCGTCGACCTCACCTCGTCGTGGACAACCCTTGGCATCTGGGGTCCGAACGCGCGCAAGATCCTCCAAGCCGTCACCGGTGATGACGTCAGCAACGAGGGCTTCAAGTTCAGCACCTGCCGCACGATCGACGTCGGCACCCAGCGCGTGCTCGCCTCACGTATCTCCTACGTCGGCGATTTGGGTTGGGAGCTTTACGTTCCGATCGAGCAGGGCGCCAAGCTGTGGGAGACCATCTGGAACGCTGGCCAGGAGCATGGCCTCATTCCTGTTGGAATCGGCGTGTACGGCACGACGGGACGTCTGGAGAAGGGTTACCGCGCATACGGTGCCGAGCTCGAGACCGAGTACACCGCAGCCGAAGCTGGCATGCTCACCGCCAAGATCAAGGATCAGGACTTCGTTGGTAAGCAAGCCCACCTTCGTCACCGCGAAGAGGCTCCCGTCACGATCATGTGCTCACTCACCGTCGACGATCACACGTCGTCAACCGGTGAGAAGCGCTACATGATGGGCCGCGAGCCAATCCTGACCCTCGATGGCAACACGATCACCGACGCACACGGACGTAACTCGTACGTCACGAGCGCAGGCTCGGCACCAAGCATCGGCAAGCACATCCTGATGGCCTACCTGCCACCGGAGTACGCGGCTGTGGGTACCAAGCTCAAGGTGGAATACCTCGGCGAGCAGTACCCCGTCACCGTCGATGGTTCCGGCGCACTCTTTGACCCGAACAACGAACGGATCCTGGCCTAATGAACATTGCAGTATGCGCAAAGCGCGTGCCGCTGTCAGGTGGTCGGTGGGAACTCACCGCCGACAATCTCGACATCGACACCAGTGGTGCATCCGTCGGATTCACCACCTCCCCACATGAGGAGTGTGCCGCCGAGGCTGCCGTCCAATTGGTCGAGCAACTCGGTGGCTCATCCACTGTCATCACCCTTGGTGTCGCTGACTCTGAGGAGCAAGTTCGCTCGCTCCTAGCAGTTGGCGTCGACCGTGGTGTGATCATCGAAACTGATGGATCCGAATGGGATCCGCAGGCCACTGCCTCAGCGCTCACCGAGCAGATCAAGGCCGGCTCACCCGAAGGTGCCTACGACCTCGTCCTGCTCGGAACTGAGGCAGCCGACACCGCTGACTTCCAGGTTGGGATCCGGATGGCTCACGCGCTCGGCTGGCCAGTGGTGACGAACGTCAAGGGCATGACGATCGATGGTGGTGTTGCTCGCTGTGAGCGCGCCGTC
>CAIKEU010000067.1 GCA_903826575.1 uncultured bacterium
ACCTCCACTCCGTGCGATCGACACAGTTTCGCCAACTGACTCAGCTCATTGCTCAAGAGGGCATCGAGACTTTGACCTGCAATGAGAACTTTGAGGTCGCCCATCACCTTGGAATCGTCCTTAGCCAGTTCCAGAGTTGCCCTCAACAGGTCACTAAACCCCTTGTACGGGCGGATGGCTCCGACACACGCGATTAACTTTTGGTCCGAATTGATCCAACCCAACTCTGCACGCGATGCATCTCGGTCCAAATGAACTACTTCGTAGGCTCCTTGGGGAATGACATAAACGGAAGTTGCCCCAAAGTTCCTTCTGACCTTCTCGGCAGTGGATTCGTCGTGCGCGATCACAGCATCGCAGAATCGAATCAATGTCTTTCTAGCCTCGACATCATCATCAAAGACTGGTTCGTGTGGCACGACGTTGTGCGCCGTCCATACGAGTCGAAGCCCAACCACTCGAAGCGTGAGCAACCAGACTCGAAACCAGGCCCTCAGAAAGCGTCGACGCCTTCTCGTACGCGCCCAATGCAGTCCGAATTGATAGGTCCAGTGCAGATGAATGATTCTCGTTCCGCGTAATCGAGCGACGACCAAAGAAAATGGCGCAAGAAAGATATTGAGAGTCGCTGAGGCGGTCAGAGGATGCATGAATGAGTTGGATACGCCCACCTGATCCAACGACGACATGAAGGGAGGGAAATAGGAAACCGGATCCTCAGGCCAATGTAGAACCAGACTCTTCCCCATCAGTGAGAGCAACGTCGACAGATCATTCCCACATTTCCAAGACTAAGCGCCCGCTGAGAACAATTCTGGAACTTCGGATTTGCGCGTGGTTTTGAGATTCGGTCGGTCGAGGGTTAGCGGTTAGAGAAGAGCGGGGGCTCTGCAAGTCTGTTGTTTCTTGACGACGACAGATTGGAAGAACCCCCGTGATCACGGACCCTACCCTCATGAACCAGTTCTTTGTCAACCTCGAGGGCGTGCGCGTTCTCGGCATCAACGACGAAGCCGAGGTTCCTGAGGTTCACATTGAGCTCGAACGCCAGGTCGTCGGATGTCCGATCTGTGGGGTCGTGGCTCGGGTGCAGGACCGACGTGCGGTGCGGCTCACTAATCTCTCCATGGCCGGTCGCAAGATCGCCCTCGTGTGGAACAAGCGACGCTTCATCTGCCTCGATGTTGCGTGCGAACAGGGAACCTGGACCGAAGTCGATCACCGCATCGCCGCCCCGCGACTCTCGTTGACCGACCGCGCCGGTCGCTGGGCGACGTTCCAGGTCGGCAACCAAGGTCGCGATGTTGAGGGTGTGGCGAAGGACCTCGGGTGCGATTGGCACACCGTCAACGACGCCGTCCTCGCTTACGGCGAGGCGCTCATTGAGCACCCGGGTCGCTTCGCCGACGTGGCGTCGCTCGGGCTCGACGAGCACCTGATGGTGCGCGAGGGCCAGCGCCGCCACAAGAACTTCGTGACCGCGATTGTCGATGTGGACAAGGGCCAACTGCTCGACATCGTGCCGGATCGAAAGGGTGACGAGCCCAAGGCCTGGCTGCGCGCCATGGGACCAGCGTGGCTCGCCGGCGTCACGGCCGGGACCATTGATCTCTCGGCCACCTACAAGAGCGTCTTTGACGACGTGCTCCCAAAGGCAATCTTGGTGGCCGACCCGTTTCATCTCGTGAAGCTCGCCAACTCAAAGGTCGACGAGTGCCGACGGCGGGTGCAGAACGAGACACTCGGTCACCGCGGACGCAAGTCCGACCCCCTCTACCGGATCCGGCGACTGTTGCTGCTCGGCAAGAAGCGCCTCGACGAGCTCGGTCACGAAAAAATCATGGGCTACCTGGCGGCGGGCGACCCGCGCGGTGAGCTGCAGATGACCTGGCACGCCGCGCAGTCGATTCCGGAACTCTATGAAGTCACCGACTTCGCACTCGCGGAGGAGTTCATCGACGAACTGATCCGCGACATGGCCGAGTCGACCTTCCCCGTCGAGGTGCGCTCACTCAGCAAGACCCTCAAGCGTTGGCGCACCGAGATCATTGCCTGGCACAAGCGCCAAATCACCAACGGACCAACCGAGTCGATGAATAATCTCGCGAAGCGCGTGGCGTTCGGGTTCCGCTCATTTCGCAACTACAGAATTCGTGCACTGCTTTATGCCGGCAAGCCCAACTGGGATCTACTCGCGACCATCACACCACGCTGATGTCCGAAGCCCCCTGTTAGTGGTCCAGGGCCAATGAGAGTCGTTGTTGATATTGCTGTTCCCGGAGGTCACCTGGATCGACTTCCCGCCTGCGGTGGCTCGGCGAACCATTGCCGAGCAGCGGAACGTGGGGTTGGCGACCGCTAAGGCGCAAATCATCGTCTATCTCGACGCGCATTGCATCCCGTTCGATGGCTGGCTCGATGCTCTTGTGGCCCCGATCCTTGATGGCATCGCTCCCATCGTGATGGGCGCTGTCGAGGCCGAAGGGGGAATAAATCTTAGCGATTGGGCCAGAAGCATTCAAGCGCCGCTGGCACATCTCGACGAGTTCGCGGGGCTCAATGTGGCGATTGATCGATTCGTCTTCGACGCCGTTGGCAACTTTGCCGGACCGGGCGTTTTCGCCGAAGACGTCGACCTCGCTTGGCGTGCTGTAGATGCCGGTTTCACCATTGTCTTCGCACCTGATGCCCACATCGCTCACGATATGGGCGGCACTTTCGAAGAATTGCGTCGCTCTTACCGCTACGGACGGGGCCGCGCCATGCTGTACCAACGGCATCGCCATCGACGACGCAATCTGCTCGGTCGGGACCTTCACGTCGTCGTCTACCCCGTACTGTTGCTTCTACTCCCAGTCATGGTCCTCTTCCCCTTCTCCGCGCTCGTGCTCCTCGTTCCGCTCTATCGGAGTCGGCGGCAGAGGCCACTACTCACCTTGCTGCATCACTTCGTATACGGTCTCGGCACGTTGCGCCAAATGGTTGCAGGCGCCCTGTGCCGCTGAAATGACACTACGAAATCGGGCTCTGATAGCAACGTAGTGACGAGAATCACCAACTTCCGTCCGTGGCGGCGACCTCAAGGTGATCAGTCATCCCACTGAGGAGCTTGTCGGTGAGGTTGCGGAGATCTCGACCCCCAAGCTGATGCGAGGGAAGTGCCCACCCTTCGCCTTGGGGGTCCTGGCACTGCTGCGAAGGAGAATTTCGACACGGAGCCACGCGGGACTCGCGGTCGTGGGACAATTCCTGTGTGAGCGACGACCACCCTGAACTGCCAACCGCCGAATCTCGCTCTATTGATCGACCTTATCGGCGTGTCTGGATTTCAACGTCGTCGGTTTTTGGGGCGACATTCGTCGTGGCGTTGCTCGGCACAGTTTCCCTGCGTGTCATGACTGTGCACCTGGGCCCTGCGAGTTATGGACTCTTCGCTACCGCTACTACCTACGTTGGTATTGCAACCTTGCTCACCGACCTGGGAGTCAACTCGGTCTCAGGCAGAGCCATCGCCCGCACGCCCGGTGACGTGAGTGTCATCCTCGGTTACAACATGGGTCTCCGACTCATGTTGTCACTGGTCTTCGTGCCGCTCATTTGGGTCGTCGGAAATCTTGCCTACCGCGGGCACGCTCACGGGGGAACACTTGTGCTCGGCATCGCCATCGTGAGCTGTGCCATCCCATTCGATGCAGTACGTGCCGTCTCATTGTCGTATTTCGTGTCTCGAATCGAGAACCATCGAACCGCCATGATCAACGTGATCCAACAGAGCATCTTCGTTGCGTTGGTCGTCGTGGCAGTCGCTAGTGAGCACAGCGTGGTCGGCTGTTATCTCGCCTACCTCGGTTCGATGATCGTCGCGAGTGTTCTCGCGTACCTCTCGGTGCGGTCAAGAGTTCACTTCCGCCCCCAGTGGTCGATTCTCCGCTGGCGGGAAATCATTAAGGAGTCACTCACCATCGGTGTCATCCAAGTCGCCAACACTATGTATCTGATGGCTGACCGGATCATGCTGTCGCTCCTCCTTGGCGTTACAGCATCGACCTCCGTCGGCTACTACCAAGTGGCCTACGCCATCGTGAGTTTCTTCTTAGTCATCCCCTCGATGTACATGACCTCAATGATGCCGCTCATGACCACCGCCAGTGGTACCACCTTGCCTGATTTGGTGACTCGATCAATACGCCACCTCAGTATCATCAGTGCCTTAGTGGCGGCAGGTTGCCTCGTCACCGCACCGGGAGTTATTCAGTTCCTGGCCGGTGCGGAGTTCGCGCCCGCGGTGATGCCGCTGTCCATCCTGTCCCTCTCTGTCCTGCTTTCGTCGCTGACTCAGGTCTTCGGATTTGCGAACTTCTCTCAGGACCGACACCACAACATGTTGTTGGTCTCGCTCGTGGGTTTGGCCGTCAACGTGGGGCTCAACTTCTGGGCTATCCCTCACTATGGTGTGAATGGCGCTGCTGTCGTGACGACAATCAGCGAGTGCGTCATGGCGTTCGGCACGTTTATGGTCTTTCACTCCAAGGTTGGTCATGCCATCAGCGTGCTTCCCCTCCTCGCGCGCCCGATTTTCGCGGCTACCGGCTCAGTCGGAGTTGTCCATCTCCTCTGCGGACCAGAGTCCGTAGCGCTCATGCCCACCATCGTGCGGGGAGTCGTTGTCGTCGTTGCCTTTGCAGGGCTGTTGGCGGTACTCGGTGGGTGGCCGAGAGAGGTCTCCGAGATGCTTCGGCAGCAGCTAAGGCGCGCCGGTGCCTCCTGATGCTGGAAATTCCCAAGTATTGAATCACGCCGGGCTTCTTCGTCGGTTGTTGCGTCCCATAGCCCCATACCTGTTGCAAACGTCGGGAGCCTCCAACAACCCCAGTGCGATCTAAATTATTAGCGAACTCTGGTCGACGATTTCGTGAAATGCTGAGTGGAAATTTTTGCCAGACTTGCAACATAAATCAAAGTTACTTTTTGATTGATAACACCCTTTACTGAACCCCGTCCGATTCATATTGACGGAAGCTATTCCCTGATTCCCCGCCAAATGTCGCGCTAACCTAAGTAGAGGTGCTACGAATCAGTATGCATGACACTTCGAGCCAACAATGTGAGGAACGTTCTATGGTCAGCGCGACGATCGTCTTTCCTTGCCTCAATGAAGAACTTGCTGTCGGTGGTTGCGTCTCCACTGCATTGAAAGTTTTCAAGGAAGCAGGTATCGAGGGTTCGGTGATCGTGGTCGACAACGGATCCACCGATCGATCGGCTGAAGTTGCTCTGGCGGCCGGGGCGTTGGTGCTTTTTCAGGAACAGCCCGGCTACGGTGCAGCGCTGCGAACGGGCTTCGCTGCCGCCACCAGCGACATCGTTTTGATGGCTGATGCCGATGGCACCTATGAACTGGAGGCGATACCACGTTTGATCGCTCCGATCATTGAGGGTCGTGCTGATTTGGTCTTAGGCGCACGGCTCAAGAGTGCTTCGGCCCAGACCATGCCGTTCTTGCACCGCTTCGTCGGTACACCCATCATCTCGATGCTCGTGAATCACGCAGCGGGAGGCATCTCGGTCAGTGATAGTCAGTCGGGATTTCGCGCCTTTCGTCGCGAAGCGATCATGTCCTTAGACCTCGCGGGGACGGGTATGGAGTTCGCTTCCGAGATGCTGGTCCGGGCAGGTTGGGAACGGCTCCGCATTGCCGAAGTCAATACCACTTACGCCGAGCGTATCGGCGATTCCAAGCTCGAAACTTTCCCCGATGGCATGCGACATCTTCGCCAGTTGCTCCTCCTGAGCCCCGATATCTTCGCAGTCTTCCCTGGAATCGTTGCTTCTTGGCTCGCGGTCGCAGTGTGGGTGACGATCGGGTTCATCGGCAACAAGGCCGCGGATATCGGCTCAACCTCATGGCTCGGGCTTCTGGCTGCCAGTTTCTTCTCCATTCTCGGTCCCTTCATCTACGGAACCGGCATGGTTCTGCGCTACCGTGCCATTGCTCTTGGCTTGCGCCACAAGGCATCCCACTTGCGTTTGGAGCAATTGCTCAAGCGGTTCAGCATTGGCGGTGTCGTATTTCTAGTAGCGGGAGCGATGTTGGTCGCCACCTTGATCGTCAACTTCGGCACTAACCCGAG
>CAIKEU010000068.1 GCA_903826575.1 uncultured bacterium
ATCATGAACTGCTCCACCGGCACGGTGAAGAGCAACACGAGCAAGGGATTGGCGAACCTCAAGACGATCCTGAGCGATCACGACGCCGGGCAGCCCGCCACGATAAGGGATGGAACATGAACGACATGCAGGTCCGTGACCTCTTCGCTGAGGTCGTCGAAAGGTCGCCTCGAGCCCGGTTCGATGTAGAACGAGCCATCCGCCTCGGAAGGCGCAGTCGTCGCATCAGGCTTGCAGCAACCGCAGGCACGACCCTCGCTGTCGCCGCCATCGCAGCCTTCGCCATCCCGCCGATGCTCCGCCTCAGCACACCGTTCACCGGAACCACCATGTCCAGCGACTCCAGCGCAGCGGCACCGACGGGCTTCCCCTACAGCGGAGCCGCTCAGATCCACCCACTGCCCAACTCCAACTACACCGCGCCCGCTGACCTTGCCGCCGTGCGGCTGCCTGATCCGGCACCAGGCTTCCCCTACCGGCTCCAGCCTGACGGCCTCTACGCCATGACCGTCGGCGCTGGACCAGCCTGCTACGGCGTCCAGTTCGTGGTGGCCACGGCTCCTAACGGGCAGCCAGGATCGACCGCCACCGCCATCGTCACGGACTGCACACCGCCGCCCGCATCGGTCACCGAAGTCGAAGGCCATCCGGTCATCGGCCACGCCGCCGTCGCTGGCGTTGACGGCACGTTCACGCAGTACACGAGCGGCACCCCGGGCTCCACCCACCGGAACCTCGTCCTCTACTTCACGACGGGGCACCACACCACCCGGATCGAGGGCACCGGGCTAACCCAGGAGCAACTACTCAACCTGGGCAACGCACTCACCGGCCTGCGGTAGTACCGGCCTTCGCTCGGCACGCTCCGGCGGCTGCTGACGACCCGCTGCACACGCGGTGGTCGCCTCTCGAATCACGGGACGAAGGGGGCCCGCCCGGCGCGTCGTCCGGCCCATCGGCAGCAGCATTCGGCACACTTAGAACAACTGGCTTCCGCCGGTAACGCAATCGCCATTGACCAAGTACAGCAAGGGTTTTCTAGATCTGGACACTGAGTGACTTTGTCAGGCTTCTGTCGATCAGCGCAGTGATCCGTTAGACCGTCGGGTCGAGGTTAAGTCGTGGGGAAGCGACTTACCTCGGCCCGACGCCTTTTTGGGACGTGGGCTTCTGAAGTAAATACCGTCCTGTTCCTGCAGATATCGGCCGTAAATTTCAGTCGAGTAAGACAGCAGGGGATCGTTCAGGTGACTGCCTAGTCACCTTTTTGTTAGTGCAGTCGAACCGGCTCCGGTGACGACTACATAAACATGAAGCTATTGAGCACGTTCCTGGTCATGATCCTTAGTTGGCTGGTTGCAGGACCAGTCCAGGCGTCTAGCACCGCAAGCGCCCTTAAACCCACAGCGGATGCCAGCGTCGGTGTCCTGTTCTCCGGACAGCCGGCAGGTCGCGTCGTCGCGCGAATGGCCAGCCCTGTGAGTGTTGGCAATTTGCTCGTAACGAGAAAGGCAATGACAGTTACGGGCATTCGTTACTGGAGTGCTTCATCTTCAGACACCGCGGGTCGAAGTGCATTGCTATCGACGTCGGCGGGCAAGATCCTGTCGCGCGTGGTCATGCCAACGACAACTGTGCCAACGAACGGCTGGGTCAATGGAACCTTCGCCAGTCCCGTCAACTTAACATCGGGTCAGAGCGTTATTGCTTCTGTCTCCTCGCCGAATCGTTACGTCGTCCGCACTCAGACATTCCCGCCGAGCACGTATGTACAGCCTTCTCGTGGCATGTACTCCACAGGTGTGGACGTTGTGCCACGGACGGCGAAGACCGGCTACCTGTATGTCGTGGATTTGTTAGTCCAGCCGCCAGCGGTCGTGAGTGCGCCAACGCCAACGTCGACGCCAACGTCGACGCCGACGCCGATTCCAACGTCGACGCCGACGCCGATTCCAACGCCAACGGCGACGCCGACGCCGACCGTGTCTTCGTTGAGTGGTTTCCCGACGTCGTCGGATGTGGGTTGGCAGGTGACGGGTGCGACCCTGACCCCGTACTCGGGTCCAAATGAGATCACTGTGGATGGGACGGTGATTGATGGTGCTGACATCACGGTGCCGTTGATTGTGTCTGCGAACAACGTGACGATCAGAAACTCCCGAATCACGTCAGCGACCGCGTGGTACGTCGTGCGTCAGTATCCGGAGTTCTCGCACCTGACACTGCAGAATGTTGAGCTTGTGAACCAGGTCGGTGAACATCCGGATTGGGCGATCTTTGCCGGTCCTTATCTGACGGTCGCGAATTCGCTGATCCATGGCATGCAGCGTGGTATCTATGCGAGCAACAACATGACGGTGAGGAATTCGTATCTTGATGACTTTGATAATCCGAGCACGAGTCACGCTCAGGCGATCTTGTCGAGTGGAAACATTCACAACGTGACGCTGACCAATAACACCTTTGGCTGCGGGACAGGGATGTGCACTGCGGCGTTGAGCATCTTCCCGGAGACGTGGACTGGTGGTCCGAACGATCACTGGCTGATCGATCACAACCAACTCAATGGTGGTTCGTATGCGCTGTATGCCGGTTACTCACCATCGAGTGGTGAGTCGCCCAACACGTATATGACGTTCACGAACAACGTTTTTGGTTCCAAGTACTTCGCGCTCAGTGGAGAATTTGGATACGTGGCCTCGTGGTGTGACGTAGCTACCAACCTCTGGTCTGGCAATACGACGGCGGACGGCACAGTCGTAACATCGTAATCAAGTCGCTTATCGCCTGCCCATGTGAACTCTGGGCAGGCGATTTGTATTCTGCGTCAACGCATCACAGCGTTACCGATCCATGGACGCAGATTGCACCGTTGCCATGGGGTCGATGTGGTTATCGGCACAGTTGTTAACTCTTGTGAGTGAATGCTCATCCTTTCGGTTGACGCATAAGTCACCCCTTCGTCAGTGAATCAGGTCCGTTGTCCGGACGAAGTAAAAGGTATGAAGTTCTTTGCACTCACAGTGGCAGTAGCCCTGAGTTGCCTGGGTATCGTCCCGGCAAACGCGGCGACATCTGCTGCGTCAACGGTGCCGAAGGTGGCGGCCAGTATTGGTGCGACGTTCTCTGCATACCCGCAAGGGCGGGAGGCGGCTCGGGTATCGACTCCAGTGAGTGTGGGAAATCTACTCGCAGCCAAGACAGATCTGACGGTGACCGGCATCCGCTTCTGGAAGGCGTCTCGAACTGACATTGCGGCGCGGACCGCACTCGTATCCACCTCAACTGGCACAGTGCTGCGCCGTGTCGCGCTCCGATCGACTTCGCTGCAGCGCGCCGGTTGGGTGAGTGCATCGTTCACAACCCCGATCACTGTCACAGCGGGGCAGTTTGTCATCGCATCGGTGTCGTCGCCGAAGGGATGGGTTGTTCGTACAAGGGTCGCCCCTGCGAGCCCGAGTGTGCGTGTTGTGGCCGGTCTGTACGTGGTGGGTAGTGGTCGAGTTCCGACCGTCCAAAAGAATGGGTACTTCTACGTAGTTGATCTGCTGGTAACCCCAGCGACGGTGATTGTGTCTAGCCCGAAGCATCAGGAGCCGATTGATCAGCCAACAGCGCGGCCAACCCCAACTCCAACCCCAGCACCGACTGTGTCGCCAACCCCGACTTCGACAGCCACCCCCGTGCCGACGGATACTCCAACTGACACCCCGAGTTCAACCCCGAGTTCACCCCCGAGTTCGAGTCCGTCGCACACTATGCCCATGGTCGGATTTCCAACACCTAGCAATGTCGGCTGGAAGGTGACGGGTGCAACCTTGCGCCGGTATGACGGTCCTAACGAAATCACCCAGGACGGAACTGTCATCGACGGAGCAGATATCACCGAGCCCCTGATAGTAAGCGCGAACAATGTGACGATCATGAACTCGCGGATCACCTCCCCAACGGCTTGGTACGTGATCCGTCAATACCCGGAGTTCTCGCACCTGACCCTCGAGAACGTCGAACTCGTTAACCAGCCTGGCGAGCATCCTGATTGGGCGATCTTCGCCGGTCCGTATCTGACGGTGAACCAAACGCTGATTCATGGAATGCAACGCGGCATCTACGCCAGCGCGAACATGACCGTGACGAACTCGTACCTTGACGATTTCGACAATCCGAGCACTAGCCACGCCCAGGCAATCTTGACGAGCGGGAATGTTCACAACGTGACGCTCACGAACAATACGTTCGGCTGTGGCACCAACATGTGCACAGCTGCTCTGAGCATCTTCCCGGAAACGTGGACGGGCGGGCCGAACTCCAATTGGACGATCGATCACAACCTGCTTAACGGCGGATCCTACGCGCTGTACGCGGGTGATACCGATGCCGATGGTGAGTCTCCAAATACGAACATGACGTTTACGAACAATGTGTTCGGCGACAAGTACTTCGCGACGTCGGGTGAGTTCGGCTATGTCGGTTCTTGGTCTGTCGATCCCACCAACGTATGGGCAAACAACACAAATGCCAACGGCGATATCGTTCTTCCATAGGAAGCGGTCAGCAATTCGGATCAATGACGGTGGCCGTTTAGCCCATTTGGATCAAAAAAAGTGAAGTGGACCTTTCGCACTGTTACCGTCAGAATGGAACAGCGGGCGAGGTAGACATCTCCCTGCGCGCGGAAAAGCATCGACGAGGGTTTGTCGATGCGAGGAATGAGGCGAACCTTGATGAAGGCATTGCACCAGAACAGTGCGCAGATGTCTGTGTCTGTCTTACCTGCGGGCGAGATCGCATCGCAGGCAATGCTTTCCGGAGTGGAGACCGTCGTTGTCGCCGTACCAGACAACATTGGGCGGTTGATCGGTAAGCGGGTCGATATCGCGGAATGGCCTCGAATTGCCCAGCATGGCTTGTCGATGCCGAATTTCCATCTGGCGACGAACATCGATAACAATCCCGTAGCAGGTCTCGACGTAACGGGATCGCATACTGGCTATCCGAATGGAGTACTTAAGCCAGACACGACTACGTTGCGTCGTCCCGATTGGGAGTCAGCAACGGCCTATGTCCTGTCGGATGCCTGTACGACTGACGGTGAACTTGTGGCCGTCGCACCGCGGAGCGTGCTGCGCAGGCAAGAACGCAAGCTGGGTGAACTTGGCCTGAGCACGCTGATTGCTTCCGAACTGGAGTTTTACCTTTATTCCGAGTCGTATCGCGATGGTTTTGCCGGCGGCTACTCAGGCTTGACCCCGTCGTGGCATTTCCATGGCGACAACGATGTTTTTGTGACGGCAGCGGAAGAGCCGTTCCTGCGACGAATTCGGCAATCGATGCGCGGCATGGGGATCACCGTCGCGGTCACGCAGGGCGAGAATGGCCCTGGTCAGCAGGAGTTGAATTTCCATCCGACGTCGTTAGTCGAGATGGCGGATCGCCACGTGCTCTATAAGCATGGGGTTAAGTCGATCGCTCGCTTGGAAGGTAAGTCGGTGACGTTCATGGCCAAGCCGGACGTAAACCATCCCGGCTCGGGCGCGCACACCCACATTTCACTGTATGACGAGCACGGAGATTCGCTGTTTGGAATTGACGACCTTAGCCAAGCGGGTTCGAGCTTCTTAGCGGGGGTTCTTAAGTTCACCCCTGAACTCGCGTGGATGCATGCGCCATTTGCGAATTCATACCGACGATTCCAGCCTGGAAGCATGGCCCCGACGAACCTGTCGTGGGGATGGGATAACCGCGGTTGTGCGATCCGTGCCCTCGATCGCGGTGAGGGGATCCATTTCGAATTCAAGTTCCCCGGCGCTGACATGAACCCGTATTTCTCGTTCTCGGCTCTGCTCATCTCCGGTCTTGAAGGAATGCGGCTTGGGCTCACTGCTCCAGCCGCGACGGAAGGCAATGCTTACCTGTCTAGCGATTCGCCGTCCGTTCCGGCGGATCTCACTGAGGCGGTGCTGGCATTCGAATCGAGTGAATTGGCCCGTCGTGAACTCACAGCCGAGGTCCACACACACCTCGTAGGGCTGGCTCGTGCCGAGCTTGATTCGTCGCGCCGTGCCGTGACTGACTGGGACGTGATGCGAGGATTTGAGCGGGCCTAAGTCGGCTCGATCCGCATTCGGTTCAACCCAGTTCGACTTTCGCGTGGGTCGTGGTGGCATTACGCTGCCTCCCACGGGGATACGTCGAAAAAGGAGATCGTCATGGCGGCTGTCGTTGCTCAACGCATTGGTCACGGTCCACAGCGCGTACTAGTATTGCATGGTTGGTTCGGGCCGTCAGTGTTTGACGGCTTCTTCGATTCTTTTGACGCGGAGCAGTTCGACATCGCGATCGTCCATAACTCGGGCTACGGCGATGCACGCGGGCAGGAGCCGGCGCAGGACATCACCGATCTTGCGCAGCAGCACTTGGCCGTCGCAGATGAATTGGGATGGGCTGCATTCGACATCATCGGTCACAGTTATGGCGGCGCGGCCGGGCTTAGGATTTCCTCTCTCGCCTCTTCGCGAGTGGGTTCTCTGGTGGGTATCTGTCCGGTAATGCCGTCTGGATTCGACGCGATTGCTGTTGAGAATTGTGGAGCTACGGCAGAGACCGGCCCGGCTTTCATGGCCGCATACTCCAAGGGCCCAGATGCCGCTGACGGTCCGGGAATGATCATCTCCGGCCTCGATCCAGTTCTCGGAGCGGACCCTGTTGCCTACCGGGCCTTAGTCGATGCAACGTTCGCGTCGATGAATGAAGAGGCATACAAGCAGTACTTCCTCGTCTGGACGGGTGCGTCTTTCGTCGAAGATGTTGTTGGTCTAAACACTCGGTCGCTGTTCCTCATCGGTGAGGCCGATCCTTTTGCTGCCGTGAACTATGTGACCCCAACCCAGCAGAGCATGGCACCCGGTGCGGTCGAGGTCGAGGTGCTCCCTGGCGGGCACTTCCTCACCGTTAGTGGTGATCGTGCTGCGGTTGCGGGCCGGATTACTGATTTCTTGACCCCGTAATCCTCGTGACGCTCGCCTAGTACCGTACTCCCATGGGCGTCACTCGGTTTGTTAACGGGTCTGTCTTCACTGCAGATCGTCGGCGCGCTGATGTCTGGGCCGAGTCTGTCGTCATCGAGAATGACCGAATCGTTGCCGTCGGCAGAGCAGGCGACCTCGCGACCGAGTATCCGGCAGCGTCAGTTTTCGACCTTGAAGGTCGCACTCTGCTGCCAGGACTCATCGACGCGCATAACCACTTTCTGTCGACTGGTGAGTCACTCGCCTCGATTGATGCCCGCTCACTTGATCGTACAAATCGTGAATTCTTGTACGAGAAGTTGCGTGCAGCGGCTTCGTCGGTGCCCGCGGGTTCGACGATCACTGCGTACGGGCTCGATCCCGACAAGTTCATTGACGGTGCGATCGACCGCTGGGAACTTGATCGTGTGGTTCCGAGCCACCGAGTACTGATCTATCACGTTTCGGGCCACGGAGCCGTGGCGAACTCGGCCGTATTGGGAGCGGCCGGCATCGATCGCGACACCGTTGATCCGGCCGGTGGTTGGTTCGTTCGCGACGCTTCCGGCACGCCCAATGGTTGGTGCTTCGATGCGGCACTTTCAGAGCTCGCTCCCGTCGCGGTTGAGATCGGTGCCCACGGCCCCAATTTTCACGCGCTAATTTCGGACGACGCATTGCGCGCCGCGATCCTGCGCGCACAATCAGCGTTCTTCGCCGCGGGACTTACGTCTGTGTGTGATGCCCAGGTGACATCGCGCGAGATGGCTGCGTATCAACGTGCGCACGCGGCCGGTGAGTTGAAGATGCGTACGGTGTGCATGCCGCTGTCACATCAGCTCGACGAATACCTAGCTCTCGGCCTGTCATCTGGCTTCGGTGATGAATTACTAGCGATCGGCCCGATGAAGTTCTATGCCGATGGATCACTCTCGGGTGGAACAGCGTATTTCTGTGAGCCTTATGAACAATCAGCAGATGCCCATGGGGGAGGACATGGGCATCTGCTCCGACCTATGGCCGAGATTTCGCAAGATCTGCTTCGAGCGGCGAAGGCCGGTTGGCGGGTAGGTGTTCATGCGATTGGCGATGCGGCGATCACCGAGCTGCTTGCTGTTTTTGAGGCGGCCGCTGCTGTTCATCCGGCCGGAGACTTGCGGCCACGGATCGAGCACGCTGAACTTCCTCCGGATGAGTTGCTAGCTCGGTTGTCTGCGGTCGAGATGATTGCCGTGACGCAACCGTCGTATCTCTACGAAATGGGAGAGCAGTACGTCGAACGGATCGGTGATCGAGCAGCTCGCCTGATGCCATTGCGATCGATGCTCGAGGCGGGAATTCGTGTTGTCATCAGTAGTGATTCAGACGTCGCTTCATACCGTCCTCTAGACACAATCGCAGCTGCGTTGACGCGGACGACGGTTGTGGGCCGGCCGATGGGTGTTGAACAAGTCCTGACCCTTGATGAAGCGCTGTGCGCCCACACGGTGGACGCGGCATACGCGATCGGTCGAGAGGCAGATCTTGGCGTCGTGCAGCGAGGGTTTTTGGCGGACTTCACGGTTGTCGATGGTGACCTGCGTTCGGTTGAGCCCGCGTCGATCAGAGAGCAGGTGATCGACGGCACGATGGTCGGCGGCGAATGGATGTATCGGGGCTGAGAGTGCCACGGCGTCGCAACACGAGATCTGGCAGTGTGGTGCGACCGAGCCCGGGCCTCAAAGAACGGGCTCGGTGTCGAAGCCGCGAGGAAACTCTCACGCGAATTGGTTAGAGTTCGCTAAGACCGGTGAGTGACGCTCGATGCCTAAACGCGTTCGGTTGGGCGTTCGCCAAGAAGTCCCTGCGGGCGAAACACCAAGACGAGGATGAGTACGGAGAAGACGACGGACTGTGACCACTGTTGTCCGATGGCATAGGTAAACCCGTCGTTGAACGCTTGCAGAATTCCGATGAGGAATCCTCCGAGCACCGCACCCGGCAAGTTGCCGACGCCGCCGAGAACCGCTGCGGTAAATGCGATGAGACCGAACTGATATCCGTCGAGGTAATTCGTATTCCCGAAGGTGGCGAAATATAGGAGTCCAGCCGCTCCGGCTAGGGCGCCACCGAGTGCGAAGGTGATGCCAATGGTTCGCTTCACATTGATGCCCATCAACAGTGCCGTCTCAGAGTCCTGGGACGTGGCGCGCATTGCTTGGCCGTGACGAGTGCGCGTTACGAATGCTGTCAGTGCAATCAGAATGGGAATGGTAATGCCGGTGACCACGATGGTTGAGTAATCGATCGTGATGGGTCCCAGTGTGACTCCGCCGTTGGGAATGACCGTGGGCCAAATACGTTGGCCTGAACCGTTTAACTGCAACCCCAACCACTGGAACATGAAGCTCAACCCCACAGCAGCGATGAGCGAAGTCAGGCGCGGCCCACCGCGCAGGCGCCTGAACACAAGTCGGTCAGCGGCAACGTTCATTCCCGCGCAGATCGCCATGACCGCGACCAGCACAATGGCGGCCAAAGCCCAGCCTCGCGGGCTCGAACCGTCGACTCCAAGTCGTACTTCGAGCAGAATCGAGGTGAACACTGACGCGAGCATGAATAGGTCACCGTGGGCGAAATTAATGAGCCCGATGATCCCGTAAATCAGGGTGTATCCCAAAGCGATCAGTGCGTATAGAGAGCCGACGCGCAGGCCGGCAAGGACAAGGTCTACGAACCGGCCCGGCGTCGCAATGAGGTTAATGACGACCCATAAAAGCAGCCCAGAGCCGACAATTAATCCGATTGTTGTATCGAGGCGCTCGCGGCTCCAGATCGAGAGGCGTGCTTCAGCGTCCTCGACCATCGTTAAAGTCACAGGGTGTGCCTACCGTTATACGTCGCGACGTGCAACACCGGCGAACCGAGATTCCGATTCCGGTGGCACCCCAAGGCCCCACGTCCAGATTGTCCTTGGCGTGATCCTGATGATCAGACCGGTCTTTCCCTCTTCGATGGTGGCTGGACCGCGAATCTTGAGGCCACGTGGCGCCCAGGGATCGGTCGTTGGCAGATCGTCGATAACGATGACAGCCTGGGGATTTGACAGAAGGTTGCGGTAGCGCACGGTCTTGGTGATGTCATAGCCGCCACTGGTAATCGTGTCTCCATCGACGGAAAACACGACGGCAGAAACGTCGGGCTTGGCACTTGACGAAGACGTAGCCAAACGAGCAAGCCGTTGAGTCGCCAAGTAGGCGATTTCTGTGTCGGTGAAGACGGGCATGTGCGTCCTTTAGAGTAAGTGTTTCTTGTGACAGCCTACGTTGTGGGTCGTGTTCTCTTGCGACGTGTTCGACCTTTTTGGCAGCCGAACTACTCGATACTCCTAACGGATGACTCTCGCGACCAGTCGGCCTAACCGGCTCAGTTCGGCGTCCACGCCCGCCGAACTTGGAAGCCTCATCGTCTTGGCATTCGGAGGAAGTAGATGCGTCTCGGTCGCAAAGGGTTGGCGTATTCGGCGGCGGTTTGTCTCATGTCTCTAGGAGTTGTGGCGCCAAACGCCGTCGCTCACCCGGCGAGCCACGCGTTGTCAACTCACCTCAGCTCATCTTCACCAACGTCCTCAGTAACTGCCGCAGCTCATGCTAGTCCGGCTCAGGCCGGCCAGGGGAGTGGTCGACATGGCCACGGCCATAAGCCATCGGAGGGTGCCCCGAAGTGGTTCGAGGTGAGTTGCGCATACAGCCACAACGGCCCGCAGGATCCAATCGTCATGCCGGGAATGGCAGGAATGAGTCACAATCACGAGTTTTTCGGTAATACGACGACCGATGAGAACAGCACGACTGCCACGCTAGTTAGCGGGTCCACGACGTGTAACGATCCGAACGATACGTCCGCGTACTGGGTGCCGACGCTCTATCAGGATGGTGCTCGTGTTGAACCGCGCGAGGCGCACATCCGGTACAGCCTTGGTCGAGCGGTGGCGGTAACAGCATTCCCGGCTGGATTCATGGCTATCTCGGGGCGGTCGGACACCACGGCTGGCTGGGCATGCTTGACCCCACGTCACAAGCCGCAATTCTCCGGGACAGTTGGGACGGTCCCGACCTGCTCGGCGCCGGCTGCACTCATGGCACGAATTGTCTTCCCGCAGTGCTGGGATGGATCAAGCCGTGATTCCGTCGATCATGCCTCTCACCTTGCATGGGCTGTAAAGGGTGTATGCCCTGCAGATCATCCGGTACTGGTGCCCCAAGTGAGGATTGACGTCGTTTATCCGCCCGAAGCAACCGGCGGCTCCGGTGTCACTTTGGCTAGTGGCGACGCCTCCACACTCCACGCCGATATTTTCGAGGTGTGGCAGGGGTCGGCGCTACAAGCTCGGATCGTCGCGGCGGCTCAACATGGCGGCCCCGCACATCGGCCGCGGCCCGCTCCGGGGGCGGGCCGACCTCATGGCCCAGGTAATGGTGGCCCAGGTAATGGTGGCCCGGGTAATGGTGGCCCGGGTAATGGTGGCCCGGGTAATGGTGGCCCGGGTAATGGTGGCGCCGTACGTTGAATAATCTGGTTAATCCCTGATGCGAAAGCAGTATGGCAACTAGGCTTGGCAGCCAGGGGTTGTCACGGACAGTGGGCTAAGGGGCGGATGGTGGCTGAATCGGATTCTCCTGACATTCCAATCCACGGTGAACCAGCCCTGAGCCCGCCGCCGACGCCGTATTCCGCACCACCGTATGCACCGCCAGTTATGAGTGCTCAGGACAATCCGAGCAAGGCGCCCGTGCACGTCGGATTCGTCGATGCGATTAAGCGTGCGTACTCTCACTATGCGACCTTTTCGGGCCGTGCGAGTAGGAGTGAATTCTGGTGGTTTTATCTCTTGCAGATGTTGGTAAGCATTCCACTGTCCGCACTAGGCCTTGCGTTATCGACGCAAGTCGGCTTTAGCTCGCCGACGAGTCTTTCGACTGGGAATCTTGCTCTCAGTGGCATAGGAAACTTGTGGTCGCTCGCGAATTTCATTCCGATTCTGGCGATCACCTGGCGACGGTTGCACGATTCGAACAAGTCCGGTTGGTGGTACGGGGCGGCCCTGATCGGCGGTGCCGTGGTGGGCTTACTCTTCACGGTAGCTCTTATTTTGTTCGCCGTGTCTAACTGCTCCTCAGGCAGTTGCAGTTCTGGAAACCTTCCCGGGGTTCCTGCCGGTCTCATAGCTTTGGGGGTTGCACTCGCTTTGGCCTATCTGGCCTACGGCATCACCATGCTCGTCTTTCTTGTGCGCCGTGGCGATGACGGCGCCAACAAGTACGGACCCGGCTATTCAAGCCCGGCGTAGCCCATGTCTTCGTCGTGAATGATCGGCGGAGACGATTGGCCAATCGGTCCACCAGTCGGCGTTGCTTAGACACGTTCGGTCAGCGAACAGTCAAGTGCGGGCTGAACGCCTGCCTGCCCGCACGTTCCAGCATCATGATTGATTCGGGCAGTTCGTCATCAAGAGCGAAGGCCATTTGACCCGCCAAAGACGCTGCCCGGTTATGCGATGCCGATGTCCTCGTCGCGCTATCGCCAAGGGGGATGGGTTATGAGATTGTCTGTTTCAATTGCCGCGGCAACGGTTGTTGCCCTGATTACTGGCATCGGTGCAGCGGTTGCTGTCGCACCGGCGCCTGCCGTGTCGTATGCGGGATGCATCGCGCACTCGACGGGGTCGTTCTACTCGGTGACATTCACGCCGAGTTCTTCGCACAAATGCAGGACCGGCGACAGCAAGGTCCGCTGGCAGCAAAGGGGACCGATCGGTCCACGCGGGCCAATGGGGCTCACCGGCTTGACGGGTGCCGCTGGTGGAAACGGCACCAACGGTGCGCAGGGTCCTACTGGGCCGAGCGTAGCGTCATCGCGCAGCCTTGAACTTGGGGCGGCATTCGTGCTGCCGGCGAACTCAACGACTCCAACGTCGCTGACTTGTCCGACTGGAAAGGTCGCGATGAGCGGTGGCTTCAACATCGCCGGTTCGTCGGTTGTGAAGGCGTCATATCCCGATGGGACTACGCCGGGAAAGTGGAATTTCAGCTTCGTCTCAGTGGCAGCTGACACGGTGGATCTGTCTGTGGTCTGCATTTCGTAGTGAGGAATGCGCCCGCTGGAGGGGTGGTTGTCGCGACCGTAAGGTTGCGATGATCACCCCGTCTGCTTGTGAAGCAATTGCGGCACGTTGTTCGATGAGTGCAAGAACGCGTGTGTCGAGTGGTGGCACTGCGTATCGTTCGTCACGTTGAGAGATGAGTTCGTAGTAGACGGCTCACGTGTCGGAGAGGGCGATCAAGGTGGGCAGGCACGATGGCAAGGTCGCGCTCGTCACTGGAGCAGCGCAGGGGATTGGCCTGGGGATTGTCTGCCGACTCGTCGCCGATGGTGCTCGAGTCGTAGCGCTGGATGTTAAAGAGGAGGAACTCACCGAGGTGTGTGCTGAATTCGGTGATGCTGTCGTCCCCGTCGTCGGTGATGTCGCTGACGAATCTGTGTGTTCGGCCGCGGTGGCGCGTTGCGTAGAAGAATTTGGCAGTATCGATCTCGTTGCTGCGAATGCAGGCATTGCGTTAGCGAGACCTTTTCTCCAACTTGACCCAGAGCACTGGCGTCGCCATCAGAGCATTAACGTCGATGGTGCATTTTGGTGTGTGCTGCATGCTGCGCGTGCGATGGCGGACGTGGGTAGGCCTGGGTCGATGGTTATCACGTGCTCAGTTAACGGATTCGACGTCGAAGAGACGATGACCGCGTACAACGTGAGTAAAGGTGCATTGCTGACGTTGGTTCGATCGGCGGCGATCGATCTTGGCCGCCA
The DNA here is from genome assembly GCA_903826575.1 of uncultured bacterium. GTDB lineage: Bacteria > Actinomycetota > Actinomycetes > S36-B12 > CAIYMF01 > Longivirga. The sequence continues at coordinate 13,852 of CAIKEU010000068.1, forward strand.
CGCAATACGCGTCAATGGAATCGCTCCGGGAGTTATCGATACTCCAATAACAGCCATGATTGTGAAGAACCCCGATCTGGCACCCAACTACCTCAAGACAATTCCGTTGGGACGCTTCGGTGAACCGAGCGATGTTGCTGACGTCGTGTCGTGGCTACTCAGTGATGAAGCTCGATATGTGACCGGGCAGACTGTAGTTGTCGATGGCGGTCAAACCCTTGGCATTACTGGTGAACTCGATACGTCGTTCAGCGAGAAGTGAGGGCAGTTGCCGTGAAACTGGTGTTGTTAGGTGGTGGCGGGTTTCGAACGCCTGCGATGTTTCGCGCGGTTGAGTCCGGTGAAACGAGCGTTCGGTATGACGAAATCGTCTTGTACGACACGGACGAATCGCGTCTGCAACGCATCGGCGCGGTGATTGCAGACATGAGGTCGACGATGACCACAATGACGACGGTCACGCTAACCACGCGGCTTGACGAGGCGCTGGAGGGTGCTGACGTCATTTACTGTGCGATCCGTGTGGGTGGGGTTCCGGCGCGGGTGATTGATGAGACGGTTGCCATCGAGTCGGGTGCAATTGGGCAGGAGACAGCGGGTGCTGGCGGTATCGGATACGCGCTGCGCACCGTTCCGGTGATGACTCGTCTTGCCCTCGAGGTTCAACGGCTAGCGCCCAATGCCCTGTTCATTAATTTCACAAACCCCGTAGGACTTGTGACCGAGGCTTTGCGTCGGATTCTCGGGGATCGCGTGATCGGCATCTGTGACACACCAGCTGAGTTGTGTCGACGTTCCGCCGAGGCCGCGGGCTATCGACCCCAGGACGTGTGGTTCGACTACTTCGGTATCAATCACATGGGCTGGCTCAAAGGCATGCGGGTGGGCAATCGAGACGTACTTCCAGATCTCATCGCAGATACGCAGCGGTTGATGTCCTTCGAGGAAGGCCGGCTCTTTGGCCCCGAGTGGATTCAAGCCAACGGCATGATTCCTAACGAGTATCTGTTCTATTACTACAACCAGCGCGAAGCCCTCGATGCCATGCGATCAGGCACTCCGCGCAGTCAGTATCTCGAGCAGACACAGCGCGCCTTCTACGAACATACTTCGGATGAACCGGGCGCAGCTTTGGCCGAGTGGGAACACACCTTGGCTGAACGCGAAGCAAACTACATGGCTGAAGCGTGGGACGGCCGCGATGACGATCAGGAGAAGATCGTCGCTGCGCGCCAGACAGGAGGCTATGGTCGGTTGGCCCTTGGTGTTGTTGATGCCATGCATTCCGATGGTCAGCAGGTGATGATCCTGGATGTGCCGAATCGTTCAGCGCTGCCATTTCTCGATCAGGACGCCATAGTCGAAGTGTCGTGCGTCGTCGGCCGCGGGGGAGTGACCCCGACAGCGATCGGTTCGGTGCCGCTTGAAGCCCAAGGCCTCATTCAGCAGGTGCGGGGGGCTGAGCGGATCGCCATTGATGCAGCACTGAGCGGCTCACGATCGCAGGCAGTCAGGGCGTTGGCCCTTCACCCCTTAGTTCCTTCGGTGTCTGTTGCGCAAACAATTTTCGATGGCTACATGCATGGCCAACCCGACTTACGTGAGATTTTCCGGTGAGGGTGGATGTTGTTTGCGTTGGATCGCCCTTCTTGGATCTGATCTTTCACGAACTTAGCCACTTACCGGCACCAGGTGAGGAGGTCCTCGCTAAACGGCTCACGTTGACCCCCGGCGGAATCTCCAACATTGCATACGCCTGTCACCAGTTGGGTCTGAGCGCAGCAATCTGCGCACCGCTTGGTGCAGACCCGTTAGGACAACTACTTGAGCAATTAGTTGCTGAGAGCGGTGTCACGTGGGTTGGTGAAACCACGACGGCGACGCCGGTCTCCGTCGCGATCCCGTCTCAGCGAGATCGTGCGTTCATCACCGTGAACCCATTCATGCCCGTTGATACTCAGACGTTGTCAACGATCGAGGCTCGCGCCATCGTGGCGAACCTGCCAAACGTAGCTGAACTCCCAGAGCACCCGGGTATCTACGCCATTGTCGGGGATCCCGAAGCAGTTGAGCTCGCAGGAACGATGACGTCCTCACTCGAACATCTCGCCGCCTTCTTCTTAAATGAGCGGGAAGCATGTGCGCTCATGCAATCGGAAGATCCCGTGTTCGCGGCTCGTCAACTCGCGGCGCTCGGCACGACCGTCGTCATGACGTGCGGGCATAAGGGTGCCATGGCCATTGACGCCAACGGTGACGAGGTCGAAGTGACCGCCCGCGCGATCGAGGTACCGGACCCGACGGGGGCCGGTGATGCGTTCACTGCCGCCTACATATGGGCTGATCTTCAGGGATTTTCTCTTGAGCGCAGGATGGAGTGCGCGGTTCTCTACGCATCGCTTTCCATTGAGGCGGCCAGCGAACGACAAAAGGGTTTGGGGCTCGATGCATTCTTAGAAGCGCTCGAATCCTGACCCTGTGCTGCCATCAGTGTGCGTTCTACGCCGTCAAGTAACCCATTTGGGGGAGCGCAGCACTCCATGTGGGTGAACCTAAAATCGAGTTGCGTGCCTGTAATTCCGATCTTGTGATTTACCCGAACCCGCAGGTGGGTGGTGTCGGACCCGCATCTGTGCGGCTAGTTGGTCGATCGTTGAATCATCAGTCGGACTCGTCCCGCTACGTGCAGAGCGAAGCGCATCTCGGGGTCGTCAAGATTCCAGCCCGTGAGTTCACGTATTCGTCGGATGCGATACGTCACGGCGTTCGGGTGCAGGTGCAATGTTCGGCCGGCCTCAACAAGTGAGCCGCGTGCGTCGAGATACGCAACCAGCGTTTCGATGCTTGTGCGGGAGCGGACACTGCCAAGTGCGTCGATCGGGGCCAGGAGTTCTGAAATGACCCGTCGTCCTGCCCAAGACGAACTCATTTCGGCGAGTAATCGGTTCACTCCGGTGGAGTCGAAGGTGGAGATTTTCCACGATGATCCGTCGGTGGTTGCAGCTCCAGCGGCAATTCGGGCTTCTTTCGCGGATTGCTGCAGTCCCGCGAGTCCAGTTTGAACTGTGCCGACGCCGAAGAAGAGTTGGGTTGCTCCCGAGTCGCGGCGCAGCGTGGCCACCAACGTATCGAGTTGCTTTGTGACGGTGCGGTTTGACGCTTCGTTGCTGCGCGCGTTGGTTCGCACGAGGATTACGTCTTCCTCGATGATCGCGATACTCCAACCTTCACTCGCCGCACATGTTGACGAGGCGCTCGCGCGGACTCGTTCGCGCTGCAATCGCCTGGGCAAAAGTTCATCCTCACTAGACGTCGACGTGCTTCCATCAGTAACACAGATCGCGACATGTGTGGCATCTAGCGATAAGCCCGTAGCGCGCAGCCGGTCGATGGTTATAGAGGGAATCGGTGAACCCTCGCGAATCAGGAGTTCGGAAAGTGCTTCAGTTCGGGCTTGTTCGGGCGCAATCCGTTCAGCGTCAAGGGATTCGTGCCATCGTCCCAATGCCGACGCAATGGCTGGAAGAGCAAGTCGCGTTGCATCGTCATTGAGTTCGACCGACAAGTGATAACGAACCAAGCCACTGACGAATACTGGTTCGCCCGAATCGGCAACGCTCAGCGGGGTGCCGAGGCGCAAAGATAGTCGTTGAAGGATTTCGTTGAGTGGTTCAGTGCGCGACAGTTCGCGAATTTCCTGGATAGCTGCCAGTGCTCTGTTAACTAACGTGCCTGAGTCACCACGGGTGAGGTGGTCAAGAGTTACAACAACGTCCGCCACGGAGCTGCCTGGCATGCAGCCAAGAAGTGCCAATGCGGAACGTTCGGCAAGACGAGTGGTTGTTGGTGACAAAGCTGTTGGGTCGACGAACACGAGGCCACTGACGCCAAGTGCCGCGGCTTGGCGAACCGCAATATCGAACTCGTACGACGCACTGGCGTGAGTGCACGTCGCGGTCAGAACGATCAGGCTCCGCGGCGGTGCCTCGGCTATCGCATCGAGTGTCTCGGCAATGAGCACAGAGGTGACCTCTGCGTCTGATGCTTCCCCAGCCGCGAGATGCAGGCCGATTGTGGTGATGGGCTCAAGGAGGTCACGAATTGTCGCCATGTGAGCGTCCGCCCCTCCTAGTTGTAGTTAGACGACAAAGATAGACGAAAGTTAGTGCTCATGGCACGTAGCCACTGGTGTCTGCGCGCTCTTGACTTGCCCCATGCCTGACTCACCTACGCGGCTACGCGAAATAACCATCGCTGACCTGCCAGCTTTGGCTCGCGGCTGCGCAGTGCTTGGCACCGGCGGTGGCGGTGAGGTCGAGAGCGGCACGCTCATTGCTTTAAGTGCCCTTCAAAAGCATGGTCCGGTTCCGCTGGTGACCCTCGACGAGCTCCCCGACGATGGCCTTGTTCTTCCTCTGGGCGGTATTGGCGCTCCCACCGTCGGCCACGAGATGATTCATGGCGTTCACGAGGCGTACCTCATGCGTGAGGCGATGGAGGAAGCCCTTGGGGCAACTGCCGTGGCTGTCATGAGTTCTGAGATTGGTGGCGGCAACGGTGTCGTGCCGGTTGCGCTTGCCGCACAATTAGGGCTTCCGCTGGTAGACGGCGATGAAATGGGACGCGCGTTCCCCGAAGTTCAAATGGTCTCCACGAATATCGCAGGCCTGCCGATTGAAATCATCGGGTTGGTAGACGTCATCGGCAATGTGACGATCCTTCGACCAACTGACTGGGAGTGGGCCGAGACGATTTCGCGCATGGTCTCCGTCGCTGGTGGCTCCTACGCGCTTATGGCCGACAACGTGATCAGCGCGAAGCGGATGCGCGGGGCGATCATCGAAGGAACTGTGAGTCAAGCAATCAGAATTGGTCGAGTTACTGAAGGCGCGGCCGACCCCGTCGCAGCGCTGATGGGCGAATTGGGTGCGGCAAGGCTGATCACTGGAAAGGTCGTAGAAGTCGAGCGGCGCACAGGTGGCGGCTTTGTCCGCGGCAGTGTGGTGATCGACGGACTAGGCGAAGACGCGAATCGTATTGTCCGGCTAGAGATTCAGAACGAAAACCTGGTCGCTTTTGAAGACGGTGCTGTGCTGGCATCGGTGCCGGATTTGATTACTGTCGTCGACATGCACACCGCAGGTGCGATCGCCACTGAACTTGTTCGTTACGGTCAGCGGGTGAGCGTGTTGGCGTGGGCATGTGACCCGCTGTGGCGAACGCCCAGAGGACTTGAAGTCGTCGGTCCGCGTGCGTTCGGATACGACCTTGACTACGTACCCGTAGAGGAGGCAGCCCATGCCTTCATCTAACCAATCCAATGACCTTCGAATCGGGATCGATGTCGGTGGAACGAACACTGATGCGGTTGTCCTGAACGCTGATGATCAGGTCGTCGCGTGGACGAAGCAGCCCACAACCGATGACGTTACTGGGGGTATGCGTGCTGCCTTGGCAGCCGTGTTGGCAGGAATCGACGACCCCAGCCGAGTAGGCCGCGTGATGCTCGGTACGACTGCCGCCACCAATGCGATCGTTGAACGTCGCCGGCTGGGAAGGGTGGCGGTCATCAGGATTGGGGCACCAGCCACGACCGCTGTACCGCCACTCACCGCTTGGCCGGACGATTTGCGCGCCGCGATTTCGGCCGGCGAGCTACTCGCCCGAGGTGGCTATCTCATTGACGGCCGCCGGATTGCTCCGACCGACATCGACGAGATACGTCGCTTCCTGGAATCAGTCGCTGGCAAAGCTGACGCGGTAGCCGTGACAGGTGTGTTTAGCCCCGTTGTTCATGACGAAGAACGCAAGGTTGGTGAACTCGTTCGTGAGGTGCTCGGTGATTCGGTAGCTCTCTCACTCAGCCACGAGATCGGCCAGATCGGACTTCTCGAGCGGGAGAACTCAACGGTTCTAAACGCTGCGCTGCACGGAGTTGCTCGTGATGTGACGGGTGCTCTTTCGCAGGTGTTGAGCGAGCGCGGTATGCAGCCAGCAACGTTCTTCGCCCAGAATGACGGCACGTTGATGGCGATGGAGTACGCCTCTCGCTATCCCGTCTTAACTATCGGTTCAGGGCCCGCGAACTCGATCCGTGGTGCGGCAGTTCTGTCTGGGGTTCAGGACGCAATAGTCGCCGACGTCGGGGGAACCACCACAGATTTCGGCGTGCTGATCAAGGGATTGCCGCGGGAATCAACGGCACCCGTTCGGATCGGTGGTGTGGCGACGAATTTCCGAATGCCAGATGTCATCAGCATTGGCCTCGGCGGCGGCACCTTGGTGTCCGATGACGGCGAGAGCGTCGGCCCGCAATCAGTGGGTCACCGACTCGGAACCTCAGCGTTGATTTTTGGTGGCTCTATTCCGACGCTCAGTGATGCCGGGGTGCACGATGGACGAGCGACTTTCGGCAGTAACGTAATCGGAGTCGAGTACGCAGAACGCCTTGCGCGTGGACTGGCCGTCGCCGACGCGATGTTTGGCGACGCGGTCGACGTGATGTCCCTGGGTAAGTCTGAGCGGCCCCTCGTGGTCGTCGGTGGCGGCGCGTTCTTGGTCCCAGATTCGGTTCCTGGTGCAAGTGCGGTGATCAGGCCGGATCACGCTGACGTCGCGAATGCTGTGGGTGCTGCCATTGCATTGGCGAGTGGTCGCTGGGATGCGATCGTGCCCGACGGGTTGGGTAGACGAGACGCTATAGATCGTGCCTGTGATATGGCCAAGCAGCGCGCCGTTCAGGCGGGTGCCGACCCCAATGCGGTAGAAATCGTCGAACTGGTGGAGATTCCACTGAGTTACCTGTCAGAGCCGGCAATCCGCGTTAACGTCAAAGCAGCGGGACCTCTGTCTTGGATTTAGCGGTGTTGTAAGAGATTAAATTGCACAAAGTGAAACTGGCAATATCGAATGTAGGGAGATCACAGATGCGCGGTTCGAAAAGTAGGACCCTCGGAGCGGTAATCGCGGTAGTCACTGCGTCGTCGCTCCTGGCCGCTTGTTCAGGTGGGGCCGTAAAGCCGTCCGATAGTTCAGCAAATCCATCTGGATCTGCCGCTGTCAATGACACCTTCGTTTACGCCCAAAACCTCGAAGTTGTAACGGACTGGGATCCAGCTACGTCGTACTCAAACGAAGGCATCGTCATGCCTAACGTTTACGAGACCTTGACGCGTTACAACCCTGCCACGCAAAAGGTAGAGCCGCTGCTGGCAACCGCATGGCAGCAGTCGAACGGCGGAAAGACGTGGACATTTACCTTGCGCGACGGGGTCAAGTTCCACGACGGTGCAGTTCTTGATGCAGCAATGGCCAAGGCGGCACTTGAGCGCACCATTAAGCTTAAAGGTGGCGCTGCGTACATCTGGGGTGCGGTTAAGACCATCGACACCCCGTCAGCGAACACTTTGGTTTTCAATCTGAGCTATCCGGCGCCGATCGATCTCATTTCGTCATCGTCCTACGGTGCGTACATCTACGACGAGAAGGCAGGCGGGACCGCTGACTTCAAGACGTTCGTTGCCACCGGTAAAGACGGTGGCTCGGGTCCTTACACCGTGAGTCTGTGGGATAAGGGCCACGAGACCGAAGTTAAGCTCGCAGCCTATGACGGCTACTGGGGTGGCTGGACAGGCACTCACTACAAGAACGTTGAGTACCGCGTGGTGCCTGAGGTGACGACCGCATGGCAGCTACTGCAGAGCGGTCAGGTTTCGATGGTTGGCCGCCTCAACCCCCAGATCTTCGCCCAAGCGCAGACCACCTCGGGTGTCGCGACGTCAGTGACGTCGTCGTTCCAGAACTTGCTTGCGCTCTACAACACAGCCACGGGACCCATGGCGGATGTGCGCGTGCGCAAAGCGGTGCGCGATGCAATCGACTACACCGGTTTGGTTTCGGCTCTCAAGGGCAGTGTTGTGGAGGCAAACGGAGTCGTTCCCAAGGGACTGCTCGGATTCAATCAAAATATCGTGCAAAAGCAGAACCTCGTTGAGGCCAAGGCATTACTCGCTGCCGCCGGCTACGGACCCAACGGCAACAAGCTGTCACTGACGATGACGTACGCGGAGGGTGACGCCGATCAGCAGTTGTTTGCAACGTTGCTGACCTCCTCGTTGCAGCAGTTGGGCGTTGAACTTAAGGCGACTCCGCTTCAGTGGAGTGCTCAGTGGGATCGCGGTAAGTCTGCGGACACGGCCAAGCGCCAGGACATCTTCGTCATGTATTGGTACCCCGATTACGCTGACGCCTACACCTGGTTCATCAACATGTTCCACAGCGCGAATCCGCCGTTCTTCAACCTTGCGTACTGGAACAATACGGTTGCAGACAAGCTCATCGATTCGCTGCCGGCATTGACCGCTGTTACTCCTCCGCTCGCGCAAGCGGCATACACGACACTGCAGAAGATGATCATTGATCAGGATGCGGTTGCGTCAGTTCTCTACGTCCAGAACTACCAGCGTGCCTATTCGTCCACGGTGAAGAACTACGTTGACAACCCGGCATACCCGAACGTTCCGTTCGTCTACAACATGGCTCCTGGAGCCTGATATGGGTCGCTACCTCGTGCGTCGGCTTGCGCAGGCTGCGCTCGTCGTCGTCGGGGTAGTGGTGCTCACGTTCGTGATCGTCCGGCTACTGCCCGGGGATCCTGCAGCAGCGTATGCAGGTCCCCGGGCAAGTCCGGAAGATCTGGCCAGGGCGCGTGAAGTGCTCGGGTTAGATAAACCCGTCCTCGTCCAACTCGGTATGTATATGTCGGGCTTGGTGCGCGGTGACTGGGGGACGAGTCTGCATACGCGACTTCCCGTTGCCCATGACCTGTCGATCGCGTTCCCGGCATCACTTGAACTCGTCGGAACTGCGCTGCTGTTTGCGGTCGCGATCGGAATTCCGATGGGCCTGTTGGCCGCCCGTTACTTTGGCTCACCCGTTGACGGCGGAATCCGCCTTGGTTCGATGTTTGTGGCCGCATTCCCGGTCTTCTTACTCGCTCTGATCGTTCAGAACCTCTTTGCTACCAAACTGGGTTGGTTCCCGGTCGCGGGTGAGTACGACTCAAAGTTGGATGCCACGTCACCACTACACCTGTATACGAACATCACCGTGGTTGATGCCTTGATTACCGGCAACTGGCCGATCTTCTTGAGCACGGTTCACCATCTCATCCTTCCGGCATTGGTGGTCGCTGCGTATCCAATCGGGGTTGTCACTCAGATGACCCGCGCGGCCGTGTCTGAGGAATCGTCCTTGGATCACGCACGACTCGAGCGCGCTCTGGGATTTACGCCCGGACAGGTTTTGCGACGATTCTCATTCCGGCCGTCGTTGAATCCAATCCTCACCTTGCTAGCTCTGATCTTCGCCTACTCGCTAGTGAATGCATTCCTCGTAGAAGCCATCTTCAACTGGCCGGGACTGGGAAAGTACGCAGTCGAGTCGATCAGATCACTTGATACCGCGGCGGTTGCGGGTGTGACACTCATCGTTGCACTGGCTTACGTCTTGGCGAACCTCATCGTCGACATCGCCCAGACGTTCATTGATCCGCGGGTGAGGCTGTCATGACGATCATTCCACCTGAAGAACTGGTCCCCAATGACGAACGGTTCGCATTTCTGACACTGGCCCGTGGTCGCCTGCGTGGTCAGAAATTGTTCGCTGCCGGGGCGATAGTCCTGCTCATCATCATTGTGATGGCACTCCTTGCGCCGTGGATCACGCCGTATCCGCAAGATGCGCAGGGTGGGGTAGATCCGGTCAACTCGCTGTTGGCGCCCAGCGCCCAGCATTGGTTCGGAACTGATCAAGTAGGGCGCGACGTCTACACGCGTGTGGTTTTCGGTGCGCGAACATCGCTGCTCATCGTCTTCAGTGTCCTGAGCCTGTCGGTGCTGATCGGAGTAACGCTCGGCGTCATTGCAGGGTATGCCGGTGGCTGGATCCGCGATGTTGTCATGCGGGTAACGGATGTTTTCCTCGCCTTTCCTGCACTCCTGCTGTCACTCGCGCTATGCATCGTTCTGCAGCCGGACCTGAAGACGGCAATCTTGGCGATTACGGTGACCTGGTGGCCCTGGTACACGCGTTTGGCCGCCGGCGTCGCCGCGTCGATTTCGGGACGGGCCTACATGGATGCTGTTCGAGCGCTGGGTATTTCTCCTGCCCGCGCGGTATTCCGGCACGTGCTACCGAACTCGTTGACGCCGGTCATCGTCCAGCTCTCCCTTGATGCGGGTGGCATCATTCTGACGGCGGCCGCGCTGTCATTCCTTGGGCTTGGTGCTCAGGAGCCCACGGCCGAGTGGGGGTTGATGGTCTCGCAAGGGCAAGACCTCTTCACCACGGCGTACTGGGTGGCACTTTTCCCGGGCTTGGCCATTCTCGTAGCGGCGTTCGCGTTCAACATGCTGGGTGAGGGTATGCGCACCGCACTGGATCCACGACGGGGGTTCACCTCATGACGGTAGATGGCGTTACGGTCACTAGTCCTTTGATCTCAGTGCGCGACATGCGGGTTACCTACGGCGATCGGCTCGTTTCGCATGTGCCAGAGCTTGATGTCTATGAGGGGGAGTGTGTTGCACTTGTGGGCGAGAGCGGATCAGGTAAGACCTCCGCTCTGTTGGCAATTCTTGGCTTGGGTGACTTCTCCGGTGCGACTGTTACCGGAACGGTTCTCATCAACGGTGTCAACGTCGTCGATGCGCCGCAGGCACAGCTACGCCGAGTCCATGGCACTGCGATAACCCTTGTTTCTCAAAGCCCTCAGGCGGCACTCAACCCCACGATGCGGCTTGGTCGACTAGCCAAGTTATCTCTCAAACAACACGGTGTTCGTGGACATGAAGCGAACGTCCGAATCGCAGATGCACTTGCTCGGGTCGTTCTTCCGGACGAGATATTGAAGCGCTACCCGCATGAGGTTTCCGGGGGGCAGGCTCAACGTTTTTGCATAGCGCTGGCCGTGGCATTGCAGGTGCAGTGCATCGCGGCAGATGAACCCACCAGTGCGCTCGATGTGACTGTTCAAGCCGAGATTCTGCGACTCCTCGATGAACTACGCAGAGAACGCAACATGGCGATGGTTCTGGTGTCGCATGATTTAGCCCTCGTCTCTACTCTTGCTGATCGTATCGTCGTGATGAAAGACGGTGCGGTTGTCGAGGTGGGTTCACGTGACGAGGTACTCCATTCGCCGAAGTCGGACTACACGCGCGAATTACTTGCCGCTGTGCCCGTGCTAGGAGTTACGTCGTGACCGCTGATCTCTTGCGAGCGGATGGGGTAACCCTTTCCTATGCCAAGCGTGCTGTTGTTCATGACGTTTCGCTGGAACTTCCTAAAGGTCCAACTGGGGTTGCGCTGGTTGGCGAGTCTGGCTCGGGGAAGACCACTGTGGCTCGCGCCTTGCTCGGGATGATCGAACCGACGTCGGGTCGTGTGATGTTTGGTGAGATGGATGTTTCACAGTTCTCGCGATCAGAGCGCGCCGAGTATCGTCGAACGGTTCAACCCGTTTTTCAGGATGGAACTGAAGCATTAGATCCACGCATGACTGTTGGTAAGGCACTCGCCGAGGCGCTTTCAGTGTCACCTGATGCTCATCTGCGGGGAGCGGCAAGGGCGAGCCGAGTTTCCGAACTGTTAGACGATGTCGGCCTCGACGGCGGAATTGTCGACCGGCTTCCGCATCAAATATCCGGTGGGCAGCGGCAGAGGGTGTGCATTGCTCGGGCACTGGCAGTTCGCCCAAAGGTCCTACTGCTGGACGAACCTACGAGCGCTCTCGATGTAACCGTGCAAGCGAAGATTCTTGACTTACTTCGTCGATTGCAGCACGAGCATTCATTGACCTACCTGCTCATCACTCACAACTTGGCGATCGTTGAATCGCTTTGTTCGTACACGGCCGTCATGTTCGCAGGACGAGTGGTGGAGCAAGGACCGACACGTGAGGTGTTGCTGTCACCGTCGCATCCGTACACCGCCTCGTTGATCGCAGCATTGCCCCGCATGGGTGGACAGATTCCGACTGCGGTTGGACGCGCGGATGTCGGCTTCGCTGAGTCCGGTTGCAGTTTTCGGATGCGGTGTCCGATAGCCATTGACGCATGTTTAGCGTCGCCAGAGTTGGCCTCGATTGGTGGACGGCACGTCTCGTGTTTCCGTGCCAATGATGTAAATGGTGACCCCAGCATTGTGAACTCCAAGGAGGTGACGCCATGACGGTGGTGATCGGTGTGGATATCGGCGGAACGTTCACTGATTTGGTTATGAGAGATCAAGTCGATGGTCAGGTCACAGTTGGCAAAGTCCCGACGACGCCGCACGATCCTGAAGTTGGAGTCCTCAACGCGGTAGATGCCGTTTTGACGCCGGCGCAGATTTCACGGTGTTCTCATTTCCTTCATGGAACGACGGTCGGTCTCAATGCCCTGATCGAACGACGTGGGGCCACGGTGGGCTTGATAACGACTGCAGGATTTCGTGATGTGCTTGAGATCGGTCGAGGCGATCGTCCGGATCCGTATGATCTACGGCCTCGGCCGAAGGATCCGCTTGTTCCCCGTCGTCGTCGCGTGGAGGTCGATGAACGAATCGGGTCGCGTGGTGAGGTCATCAGCCCGCTGGAATTATCGGCGATTGCGTCGATCGTTGAGCGATTCGATGCTGAGTCGGTCGACGCAATTGCGGTTGTCCTGATCAATAGTTACACCAACCCTGATCACGAGATGCAGATCGAAACAGAGCTGCGGCGTTGCGGATATCAGGGGGATATCAGCCTTTCCTACCGGGTGAGCGGTGAGTATCGGGAGTACGAACGAACGACGACGACTGTGATTGATGCATTTGTTCGTCACCGCATGGGCCCGTATCTGCGTCGTCTCCGAGATGGTCTAGCGCAGCGCGGCTTCGTCGGCGAACTTTTGATCACCCGCTCGGGTGGCGGAGCTCTGACTGTTGAAGAAGCTTTGCAGCGACCGTTCGAGACGATCCTTTCCGGGCCTGTTGCGGGTGCCGCCGCCACAGCGAGGTTGGCGCAGGCTATGTCGCTTCCGTTGGCTATCCCGGCGGATGTGGGTGGAACAAGTTTCGATACTGCTGCAATCGTCGACGGTCGTCTTCCACTCAACTTCGAAGGTGATGTGGAAGGTCTTCCGCTGCAATGTCCGTGGGTCGATGTTCGTTCAATTGGCGCTGGTGGGGGATCGCTTGCCTACGTCGATGAAGGCGGCCTATTGCGCGTTGGACCGCGCAGCGCTGGCGCTGTTCCCGGGCCAGCGTGTTATCAGCGTGGCGGTACTCAGGCCACGGTCACCGATGCGGCCCTGGCGCTCGGGATGCTGGCATCGGGTGAGTTGAGTGGCGGAGTTGGATTGAATCTGGCTGCCGCCCATCAGGTACTAGACATCCTCGTAGATACCAGCGGATTAACTGATCGTGTCGCGGTCGCGCAGGGAATTATGCGGATCGCAGCGTCTCATATGGCTGAAGCGGTCAGAGGAATAACAGTTGAGAAGGGGGTTGATTTACGCACGGCGGCGTTGGTTGCATTCGGCGGTGCCGGACCACTTTTCGCGAGTCTGTTGGCGCTGGAGATGGACGTTGACACGGTCATCATTCCGTCAAATGCAGGTAACTTCTCAGCGGTCGGGTTGATGCAGTCCGACGTCTCGCGCAGCGCTGCCCGAACGCTGTTACGACCGCTGGTGCCGGAAACGTTGGTTGAAGTTGTCGCTGTCGCGACGGATTTGGGTTTGAGTTTTGGTGCCGCGACGCACGCCGACTCGTACGAGCTCTTGCTCGATCTGCGTTATCGCGGTCAAGAACACTCGTTGACGGTCGCGTTCCCGTGGAGTCTTGGTGCAGATGCCTCCTCTCTCAGTGTCATCGAGTCACAGTTTGAGGCCGAGTACCACGCTGCGTACGGCCTGAATCTGCCTGAGTCAGTGGAGTTGGTGAACGTGCGAGTCCAGCGTCACACCCGACTCAGCGTCTCGCGGGACGCAGTACGCGCACCGTCATGGACAGGTGCGGCCGGCTTGACTGACAGATCTGTCTGGTCGTTCACGCGCGCAGAGTGGACGATGACTCCGGTGATCGAACGCACGAGTGTTCCCGTGACGGGAATGCCAGGACCCGTCCTCATTGTCGAGCAGACCGCGACCACGGTTGTTGATTCTGGATTCAGCGTTCGTCCAGGTGAGCAAGAATCACTTGTCGTTACTAGGAATCGAGGCGCTCGCGCATGACGATACTGTCGTGGATGAATCCCGCTGAGGCGGTCGTTAGCTCGTCATCGAAATCGGTCAGCACAGGGATGGGCGATGCTGCTGATCCGATTACCACGGAAATTATCCGTCAAGGTTTGAATGCTGCTGCCGAGCACATGAAACGAACCGTCATCCGCACCGCATTCTCACCGATCATCTACGAAGCACTCGATTTCGCGGTTGCGTTGTATGACGCTGATATGTCGATGCTTGCCCAGGCTCCAACCCTGCCGTCTTTCATGGGGACTCTCGGGTTCTGTGTTGAGGCGGCAGTGACAGCGGTAGGCGGGCCGCAGGTGTTAGGACCGGGAGATGTTGTGCTCTACAACGACCCTTTTGGAACGGGTACGCACCCACAGGATGCTGCCATGATCGTGCCAATTTTCGCGCTGGACACACTTGTTGGATACGCGGTGATCAAGGCGCACTGGCTCGATATTGGCGGTAAGGATCCGTACTGCACGGACACGGTAGACGTGTTCCAAGAGGGCACGATCTTTCCTGGCGTGAAGTTGTACGAAGGGGACGAGCTCGTCGATTCGATCTATCGAATGGTTCTGGCAAATTCGCGTATCCCTGACGCGGTCATCGGGGATATCAACGCGATGGTTGCGGGTGCTCGCTCCGGTGGTGCAGCCCTTAGCCGGATCGTTGAAAGGTATGGCCTCGACGTATTTCGCCAGTGTGTCGCGAGAATCTACGATCACGGTGAAGCGATGGTGAGGCACTGGTTCGAACAGTTGCCTGACGGCGAGTACTCAGCAAGCAGTGTCATTGATGGTGATGGCGTGATTGGCACGCCTATTCCATTCGAGGTAGTTGTACGGGTACATGGTTCATCGGTGACGGTCGATTACACCGGTGCACCTGATCAGACGGTCGGGCCAATCAACTCGCCGCTGCCGTCCACCGTGGCAGTCAGTCGTCTAGCGGTCGCATATCTTGTGGGCAACGAAGCGCCTAACGAGGGTCACTTCAGGGCACTGGAAGTGCTTACGCGCCCAGGTTCGATATTTCATCCCGTGCGACCGGCACCGTCGTTCATGTATGGGGTGCCGTCGGACCATGCGATTGAGTTGATTATTAACGCTTTGGCCGCAGCGCTTCCCGATCTGGTGCCTGCATCAAGTGGCGGCGATATTTGCGCGCTGGTCTGGTGGGGGAGCAGGGAAGCCAACGGGGAGCCGTGGGCCGATGGGGCACCACACCCGGTTGGGCTTGGGGCAAGTCCGCAGGGCGACGGAGCGAGCACCATGATGTTTCATTCCGAATCGGCCACCCGATTCACGCCTGCGGAAATATGGGAAGCCCGAAATCCGTGGGTCATCGAACAATGCGCCCTCGCGCAGGACTCTGGTGGGGTCGGTCAGTATCGCGGCGGTCTTGGATTGAATCTCTCGTTCCGAGTGGTTGAAGACTGTTACATCACGGTCGCGATCGCTAGGACGAAGCTTCGTCCTTGGGGCCTCGAAGGTGGTGGTGAGGGAAGACCGAATGCGTTAGAGATCGAGTATCCAGATGGCCGTGTTGAATCCCATTCACTCTCGACGCGAGTTGCGTTGCCGAAGGGCACCTTGGTGCATTTGCGCTCGGGAAGCGGAGGCGGACATGGCAGCGCTGCACAAAGAGAAATCTCCTCGGTGAGAAACGATCTCACCGAGGAGTACATTTCCCTCGAACATGTCCGCGTGCATTACCCACACGCCATGTAGTCGGAATGGTTTCGCCGAGGAGTCAGCGAAGTTCGGTGGCTGTTAGGCAGCCTTAGCAAGCGTGCGCACTGCTTCGGTCTCGGCACTCTGCTCCACGCTAGGGGTCGTGAAGTGAGTGGCATGTGGCGACCCAAAGGCGCCGGCGACCAATCCGCGTACGACGTCCAGGCCGGCGGGCAGAATGGCCCACGCTAAGGCAGCGCCGATCGTGATGTGGAATGTGGGAGCGGCGACAGCGAGCATGGCAAAGGCCAGGACGTACGTGGTGAGCGCGCGCTCGACTAGCTCGATGATGTAGGCACGTGTGAACACAGTGTCTCCTATGGTGTTTGTTGGATAACCCTTCAGGGTTAGGTCCACTTACCCAGTCGCGGATAAGTTGAGTATCGGCAGCAGATTAAGTTCGCAATAGAACCTGCCGCTAATATCACTCGTTTGGGTGCATGGAAATCACGCTAATTCGTCAAGATGTGCAAGACATTTGCTGCCCTGCGCCTGTGATTATGTAGCGGCTGAGAGTTGTTCTCGGATTAGTTGTGTGGTCCAGTTAGGCGGTTGTCCGCCCAGCCGTGGAAAGCTGCGAGTGGCTCGTTGACGCGGACTTCTTGATAGATCGCATTAGGAACGAACCTGTTACCGCGAACTGAATAGCCGGTTTGGTGATACTGGCCATTGTTGCCATCCACGATGCGCAACGTGATGCCACCACCGCCGAGCAGATTGTCTGTCACTGTTACCGGGCCGGTTCCTGATGGGCCGAGATCTGGTGAAAACATCAACGCTGCATTGTCGGACTTGGATGTGCCCATCAAGATCGTATTGTGACGAACGGTGAGGTTGCGAACGCCCGTCTGCATCTGGCCACCATCGGCATGTGATCCCGGAGCCAGCGCGAAGTCATGGACGAAGGAGTCAATGAGTGCGCAGTTACTTCCAAGTTTCACGCCGTCGGAACGTTGGCCGTGGATGTTGACTCGAAACGCTGCCCAACTGTTGCCAGCGATTGCGGCTTCTTGCTGGCCGTAGAATTCACAGTCTTCGATCCGGGCACTCCCGCCCTGGTAAACCAAGACTCCGTATGGATCCTTGTTGCTATGAACCCGGCAATTACGAATGACGACGCCGCGCGCTGTCACATTGATAGTTCCCGTCACATCAACTGAGTCGATGATCTGGCCAGGCGTATCAGCTTGGATGGTGCCAACTTTGCGCAGCACTGTGCCCGCAGGCACCCCCGTGGTGGCATCAGACGGCCACGACGCCGTGTCCGTGACGTTGATCGTGGCGCCCGAAGCTGAGGTTGTCACCCGTGCCGGCATCACCGGAACGGACGCCGCCGGTGCTGGCCGTGATCGCCGAACGGCGCGCTTGTGGGCGGCGGCAGCAGCAGCCTTCTTACGCGCTTGGCTTGCGCGGCGTTGAGCACTAGTTGACGCCACCGAAGGGCGCTTGTGAGCAATCGCGCGCGGCTTGGCTGCGACCTTCTTGCGGGGAAGTGCCGTTTTAGTCACCGTTGCGACCTGTGATGGCGAGGAACTCAAACCAGGTAGATCCACCATCGCCCCGTTATTGGACGTTGTCATCACGGACGACAGAACGGATGCGACGATCGATCCGGTCGTGTTAGCCGAGTTCGCAACCGTTGGTGGGTGGCACTCGGGTTCGTCTCCGGTTATGCATGCGTACGATGCGGCGACCGGAGTTGAAATGCGCGACGCGGACCACGCATGCACACCAAACACTAAAGCTATGGCGGTCATGACTGCGATTACGCGACTAATTTTCCCCACTGCTTTAACCTAGCCGACCTTTTGTGATTGACCAGTCAATGAGGCGATGCAGACCTAAAATTGCATTACTTCTTGGACGTTTAGGGGATGACTTTTCAGCTAGGGAGCGCCCAAGACCGCGTGAGGATCGATCAAACCGGCGCGAATCGCCGATCCGAACGTCGCTATGGTGTCAGCGATCCCGTCGGCGAGTGGCCTGTCGAACGTGGTGGCCCCGATGATCTCGTCAAGATCGCCGCTAGGGACGCTCTCCGGGAACGCCAGAGCCGTACCGGTCGCCGAAATGTGATCGGCGGTTTTGGGACTGCGTGCGTGGATGAGGTCGATGATCTTGTCGATGGATGCGACGTGGCCGGCTAGGTTGGCCATCTTGGCGCCTGATGCAGGAGCCTGAGTGGCCTGTACGAACACGCGCGCCGCGTCCTGAGCGTGCTGGAACTGTGCGCTTCCCGTGTACGGAATGACAAAGTCTCGGTCCGCGGCCGACGCCATCATGGCCATGGTCGGTGCTGACGTCAGGCCCTGATCCCGGCCAGGACCATAAATCGTGTGCGGGCGCAGACCGATTGACGCTACTCCGCGCTCGTCCGCGTACAGCTGAGCCATCTGTTCAGTTGCGCGTTTGTAGACCCCGTAGATCGTGCTGGGCGTTCCGGCCATTGCCGGTGGTGCGCCCGGAACATGTGCGTCGTACGCGGCAATTGATGAGGCAAACACGACGTGTGGAATCGTGTCGAGTCGACGTGCCACCGCCTCGAAAATATTCGCCGTACCGACAACGTTGACCGCAGCGCCGGCCGGGGGATTTGCGCGACAAAATGGCACCTGAAGAGCCGCTAAGTGGATCACCCGTGTGATCGCGTGCTGGTCGAGGGTCCGCTCAAGTGCTGCCAGATCAGTGATGTCGGCCTGCACGCGAATCAATGACGTGGGGTCCGCGTCGTTGATAATCAGCGACATTCGAGCGGAATCGGTGGCGAGGTCGTATGCGACGACGTGAGCGTGTGCGTGCAGTAACTCGCGAACCACCCACGCTCCGATACATCCGTAAGCGCCCGTCACCAGATAGCGTTCAGCGTTTGCAGATGAGTTCATGAGTGAACCCTATTAGTGTGTCTTCGGAAGTAAGCCTTGTCGGTGGGAGTGTCACATGATCGTTCTGGAGTGCGACGGAACTGTCGCAATCATCGATCCATCTCACGGTGGTGAGATTCTCGATCTCGTTGGCAGCCATGGGGAACGTCCACTAGGTCGTCCACCGTTTTCGTACTCCGCCCGAGAATCCGGTGATCTGGACGAAGCAATGTGGACGGATCGATATCGCGGTGGCTGGCAGTTGGTCGCGCCAAACGCGGGCACACCAAGTGTTGTCGACGGTGACCGTCATGGGTTCCACGGAGGTGCGTCCATCGCCGAATGGTCAGTCATCACTCAGGAATCCCACACCGCGACTTTGTACGTTGAAAATCATGGTTTGGGTTTCACTCGACGGTACGTGCTTGCTGACGCGCGGATGCGAGTCGAGACCACTGTTGAAGCACTTGTGGAACCCCGGCCTTTGGTGGCCGTAGAACACGTCGTAGTCGGAGTACAGATTCTCGATCCAGAGGTGCATGTGGAGGTAAGTCCTGGCCTCGCCTTCGAAATCGAAGAACCCGACGGATCTTTGCCGTTGCCCACGCAGGCACCTTCGTATCCTGACGTCTTGATGTTGGACGGCACGACCGAGCGAATGACTTCGTGGAGCATTGACGATGTCAATGCCCGTACGTTTGCCGTTTCGCAGATGCCTGAAGGTTGGGCGCAGGTGCGTAACTGCGCGACAGGTGAGGGGCTGCGATTGACGTGGGACGTAACAGTGCTGCCGCATATGTGGGTATGGCATGAGAACCGTGCAAACGGGGGCCCGTGGCGGCATGCGACCGAGCTACTCGGCATCGAGCCCGCGATGGTGCCACATTCGATTGGGCTTGATGGTGCACGGGAATCCGGTCACGCCGCGATTGTTGTGCCAGGAGCGCCGATTAGTTGGTGGATTGAAGCAGAGTTAATCGCAGCAATCACCCCGCGTCCCACTCGCTGGGCGCAAAGCTAATGATTGCGAGGCATCCACCAACCGTTCTAGGAGTAGACGGATGTCGCGGTGGCTGGCTCGGCATTTTGTGGGATGGATCGGCTGCCGTTGCCATCTTTCACTCGACAATAAGAGAATTGATAGACGACGAAACTGCCCGCAGCGCAGTGGTTGTGGGCGTTGACATGCCTATGGGACTGCCGGATGAGGGTGCCCGTCAAGCAGATCGCATGGCCCAGCGTGAACTCGGACGCCGAGCTTCCTCCATCTTCGTAACCCCCACAAGATCTGCGTTAACGATGGTGACGCAATCGCAGGCGAGTGCGGTCAACAAAGAACGTGGTGGTCCTGGCGTCAGCATTCAAGCGTTTAATCTTCGCCCGAAAGTGTTGGAGGTTGACGAGCTCGCTCGCACGTTCGTCGCCGAGCGTGGCCGCCGTCTTGTCGAAGTTCATCCTGAACTCTCGTTCCACACGATGAATGACGGATCACTGAGCCATTCCAAGCGCACACCGGAAGGTCAAGAAGAACGACGCGCACTTCTTCGTAGAGTGGGTATTGAACTCGATCCGACATCGACAGCGATCCCGGGCCGGATCGCAATCGATGATGTTTTGGACGCAGCTGCAGCGGCATGGTCTGCGTGGCGAGTGAACAGCGGCACGGCGAGATCTCTGCCCGACCCGCCCGAGATCAATAGCGATGGAATATCGGCCGCGATCTGGGTCTGATCTCAGGGACGTCGACAACCGTTGGGGCTAGCATCGCGTCATGACTGATGAGATTGCACCCCGCCCGCCGGTACCTCCCTTCACTGAGCAAGATGCTCGGCAAAAGGTGCGAATGGCGGAAAATGCGTGGAACACCAAAGAGCCCGCGCGAGTGGCGGCTGCGTACACCGTCGACTCGACGTGGCGCAACCGCGATGAGTTTGTCCAAGGCCGAGCTGAGATCGAAGCATTCTTGGTTCGCAAGTGGGAACGCGAGCTCGACTATGTCCTGCGCAAGGACCTTTGGGCCTTCTCGGACAATCACATTGCCGTTCGCTTCCAGTACGAATGGCGTAACGCCGATGGGCAGTGGTTCCGCTCATACGGCAATGAAAACTGGGAGTTCGACGCACTCGGCTACATGGCCCGTCGTGAGGCCAGTATCAACGATGTGGCGATCGATGAGGCCGATCGTCGTATCGTCGGGCCTCGTGCCGAGGGTGACGATTCCGTGATTCCTTTGCATTGACGGGTAATTTCGTGCCCTAGGACGAAATTTGATCAACTTAGAGTTACACTTTGACCACGGAAAGTAATCGCACATGGTCGGTGAATCCGGGGGTTAATGTCGGGGGGTGACATCATGAATTCGGTGCATGCGTCGGCCTGTGGTCGACCGGAACCACGCTCTGAATCGTCGTCAGCTTCGGATTCGGAACGGTGGCTCGACCTAATTCGTCACGGACTCGACGGTTTGCCCCACACGTCGGTCATGCTTTTTAACGAAGAAATGCGCTATCTGCTGGTTCGCGGACAAGCGCTCAATGATTCGGAGTTTCGTTCGCACGAATTAGAGGGGCAACTCGCGTCCGAAACACTGTCATCGTCGAGATGGTCGTTCTACGAACCGCTATATCGTCGGGCCCTGCTCGGTGTCGTCACCACGACGAACGTGAGTGCGCCGTCGGGCGGAGGTGATTTCGTGGTGCGGGTTGGCCCGGTGCGCGATGACAGTGGCGTGGTTGTCGGCGGAATCGCGATGGCAACAGATGAAACCGAGCGACTGCGCGATCTGAATCGTTTAAAGGAATCTGAAGAACGGTTCCGACTTCTTGCCGAGAATACGTCCGATTTTGTTGTGCGGTTGTCACCCAATGGAGTGGTCGAATGGGTGTCGCCGTCGATTAGCGACATCACCGGCTGGCAGCCAATGGAAATCGTTGGTCGTCACGTTCTCAACTTCGCTCATCCTGACGACCAAGAAGATGTGAAGGCGTTTGCTGGCCGGTTGCGCGATGGTTTTCTGCGATCAGGTCGGTCACGCGTCCGGACGGCTGACGGTTCGTTTCGCTGGTTCTCCCGAATTATTCGTCCGATCCATGACGATGATGGCGCCGTTGAAGCATTCGTCAGTTCTTGGCGAGATGTGGAATCAGAGGTTTTGGCTGAGCGACTCCTGGTGGATTCAGAACAGCAGCTTCGCCAGGCGATGGAAACGTCCAGCATCGGAATGATGATGACGGCCAGCGACGGAAGATTTCTAACGGTCAATGAAGCACTGTGTGCCATGCTTGGCTATTCGCGCGCTGAACTCGAAGCAATGACGTTCTTTGACGTCACTCACCCCGACGACGTATCTGCTGGCGCGCAGGGTATTCGCGACTTAGCCACTGGTGCGATCCGAAGTTTTAAACAGCGTAAGCGTTACATCGGCAAGCTTGGCGAGATCGTCTGGGTTGATCTGAGCACAGCAGCTATTTTTGACTCCGACGGAGTCTTTCGGCACACCGTGACTCAGGTCGTGGATGTTACGACCGAGGTTCTCAACTACGAGGCGTTGCAGCGAAGTGCGCGTCAATTCCGACTACTTGCTGAAAACTCGTCGGACGTTGTTTATCAAACCGATTTGAACGGGATGATCGAGTGGGTTTCGCCCTCGGTGTCGCACGTTCTCGGCTGGGATCCTGAACTGCTTGTTGGAGTTCCCTCGGTAACACTTCTGCACCCCGACGACGTTCCGAAGGCGCGCGAGCTCCGAGCGCGCATGGCTCGTGGGGAGGGCACGCCACCTATGGTCATCAGGTATCGATCTTCGGTGGGGTCGATGCGTGAAATGTCTGCAATCAAAAAGCAAATTCACGCGCGCGATGGCACCGTGACGGGAGTATCGGTCAGTCTTCGTGACGTCACTGAAGAGCAAGTGGCGCGCCGTGAGCTCGCTCGCAGCGAAGAGCAGTTCCGGCTTGCGATGGCCAATGCTCCGCATGGAATGGTGATCACCGATTCTTTCGGAGTGATGCTTCAGGTAAATCGAGCGTTGCTTGATCTGCTTGGAGTGACTGAAGCAGATGTCGTGGGACGCTTGCTGTCTGGCCTCATTCAGGAGGAAGCGCGGTCGACATATGACGCGCAGATGCGCGAGTTATTGTCCGCCGATCGCGACAGCGTGCGAGAAGAACGGGTACTGATCGCGGGTGAGAGTGAGTTGTGGGTTGATCACGCCACCTCATTGCAGCGTGACGTAGACACGCGTCCCATCTTTTTCGTGCACCAATTCGCCGATCAGACGGCGGCGCGTGAAGCTTCCGCTCGGCATGAGTGGCTTGCCCATCATGACGAGCTTACGTCTGTGCAAAATCGACGTGGTGGCAATGCGTTATTGAGTTGGGCTCTCGAGTCAGCTGCAGTCGATAGTGAGAAACATGGCTTGCTCTTCGTTGACATCGACAAATTCAAGGACTTCAACACGCTCGGTGGCGAAGAGGCCGGCGATGCCGTCCTGGTTGCGGTCGCGCGCGCGCTCATCGCCGTTTCGGGTTCACCCGCGGACGTTGTCCGCTGGGGTGGCGACGAATTCTTAGTTTTGGTTCGCAACGTTGACGACGAGGCTGAACTCGTGGCTGTCGCGGAGCAGATATTGGACGAGGTTTCCAAGCCAGTCGACGTGGGTAGCGGACTACACGATGGGGCTGCACGCATCACTGTTAGTGTGATTGCGACGCTGATCAAATCTGATGACACCGCTAAAACATTGATTACGCGTGCCAGTGAACCGCTATCGAGTGCGAAGGATCAGGGTCGTAATCGGGTGACCGTTCAGTTCTAACTCTGGCTGCGTTCGATGTGCTCGAATGCTGGACCGAAGAACATCGCTTGGCCGTCCTTGATGAAGTAGACAGACCAGTCGGGAAGGTTAGCGAACCATTCCGCACACCGCGGTCCGGCGATCAAACATGCGGTGGCCAGAGCGTCCGCGATTCCGGCGTCCGGCCCAACGATTGTGGCCGAATCGAATTCAACCGTCGTTGTACCCATGTGTGGGTTCGTAATGTGTTCGCCACGTTCGTAGAGACCGCTCGTCGCGATAGCGCCGTCTTGGATTGTGACGACCTCAACGACTTGTTGGGTGTCGTACGGATTCGTGATTCCGATCGCCCATCCCTCGCCGGGTGCTTGAAATCCGCGGCATGCAATATCGCCGGACGCATTCACGCAGACATTCGGTATGCCGGCAGCGACGAGTTGATCGGCGACGATGCCCGCGGCCCAACCCTTCACGTAGCCTGACGGGTCGACCCCACCTTTAACAGCCCACGGATCGAATACGCCCTGAGTTAACTGCTTAATCCACGCGCACGTTTCTAATACCTCAGATACGACGGGTGGGATTCGGTGATCGGGCAAGATTCCGTTGCGCAGCAGTGAGATAGGCGTATCGGCCTTGTACGTTGAGAACCAGCGATCGACTTGATGTAGGTACTCGATTGCCTCGGCCATGATCTCGTCGTAGTTGTCGGGGAACTCCGGCGCGCGAAGGTCGAAAGTTACGACAGTTCCCCACACCTCTTCGGCATGGACGCGGCGCTGCCAATCGCCCCAGCCAGCAAGGGTGATGGTGGGGTTGCCGTCAGCATCACGGCGAACAACGATGGGGTCGTCAGAAGTCACGTTGATTAACTTACAGGCCGGCAGCAGTCATCGCGGCCTGCAATGACTGGATCCAGGCAGTCGACGACAGGGTCGCGTTAGTTACGTTCGCGATTTGACTCGTCGTCGTGCCGATCGTTTCCGTGCGCAGAATTGGTACCGCCTTGGTGTTGATACGCGTACTTGTTGGATCTGTGTTCGGATACTGGGCGGCCCACGCGTCGATGATCTTGCCATTTTGGACGCGAATCCCGACCTGCATATTTCCGTAGCTGGCGTCGGGAACGACAGTTCCGAGGAAGTCCTTGTAGGCCGCGATGGTGGGCGTCGGCGTCGGCTTGGCCGTGGTCTTCGATGGAGTTGGGGCGGGGGCTGCAGTTTTCGTCGGCTTCGGGGTTGGTGTGACTGCCGTCGACGTGCTGGGCTTCGGTGCGGCGCTAGACGGTTTGGCGCTAGGTGCCACTGACGGGGCTTTGCTTGTCGAGGCGATCGGTGTTGGCGTTGAGGCAGCAGGCGCGGGCGAACTGACAGCTGGGGCTGGGGCGGCGGCAGATTCACTTGGCGCAGCAGCTGCGCCTGAATCAGCAGGGGCAGGTGCCGCGGCAGAATCGGATGGTGCGGGAGCGGCACCGGAAGCCATCGGGGCGGGGCCACCGAGTCCTGCAGATGCGCCACCACCGGTTGACGTGTCAGCCGATGCAACCGTCGCCTCCGCACCTGAGTAACTCAGGACAGCTGCAAGACCAGCGATGGTGCCGGCGCTTACCAGGATTGCGCGTTTCACGTTGTGCTCCTTGTTGTGTTGCGTTCGTGCAGTTGAGATCCCGAGCCGACGTCGTGCTAGTCGGGTTGGTGCGAGGCGATTTAGTTAGGTCGAACGGTTGTGCGGGGTTACTGACGGCTAGAAAGAGAAAGCCTCATGGTGAATTCGTCGGTCTGGGACACCCATGGCTTGAGCGGCCTTGATCACAGATTCGGTAAAGGAATCGTTGCCACAGATGTAAACATCGGAACGTCCCATTCCTGGTGCCAGTGAATACAGGTAATCGGGGGTCATCGGATGCAACTCTCGAGGCCCTTCGAGGTAGTAGATCTTCCAGCCATAAGCGGCGGCAATGTGATCCATTTCTGCCTTGAGAGGTGCAGAGTCGGTCTCGGAAACTTTGTAGATAACAGTCACGTCAGTCGTGGGTGGAAGATCGTCAAGTACTGCGCGGATCGGTGTGATTCCGACGCCCGCTGCAAATGCTGTAATGCGTTCGGTGCTGCGCTGTGCAGCAGTGAAGATTCCGTACGGACCTTCCGCCCAGACGCGCGTGCCCGGGCGAAGCTGATTGATGCTCGCTGACTGATCACCGAGGTTTTTGATCGTGACGCGCAGCCAGGACGGATTCGGTGATGCAGACAGCGAATACGGGTGAGCTTGCCACCAGAAGTGACGCGTCATGAAGCGCCACTGGAAAAACTGGCCACCGCGCGCCTTGATCAGGTCCAAATCTTCACCACTGATGTAAACGGAGGTTACGTCTGGTGATTCGGGGACGACGGCCGCGATCCGAAGATCGTGGCGACGCGAGAACATATACGGATTCCAGAAGCGGTTTACGAAGATCATGGCCGCGACGAAGATGTACAAGCCGATCCAGAAGTAGCGCTGAAGCGTGTTGTTGATGAACATCGGTCCGAGCGCGATCTGGTGTCCAAAGGCCAAGGCAACGGCGATGTAGAAGTACAGGTGGGCAACCCACCAGGTCTCGTACTTCATCTTTGAACGGATCTTTTTGTACGACATGACACCGAGGCTGATCATCAGAACCAGCGCGGCGGTGGCTGGAACCATCCATTCAGTCTGGGTAACGAGTGCCCAAAACGCTGCGGGTGCTCCGCTCACGGAGCCCGCTGCGTGTCCAAGGGTTGAAAAGACTGCGTGCAGACCGATCAGCACTAGTGAGTAGGGAGCGACCTTGCGGTGAAGCATGATCATCCGGTCGTGGCCAACTTCACGCTCGAGCCACGGTAGTCGCGAGATCAGTAAGAGCAGCGCTAGGCACAGGTAGGTGCCTGCGAGAGCTGAGAATGTACTTGCTGCTAGGAAGTAGCCCCCGGGGTAGTTCAGTCCGGCCATCGCAGAGCTAACGCCGAGGCCCAGTGAGATACCCAGACCGATTCCGGCGATCGTGATCGCAACATCGCCGCGACGGGTCGAACCGCCCCGACTCGCTAGGCCGCGCTGCATGGGCGGACGAACCGCATGACGACCACGAGGTGCCGGGGCAGACGGGATGGCCACTGGTGACGGGGTTGAAGGCACGCTAGGTGCCGCCGCCGGTTGAGCAACAGGGGCGAAGAGGTCGGCTGCATTGGTTGACGGGGCATCGTTGGGCGTCCACGTAGGCGCACTCATTGGCACCGTCAAAAGCGCCGGTGCCGACGAGTGATCCACTGGTACGTCCAGAAGTGACTGAACTGCAGCGCGCGATTCGATTGTGTCTGACCCGCCGACCTGCGGATAAAAGACGTCCTCGAGGTAGTTGGAGTAGGACTCTGGCGCAAAGGTCTGGGCGGCACCGCTAACGGTGTCGCTTGCCTGGCGTTGGCCTTGTGTCGTATCCATGTCGAGATCCGTTCGGTTGGCGAGTGAGTCGTACTATCGCCCGGAGGCGGTGAGTGCGGCAGAAAGTGACTGCATGTAGCCGGTGCTGACGTAGGTTGCCCCGGAAACATTGGCGATGGTTGCACTGTTTGCCGCGATCGTTTCCTTATCGAGCGTTGCTAGTGCGGCGGCCTTCGTGGCGCCGGCAGTTGGCGTTCCGAGGATGCGGATGGACGTGCTGTCCTTGGAGGGAACAGTTCCCATTGACGTCGCTCCGGTGATTACCGAGTTCGTCAACGTAATGGTGACCTGCACAGTGTTTGTCACGCCTTGGCCTTGGACCACAAAGCTGACGACCGGGCCGACGAATGTTCCACTAACTAACTTCGGCGTTGGGGCAGTCGGTGTTGCAGTTACAGCCGTTGACGCAGGTGATAGCACCGAGTTCACAACGGCCTTGACGGTGTATGAATATGCGGTGCCGTTCGTCAAGCCGGTGTGGGTGTAGGACGCAGTAGTCGGTGATGCGACAAGGGTTGTTCCGGAGTACACGTTGTACGACGTCGCTCCTGCAACCGCTGTCCACGTCAAGGCCACCTGAGCGTTGCCTGCCGTCGCGGCAAGCCCCGTCGGTGCGGCCAACGTTGGTGTGGCCGTGGCGGCAGTTGATGCAGCGCTAACTCCGCCGGCGTTCACCGCCTCAACGGTGTAGCTGACTGCCGTTCCGGCGGTGAGGCTGGTGTCCACAAACGAGGTGGTCGTAGGTGACGACACCAGCACCGTTCCGCGGTAGAGCTGGTAGGACGCTGCTCCGGTAACGGCCGTCCACGAAACACTTACCTGACCGACGCCAGCAGTGGCTGTTAGGCCGGTGGGAATGCCAGGTGCGGCAACCTGCGGAGTCGCCGTGACGCCCGCTGATGCAGCACTTGATCCACCGGTGTTGTTGGCGGTGACGGTGTAGGTGTATGCCGTTCCGTTCGCCAGGCCGGTGTCGGTGAAGGTTGCAGTGGTCGGTGAGCCAACGAGCACGGAGTTGCGATAGACGCTGTAGGTGGTTGCCCCGGTGACGGCCGTCCACGAGACAATGACCTGTCCGCTGCTGGCTGTGGCGGTGACTCCAGTGGGTGTCGCAGGCTTTGCCGCGACAGGAGTTGCCGTGATCGTCGCTGAGGCTGTGGAAGCCGGCGAATTCTGCTTGAACGCGACGATGTAGTACGAGTAGGTAACACCGTTGGTCAAGCCCGTGTCGGTGTACGACGGAGTTGTAATGGTGTTGCTCAGTAGCGAGCCATTGCGGTAAACGGCGTACCTGTCCGCACCAGTGGGCGCAGTCCAGGTGAGGCCGATTTGTGCGCTTCCCACGGTGGCGTTGAGGCCGGTTGGAGCGCTCGGTGCAACGGCGACCGGTGTGGCGCTAACTGCCGACGAAGCGCTCGAAACGGTTGTGCCTATCAGGGCCTTGACGGTGTACGAGTACGCCGTTCCGTTCGTCAGGCCGGTGTCGGTGTACGCCGCCGTCGTCGAGGTGCCGATCTGAACGGCATTGCGCAGGATTTGGTACGACGTCGCTCCCGCTGGAGCATTCCATGTCAGCGAAACCTTGGCGTCGCCGGCGGATGCTGCTAGGCCGGTGGGAGTTCCCACTGAGGCCGCCGTGGGGGTTGCTGAGACGCTGCCCGACGCCGCTGAAGCTGCTGAGTTCTGCTTGAACGCAACGACGTAGTAGGTGTACGTCGTGCCGTTTGTTAGACCGCTATCGGTGTATGTCGTTGTGGCGATGGAAGACGACGTGATCAGGGTGCCATTGCGATACACCTTGTAAGCGTCGGCGCCGGCGGGTGCAGCCCAAGACAGGATCACCTGACTGTCACCAGGGCTAGCAACAACTGCGGACGGTGCGGCCGGTGCAACTGCCGTCGGAGTGGCGGTTGCTGCACTTGACTGGGCGGACGGCGCAGAGTTCAGGGTGTACGCAACGACGTAGTACGAGTACGTGGTTCCGTTAGTCGCATTCGTGTCTTTGTACGTGGCCGTCGTCGACGTGCCGATGAGTGTTCCGCCGCGGTAGACACCGTACGAAGTGGCGCTCGCAGAAGCCGTCCACGTCAGTGATACCTGGCCGTCACCTGCCGCTGCGATCAGGCCCGTTGGCTGGCTCGGCGTGGTAGCCACAGGAGTCGCATTAACAGTCGCCGAAGCGGTTGAGGCCGCGGAATTACCCTTGAACGATACGACGTAGTACGAGTACGTCACTGCATTCGTTGCCGTTGTGTCCGTGTACGACGGTGACGTTGTGGTTGCCAGTGCCGTCCCGTTGCGGAAGACCTGGAAACTCGTCGCACCGGCGGGTGCTGTCCACGTTAGTGAGACGCTGGAATCGCCGACAACCGCTGCGAGATTCGTGGGCTTCCCCGTTGCGGCAGCCACGGGGGTTGCCGTTACTGCACTACTCGGGGCGGACCCCGCTGAATTGTCGCGGTACGCAACAACGGTGAACGAGTAGCTGGTGCCGTTGGTGAGCCCGGTGGACGTGTAGGACGCGGCGGTGGACGTGCCGACAGAAATACCATCGCGGAAAATTTCGTAGTGGTTCGCACCAGAAGGTGCCGACCACGTCAGTGAAACCTGGCCATCACCAATAGTGGTGGAAATGCCAGCAGGAGCAGCCGGTGTTGCACCAACCGGTGTCACTGCTACTGCGCCAGACTGACTGGACTCGACAGTTCCGCGGATTGCCGTGATCGCGTAACTGTACGAGATGCCGTTGCGTGCGGACGTGTCGGTGTACGTGGTTGCACTTGTCGTCGCGATGAGATTTCCGTCGCGGTAGATGTTGTATCCGGTTGCTCGATCGCTGGCTAGCCATGCGAGAGCGACGCTGTTGTCACCGGCGGGAGCGAACAGTCCCTGCGGGGCACTCGGCGCAACTGCTGACGCAGTGGCAGTTGCGGTGTTGCTCACCGGTGACGTACCCGCGGTGTTATGCGCGATGACAGTGTACGAGTACGTGGTTTCGTTGACTGCTGTCTGATCAATATAGGAATTTGTAAGGCTGGAGCCGATTGTGACTCCGTCTCGTTGGATGTCGTAGCTGGTTGCATTCGCAACGGCAGTCCACGCAAGGGTGACTTCGCCATCGCCGGCAGTCGCTTGTAGCGTGCTTGGACGTGAGGGCAGCGACACGCGCGGGGCGCGGACGTAGTGGGTCGACCGCACCTGCTCAGTGACCTTGTTGATGACGGCGAGTTGCTGAAGTTCGGCGTCGAGGAGTGCGCGAGCCGACATCAGCATGCGGGTGCGTGTCTGACGCAGGGTTGATAGCGCCGTGACGTCATCTTCGCGGGTAGTAGTGGTCTTAGACCCGCGGTAGGTGCTCACTGCGAGAGCGCGCACTTGGAGACTTGACTCGTATTGCTTGAGGGCGTTTTCGAAGTTGCGTTGGGCAGCGATTACGCGGGCATCATGCTCGACGGCGGCGGAGATTTCGGCAGCTACTTCGCTGGCACTCTGACCGTAGTCGTTCTCGATGGCTTGACCTGGGGCGGCAGCGGCTGCCGCCCCAGGTGCCAGAAGGAGGTTTGCCCCCGAGATCGACGACACGGCAGCAGTGGCGCTGGCGATGGCCGCAACGGTCCGCTGAGCGGGGGTGAGGCGGTTTGTCGTTGTCATGTGGGGGTTCTCGTCCTTTCAGAGGGTCAGTCTTTAGCGAAACGGCTCAGGAATTCGGACCGTTTATTTGGGGCTTACTGCGTAGGCCGCGTTGAGTGCGCTCTGAAGCGACTCAGTAAAGGCCTGACACGTCAACGTGGCGCCTGTCCCAGCAGAAATACACGTTGCCGATGGGCTCGATAGCGTTCCTGTCGAGTACAGCGCCTTTGTCGCAAAGCCATTGATGTCGGACCGCTTAGTTGCGGCAAGGGGGGCACTATGAACCGCGGCGTTAACGCCGTTTGCGTTGAAGAAGAAGGTGCCGGTGATGTACAGCTGGTAAGACTGTCCCGCCGGATCAGCATTGGAGGACCAGCCGACATCGGTCACTGCGCCCGAGATCGCGTCGGTCGTGATGTTCTCTTGGAACTGTTCCCAACCGTTACCATTTCCATTGTTCTTCAGGTAGTAGGACAACATGTGTGATGTGGTGTCGCACTTGAGGATCAGGCCCGGTCCGAAGGCATCGCCGACCGGTGCGTTGTTGTCAGAGGTCATGTTCAACTGCGCTGCGGTGCGATCGTCAGCCGAGGTGCAGGTACCAGCGAAGGCTGTCTTGGTGGCTAGCTTGAAGTGGTTCGACTGAACTGTCGCGAGCTGGGCCTTGTAGACCGTTGACCATGCGTTGTAGGCGTTCGAGTAGGCCAACCACTTGGTTGGACCATTACTGAGCGCGCCGGCGGCCTTCTTGTTGTAAACCGCAAGTTTGGTGTTGTAAACCTTCAGCGCTGCTACCTTCTTGGCAGGTACTGCCTTCGTGTACGCGATCCACGCATTGATGACCGGCGTTGCGGCAGTCTTCCACGCAGCGTAGGTGTTGTTCAGCGTCGTTCGCTTAACGCCGGCTGACAGCGCGATTGACTGACTGTAGACATCGCCGCGGATCGTCGTCCCGAGGCTCGTCGTTGGGAGGGGGACAGCTGTCGTGGGCAGCGGCGTCGTCCGCTTGGTCTGAAGGGCGGCCGTCGCGCCACCAAACTTGGCGGGCACAGGAAGGATTCCCTGGGCCTTGGCAGCGCCGGTCGGCAGAATGTCGTTGTAACTAGCGGTGGCGGCCATTGAGGCTACCGGCGCGAGCACCGAGGCGGCTGCGGCGGTGCCGAAGGCCAAGGCGAGTGCTGGGCGGCGAAGGCCGCCGGTGTGGATGTTACGCGGGGTTGAAGACTGAGTCATGGTTTTCCTTTCGTCGTGCGCACTGGGTAGTTGTTGCTCCGAACGGGTGACCGATGTCCAAGAAATGACCAATGTCCGATGTGTGAGGTTCGAAATCGCACATCTGAGCGGTCCCTTCACTCGGCGGTTTGTCGGTCTCCGTGCACAGTTCATCCTCCCCAGCAGATGGTTGGTTAACACGCTGCGGGAGTCGTAGGAATAGCCAAGGAGATCCAAGATTTGTCCAAGTTGGCCTGTGTGTGGCCCTGTCACCCGTCTGGATCACCGTGTGCGCGGGGAAGGGGCCGATATAGGGACGAGCGGCAGCTCTAGCCGCGTCAACTGATCGAGGAGTTTCGATGATGCGGCCCTTGCGAGCAGTGCTCGGAGTGGTTGTCGCATGCGGGCTCGCCGCCACGCTGATTCCCTCGGCCCAAGGGGCGTCGCGTGCCTCCGCCGCGGTGGCATCGCCTGCGCTGTCAACTTCAGTCGATACGGCGTTCGGCACCTCGGAGTCAGAAGATTCGCGAGAGTCGCTCTATCACGCGGTCACCACGCCGGTGCCCTTCACTGACGTGCGGTTCGTGCTTCCCGATCGAGGCCGAATGTTCGTGTCGGACGCGGACGTGGTGCACGTAATCGACGATCAAGGTGCCATCGAACGCACGATTACCGGCGCTGCGGGCGCCGAAGGCATGGCAGTGAGCGCAGACGGAGCTACCTTGTACGTCGCCGAATCTGAGCTCGGGTACATTGCGGCCGTGACGGTAGCCACGGGCGAGATAACCCACACGTATACCGTCGCCTCATGTCCGCATGAGTTGGCTGTCATGGGCACGACG
Source organism: uncultured bacterium (assembly GCA_903826575.1). Classification (GTDB taxonomy): domain Bacteria; phylum Actinomycetota; class Actinomycetes; order S36-B12; family CAIYMF01; genus Longivirga. Next base: position 46,642 of record CAIKEU010000068.1, read on the forward strand.
CTGTTTTACACGAGCGGCTGCTCGCTCTCAGGTTGGATAAGCCACCTAGACCTCGCTACTGGAATCGCAGCAGGACTACCAGATCAGGTGCTGACGAATTCAAGCGCTCTACTAACCGCGACAACGGATACGCTGATTGTGGCCGATGGGCAACTTCGGTCGTGGTCGATTCATGCGGCGGAGGATGGAACACCAGTTTTTGGTGTCGAGAACAGCGGTCCGTATTTCCCGCATGTGTTGAGCCTGACGAGCCGTGACGGCAATGTGGTCGTGATTGACGCCTCGGTTAACTCCTATGGCATCTACAGGTCAGATCTTGGTGCCATTCGTGCATACCCAGCTGTGTCGTACCCGACAGCAATCGCTTGGTCGCATGACGGTTCGAAGATTGTTGGGGGCTCGGATACGCCGCATGGGAATGGGATTCGGGTATTCAACGCTGATGATGCGAACGTGACTGTTGCGGCATCCATTCCCTCTCTGGCCGGGCGAGACGGTAACCAAGGGGTAACCCCTGGCGCAGTGATGTTTTCGTCCGATGATTCAACGGTGATCGCGCTGACGAGGGAATGGACGACGCAGGGGTGGAAGTACGCGATCGCGCGCGCCTCGACGACCCCCGCGAGCCCATCGACCGTTACTTTGCGGGTGACCGCGCCTTCGGCGTTCGGACGGACGTCTCGGGTCGAAGTGCGCAGTCCTGGGCGTCCGAATTCACCGATCTTGGTGACCGTCACGATTCCGAGTCGCACGTGGCGCGCCTCTACGTCGGTGCTAACAAACGACGCGGGAATTGGAATTGCGCAGATCAACGTCCCGTTCTCGGGCACGTTGACCGCACAGCTTGCCGGCGACCTTCACCACGAAGCGGCACCGCCGGTGAGCGCATCGGTTCGGATTCCCTCAGGGCTTGCGGTCACCATGGGACTGCCGTCGCGGCTCGTCCGAGGGGTCGTGCATTACGCGAAGCTTAGTTCTATGCGTCAGAAAGTTCTTTTGAGCCCATCGGTGCAGTCCCGCATGGTTCGGGTGACCCTTCAGTATCTGCGGGGCCGTAGTTGGGTATCGACGAGACCGTTCACGCTGTTCACCGATGGCCACGGCTATGTCAGCACCGCGATGAAGTCGGCACGGCCACGCGTTCTTTACCGGCTCGTCTACAACTTCGACGGGGACACATGGAACTCCGCGTCAGCTGCGACGAGCCGGGTCTTCACACTCGGCTAGAGGTCAAGCTGTCAGGACATGATGTCGTACACAACCTTGCCTGAAGCCATCGTGAGCTCCACGTGTGCATCGCTGAGATGCTCGGCCTTGAATAGATCCTGATCGAGAATTACCAGATCAGCACGCTTGCCAACGGCAAGACTTCCCGCCTGCGTTTCGTCATGGTTGACGTAGGCGGTGCCATTGGTGAAGCCGTTAATGGCAGCTTCGATGGGGATCGCCTCGTGCGGCAGGAATGCTGGCTGATCGCGATACAGCGGACCAATGCGGGTGACCGCAACTTCCATCTGGGCGAGCGGATCGGCTGTAGATACGGACCAGTCGCTACCCATCGCAAGAACGGTTCCGTTCTTCAAGAGCGAATTGAACGGGTAACTCAGATCCACCCGATCCTGACCAAGGAACGGGACGGTGAGAACGTTCATCTGTGGATCGAAGTTCGCCCAGTAAGCCTGACAGTTAGCAACGACGTCCAGATCGCGGAAACGCGGAATGTCCTCTGGCTGAACCAGCTGAATGTGGGCCAAGTGATGACGCAGGTCGTGGCGTCCGTGGGCGGTGATAGCGGCTTCGACTGCATCGAGTGCATTTCGAACGGCTCGATCCCCGATCACGTGCATATGGACCTGAAAACTCTCAGCGGTGAGTGCGGTGACCGCGGCAGCCAATTCGTCATGATCGACGTAGGACAGTCCGAAATTGTCGGTGTGCCCGCCGCAGCCGTCACAGAACGGTTGCATCAAGGCGCCGGTGTAATTTTCCAAAACCCCGTCAGTCATGATCTTGACGGTTGTTGGGTGGAAGTTGCCGGCGCGTCCACTCTCGCGCTGAGTTTTAAACGTATCGAGTTGTTCGAGGCCACCATGGCGGTCCCACCACAGCGCACCCACGACGCGGGCAGTCAGCTTGCCAGATTCTGCCAGCGACTTGTACGCCTCGAGCGTGCCTTGGATCACCCACGCGTCCTGCCAGCCGGTGATTCCAAGGGAATGCAGATGATCCTGAGCGTTGAGGATTGCCGCTTCCCACGTCGCTCGGTTGGGTAGGGGTACTACCTTCTCGTTGAAGGTGTAGGCAGCCCCCTCGTGCAACATGCCGCTTGGTTCGCCCGCCTCGTTGCGCTCGATGCGGCCATCCCACGGATCGGGGGTGTCCTTTGTGATGCCTGCGATTTCCAGAGCCTTGCTATTGACCCATGCGCCGTGAACGTCACGGTTGAACAAGAAGACTGGACGATCCGGCACGATTGAATCGAGGTCTTCCTTGGTCGGAAGTCCGCCTGGGAAATGGTCCATTGCCCAGCCGCCGCCAATGATCCAGTCTGCGTCCGGGTTGGCATCGGCGTACATCTTGATCGTCGCCAGATATGCCGTGCGGCCGGGTAAGTCGTTCAGCAGGACGTGTAGACGGTTCAACCCCGCAAATGGCGCGTGAATGTGGGCGTCTTGAAACCCAGGTGTCACCATCTTGCCGGCGGCATCAATAACCCGGGTGTTGGTCCCGATGTAGCCCTTGACGTCGTCCTGGGTGCCGAGCGCCACGATGCGGTCGCCGCTGATCGCGATGCTTTCGGACCAGCCGCGGACGGCGTCGCCACGGTAAATCGGTCCATTAATGACGATGTCTGCAGCGTGCGAGGTCATCTGAGCTCCGTAAGTACGTGAAATGGTGCTGGCGAGACTACCGCGCCCGGCCCCGAGTCGTAAGCCTTTGACCAGCACAGTTGCGGGATTCGAGTGTCGCTGGCCTGACCCGATGGCGATATCCGATTAGGTCGAGAGGGAATTGAGAGGTATGATGATCGAAACGGGTTAAGGTTTACCGTTTTTCGACCGACGTAAGACCTATGAGGTCTTCGACGCCGCGAACCGGATCAGGTTCGCCAGACAGCGTGCATAACCCACGTCGGACGACCAAAACCACGGCTTCGCAGGGCCAATCCCTGCGTGGAGTGACAGCCCTTGAGTTAGCGCTCGGGCCCACCACGACCGATGATTACCGCCCACCATCCGTGGGCACGATGGAAAGAGGTAAGACCATGGACGACTTCGGTCCTTGGGACGACTAATAGTTCGTCATACGATGCCAGCCTCGATCAAGGCTGACGCAACGACTAGCGAGCGCAGGTGTGCGCTCAACGTGTGGGTCACATTCCGATGGGATGTGACCCACACGCATGTGCGCGCAAACTCCGGAAGCAGATCGTGGTTTGTCGACGTTTAGATCGTTGTCCGTGGCACGATGTTGGGAACGAACTGCTACGTCTGCTTGAGTGAGGAATTGATGGATCCGCGTCACGCTGTCCTGTTCGAACCTGTGCAGATCGGGCCAAAGACTGCCCCAAATCGCTTCTATCAGGTACCTCACGCTTCCGGTTTTGGATCGATGAAACCGCGCACCCATGCGGCATTTCGGGCCGTCAAAGCTGAGGGTGGCTGGGGTGTGGTCAACGTTGATTACGCCCCTGTCTCGTTGGATTCTGAGGAGTATCCCGCGATCGCAGCAGACTGCTGGGATCTCGACGATATGAAACGTCTTGGGCTTGTCGCCGATGCGATTCACGCCCACGGTTCCCTTGCCGGCATCGAGCTCTATCACGGGGGCGCGGAATCCCTGAACGGTGAATCGCGCTACCCGAGGCTTGCTCCGAGTCAAATTGGATCAGACTGGCGTCGAAGCAGTTTCTGTAAAGAGATGACTTTAGACGACATCGCCCGCGTGCAAAGTGACTACGTCTTAGCTGCGCAGCGGGCTCGCGATGTTGGCTTCGACATTGTGTATGTCTATGGCGCTCATGGCTATTTGATGACGCAGATGTTGTCGTCCGAAACCAATCGACGCACAGATCGCTATGGCGGTTCGCTGGAGAACCGGGCTCGATTCCAGCTTGAAACAATAGAGCGAGTGCGAGCCGAGATCGGTGCTGATTGTGCAGTTGCTGTGCGCATGGCCGTATACGGACGTAACGAGATTCCGGGGATCGAACTCGACGAAATGCTCGACGTCATTCGTTTGTTCGACCCCGTTGTCGACCTTTTCGACGTCAATGTGGGGAGCTGGCCGGAGGACTCGGGCACGTCTCGCTATTACCCTGAGGGGCATCAGCGCGCCTGGACATCGCAGGTACGTCAGGCAACGAGTAAACCCATCGTTTCTGTCGGACGGTTTACCAATCCGGATCTCATGGCGTCGATGGTGCAATCCGGCGAACTCGATTTCATTGGCGCCGCACGTCCTGCGATCGCCGATCCCTTTCTGCCGCAAAAGATTCGTGAGGGTCGGCTCGACGAGGTGCGTGAATGCACTGGATCGAACCTGTGCATCCTTCGCGAGGAGTCACTGGCACATGTTGGCTGTATCCAGAATGCGACGGCGGGGGAGGAGTATCGACGCGGCTGGCACCCGGAGATCTTTGTTCGACCACGTAATCCCGAGCGCGCAATCTTGGTTATCGGTGGTGGTCCAGCAGGGATGGAATGCGCGATGGTGCTTGGTAAGAGCGGATATGAAGCAGTGCATCTCGTCGAGGCAGGCGATGCACTCGGCGGAAAGATGCGCTGGACGCGAAAGTTGCCGACCTTGGGCGACTGGGGACGGGTTATTGATCACCGTGTGATTGGGCTCAACAAACTCGACAATGTCGCGGTAATTCTCGGTCGCACGCTGACTGTTGACGATGTGTTGGATTACGGAGCAGACACGGTCATCGTTGCAACGGGATCCTCGTGGAATGGCGACGGTCTTCAATCTCACCGTCGTGAGCCCATTGCACATGCTGGGGTTGCCTTCACCCCCGAGCAGATCATGGCGGGGGCACGCCCGCCAATGGGCCGAGTCGTCGTCTACGACTGCGACGGTTACTACGTAGCTGCCGGTATTGCCGAGTTGCTTGCTGGTGAGGGCTATGACGCCCATCTGGTGACGTCGCTACCGCGGATCTCACCCATTTCTGATGAGTCGCTGGAAGGTGACTTCTTGCGTCAGCATCTTCACGACTGCGGCGTCGAGATGACCACGGGAGTGACGATCACGGGCGTGACAGTCTCGGGACACACACCCGATGGAGTTGTTGGGGAAACCGAGTATGGCGACGAGTGGCGTGACACTGCCGTCGGAGTTGTTCTCGTGACCTTGCAGGTCTCTGATGATGCGCTGTATCGCGATCTCATCAGTGATCGCCATCGTCTCGAAGCCGCAGGTATCACCGCGGTTTACGCAATTGGCGATGCGGTCGTGCCGCGCATGCCATCGGAGGCGATCTTCGATGGGCATCGCCTGGCGCGAGAACTTGAATCAGATGATCCGATGGCGCCAAAGCCATGGCTGCGCGAACGTCCCGCCATCTGACTTGTGTGACTCGCGTGTAATCGCTCATACCGATTTGGCCCCGTACTCTTGTAATTGACATGGACAATCAGGGTCGCCCACAGGCGCAGAAGCGTGCTGAGCAGCGAGTAGAGCGGCGACGAGCGCTCGTCCCAGCAATTACGTATCCGGATCTGCCCGTCTCGGCTGTTCGCGACGACATCACAGTGGCCATCGCGGCGCATCAAGTCGTCGTCATTGCTGGTGAGACCGGAAGCGGTAAAACAACTCAGTTGCCCAAGATTCTGCTTGCCATGGGGCGTGGAATCAACGGCCAGATCGGGCATACGCAGCCTCGTCGCATTGCCGCGCGAAGTGTGGCTGACCGCATTGCCGAGGAACTCGGCCTCGACGTCGGTGGAGTGGTCGGCTACAAGGTGCGTTTCACCGATCACAGTAGCGACGACACGCTCATCAAGGTGATGACAGACGGCATTTTGTTGGCTGAGATTCAGCGGGATCGACTGCTACGCCGCTATGACACGCTCATCATCGACGAAGCCCATGAACGCAGTCTGACGATTGACTTCTTGCTCGGGTACCTCAAGCAACTGTTGCCAAAACGCCCGGATCTCAAACTCATCATCACTAGCGCCACCATTGATACCGAGCGATTCAGTTCACATTTCGATGAGGCACCCGTCATAGAAGTCAGCGGCCGCACATTTCCAGTTGAGGTTCGGTACCGGCCGTTCGGGGACGAGGCCGAGGATGGCGGGGACGATCGCGATCAGAATCAGGCGATCTGTGATGCGATTCGTGAACTGTGTGATGAAGGTCCGGGCGACATCCTGGTTTTCCTCAGCGGTGAGCGCGAAATCCGGGATGCAGCGGACGCGGTGCGCGGAATGAAGCTGCCGAACACGTCCGTCCTTCCGCTGCATGCCCGCTTATCTGCGGCCGAGCAACATCGGGTTTTCGAGAAACACACGGGTCGACGGGTTGTTCTCTCGACGAATGTCGCGGAGACCTCGCTCACCGTGCCGGGAATCCGATACGTGATTGATCCGGGGTTGGCACGCATATCTCGCTATTCAACGCGGCTCAAAGTGCAGCGGCTACCGATCGAGAAGGTGTCGCAGGCCTCTGCGAATCAGCGCTCGGGACGTTGTGGTCGGGTGGCTGACGGAATCGCGATTCGTCTTTATTCGCAAGACGATTACCTTCGTCGCCCAGAATTCACCGAGCCAGAGATTCTTCGTACGAACCTGGCCTCTGTCATTTTGTCGATGACAGCCTTGGGCTTAGGTGAGGTCGAAGGCTTCCCTTTCGTGGATCCACCTGATGCTCGCCAAATTCGCGATGGGGTGGAACTACTGCGAGAGCTGGGTGCCCTTAAACCAGGTCGATCAGTGGCATTGACACCAGTTGGGCATCGGCTATCACGCCTCCCCATCGATCCTCGTCTTGGTCGGATGATCATTGAAGCGGAACGAAACGATGTTGTTGCTGATGTTCTTGTGATTGCGTCAGCTCTCTCGATTCAAGACCCGCGCGAGCGACCGGCTGAAGCTCAAGCGCAGGCAGATCAGGCCCATGCACGCTTCAACGAGCCGACAAGCGACTTCTTTGCATATCTCGGGCTCTGGACATACCTGAAAGAGCAGCAGCGAGAGTTGAGCGGCAACGCTTTTCGGCGGATGTGTCGCGCGGAATATCTGCACTATCTGCGGATTCGGGAATGGCAGGATCTTCACGGGCAGTTGCGTCAAGCCTGTAAGGAACTCGACATCGGGCTAAACCCGCGCTCACACGACGCTGGGGATGTTGCCCGCTCGCTCATTGCCGGCTTGTTATCCCATGTTGGTGCGTACGACCAATCGCGACGCGAGTACCTTGGCGCGCGAGGTGCTCGGTGGTCGATTCACCGCTCGTCGAATTTAGCCAAGAAGCCACCAGCTTTCGCTGTGGCCGCTGAGTTGGTAGAGACCTCAAGGCTTTTCGGGCGAGTGGTCATGCGCGTAGACCCGCTTGATGTCGAACGCGTAGCTGGCGATCTAGTCTCGCGGACCTACTCCGAACCCAGATGGTCGCGCAAGCGGGGGAGTGTGGTGGCCGATGAGCGGGTGACGCTGTATGGCGTAACTCTTGCCGCAGGTCGGCGGGTTCAATATGGGCGAATCAATCCAGTGGTGTCTCGTGATCTGTTCATCCGTCATGCGCTCGTCGATGGTGAGCACACGACGCCACAGGCATTCCTCAAGGCAAATCGAGCTTTGATCGAAGAGATCTCTGAGGTGGAAGACAAAGTGCGTCGACGGGATTTATCGATCGACGAGGAGCGACTATGTGGCTTCTTCGACGAGCGAATCCCGGCAACGGTTGTTGACGTTCGCAGTTTTGATCGCTGGTGGAAGCAGGCGCGCCGAAACACCCCAGATCTGCTGACCTATCCGCGGGAATTGCTGCTGTCTGAGGACTTTGACATCGAAGGATCATTCCCTCGGATGTGGTCCTTCGGTGCGGATGTTCCGCCACTGCCGTTGAGTTATGCCTTCGAGCCAGGCTTGCCGGCAGATGGCGTTACGGTTGACATTCCACTTTCGATTCTTCCGCAGTTAGATGGCGATGAGTTTTTGTGGCAAGTTCCTGGACGGCGGGAAGAGATCGTAACCGCGCTAATTCGCGGACTTCCAAAATCGCTGCGGACGTCGTTCGTTCCTGTTCCTGATACAACTCGAGCGGTGCTTACCGACATTGATCCGAGCAACGGTGGGTTGCTGGCTTCGTTGAGTGCTGCGCTCGGCCGTCGCACAGGTGTTGTCGTGCCGCTCGAGGCGTGGAGCCCGATTGAATTGCCTGAGCACTTGCGAATGAACTTTCGAGTTATGGATGAATCCGACGGTGTCGTCGCAAGTGGACGCGACCTCGCCGTGTTGCAACGTGAACTCAAACCCGAGGTTCAAAGTGTCGTCTCATATGCCAATCGTGGAATGGAACGAGTAGGACTCACTGAGTTTCCAAGCGCACCTATTCCTCGGCGAGTGGAGGAGACAATTGGTGAGCAGGTTGTTCCCGGCTACCCGGCGCTTGTCGATCGCGGATCAACGGTGGACCTGCGAGTCTTCACTACTGAGGCGGAGCAAGAAACTGAAATGCGACGTGGTGTCCTGCGTCTGCTTGTGAATGAGATTGACGTGCCCACTCGATACATTGTCGGGGTTCTGAATAATGCGCAAAAGCTCGCGCTGGCTGCCGCTCCGCATTCATCCGTGCAGGATCTGATTCTTGACGCGCATCGCGGCGTGCTAGATGCGGCCATCTCAAATGCCGGTGGGGTGCCCTGGTCGGTCGAGGAGTTTGCCGGCCTTGTGACGGTAGCCCGCGATCGGGTTGGTGACCGGGTCTTGGCCGTTGTCCGACAGGTGGCCTCGATCATCGAACTTGCCGGACAGGTGCAGCATGGAATGGGTCTCGTTTCGTCGCCGTTGCTTGCGGGGATGCGAGCCGACATGGAATTGCAACTCGCGGAAGTTCTGCCACCGAATTTCATTTCAGTGGCGGGCGTAGCGAGACTGGACGACCTTCAGCGCTACCTTCGAGCCATGTTGGTTCGACTCGAGGCGGCGCCACGCGACACTGGTCGCGATGCCATCCGTCAAGAGCAGATTGATCAGGTTGTCGGTGAGTGGCATGACGTGCGCGATCGTCTACCGAAGGAAATCCGTTCTAGTAGAGCAGCTTTGGAGATCGAGTGGATGATTCAAGAGTTGCGGGTAAATCTGTTTGCCCAAAAAATGGGCACCAACTACCCGATCAGTGACAAGCGAATTTACAAGGTAATGGACGCACTGATCGACCAGTGATCCCTCTCGCTGCGTCCTGCGTTTGAATCGTCGCCACTTGGGATGCGAGAAGTACTAGGTCGACGCGCGCAGGGCGGCTGAATCTGACAGGGTCGCGGCGATGTCGGCGGTAACGGGCAGCCCAAATAGGTATCCCTGTCCCATCATGTCGCCGAGGGCAAGGAACCTTTCCCGTTCGTCCTCGGTCTCTATGCCTTCGACGATCAATTCAAGTGACATCGCTTCGGCTAGACGTACGACGGCGCTGGTGATGGCGCTGTGCGCTCCGGCATGGTCGGTCAGTGGTAGCACGAACGAGCGATCGAGTTTGATGATATCTACCGGAAGTGAGCGTAATTGTGTGAGAGACGAGTAGCCGGTACCGAAGTCGTCGAGGGCAATCGCAACCCCGTGCGATCTCAATAACTCGAGGGTCTTGTGAGCCGCTGGAGATTCAATGAGTGCACTTTCGGTGAGCTCGATAATCAAATCTGATGGCTTGACGCCAGCGAGATCGAGGATTTCGATGACTTTCTTACCGAAGTTCGCCTCGCGCAATTGTCGCGCGGACACGTTGACAGACATCCTGACATCAGTGAATCGATCCGTTCGATGCCAATGAGCAAGTGTCTGAACTGCTTGACTCAAAATCCAGTAACCCATCTCGACGATCGCGCCGGAAGCCTCCGCTGAGGGTATGAATGTCCCTGGCATGACGAGGCCAACGCCGGGTCGCTCCCAGCGCATCAGCGCCTCGAATCCACGCAAACTCGAGTCATTCATGGAGACGATGGGTTGTAGATCAAAGCGAAGTTCATCGCGTTCAACAGCGCGTCGAATGCCGGCGTCTAAATCTAGTCGGGCAGCTACATCTGCTTCGAGGCTGGTGTCGTAGACGTAGATGCCGGTGGCGCGCTCTTCCTTGGCATGGAACATCGCGACATCTGATTGTCGCAGCAGCACATCGGGAGCAAAACTATCGTGATCAGCGTAGGCGATGCCGATGCTGGCACCCACAAAAACTTCCTTGCCATCAATTGAATACGGCTGTGAGATGACTTCTCGAACTCGCTCGGCGAGGGTAATGGCATCATCGGGGTCAGCCAGCGAGGGAGCCAAGATAACAAACTCGTCGCCGCCGAGTCGCGCGACAGTGTCTGAGCCTCGCACCGTATCCATGAGCCGTAGACCCACCTCTGCAAGAAGTCGATCACCTGCCGGGTGGCCCATCGAGTCATTTACTGCCTTGAATCGATCCAGATCGCAGAACAATACGGCGACTGAACGCTCTGAAGTGGCCGACGGAAGCAGCGCATCTTTGATCCGTGCGAACAGCAGTGTTCGATTGGGTAGTCCGGTGAGCGAATCGTGCGTGGCCTGATGTGACAACTTGAGCGATACGCGTTGTCGTTCGACGGCAACCGATGCCAAATCAGCACAAATTTGCCCCACGTTACTCACGTGCTCGCTGAGTTCAGTGCCTTCGCCAATGACCTGCAGGAAGCCTTCGGGATCGAGTTCTTCATCCTCGCTGAAACCAAACGGCCATTGCTGAGCAACGGCCGTCGACGTTTGCACGCCCTGCGTTCCGCGTGAGGTAAGTACGCGCGATCCGGACACGATCCGGAACGGTCGTCCACCCGTGGCATCTGAGGCCAACGTGACAATGGAGTGAAGGAGTTCGACAAGGGGAGCGCCAGCCGCAATGTGTTTAAGAATTCGAGACTGGCCCTTCTCCAAAATGGCCGAACGGTCGAGCGAAATCTGCGCCTCGCGTACCCGCTGCCGCTCCTGCTCGAGCTTCATGGAGGATCGGGCAAATCGACGACGCAAGTCACGCAAGAGCCACAAAAGCAGCAGGGCACCCGTGATCAGCGAAAGACTGAGCAGAATCAGGTCTCGACGATTGTTCGCCGCTAGAGCAAGGTTTGCTGCCTCGAGCTGTCTTGCTTCCTCTTTGTATTGATGGCTGTCAACGTCACCCACGTTCGCACTTGCTTTTGCTAACTGTTCTGAGACCACCAAGCCTTGTGGTCGCCATTGCTGCTGTTGGGCGACGTCAAGGGTGCCTTGAGGAACGTTCTTGAGAAATTCGGTGAATGCTTCTAACGTCGATATGAACTGTGGTGGCACTGTGTCTCGGGCAGCACGGCCGTGGAAATCGACGACGCTTAAGCGTCGCTCGAGTAGCCCCCGGGCGATTTGGACGTCCCGCCGGCTTGCGGCACCGGAGAGATATTGATCCATCGCAATCGAGGTGTTGAAGCCCTCGCGCATCGTGAAAACGGCGTTGCTTCGTGAGGTTTCGGTGTTGTTTTGAGAGTAGATGGCGTCGGTCTTGGTACGCCAGCCCGATACAAGGTTGATCAATGTGGCTAGGAGGAGTAATGCGACGACGGAAGCGAGGATTTTTTGCCCTGTGCTCAGCCTAGGCAGCTCACCGGGGGCTTTGACCGCTGCGTTCGTCGTCATTGTTAACTCGTCCGCTTGCTAGGAGGCAGCGGGGGTAGGGGTGGGAGATGAAATGACGCTGATTTGCGTCAGGCTCCAATTCCACGCGTCTAGATTTGTGGATTCGGGGGTGCCATCTTTGAAAATCAGTCGAATCGGGCCACCTTGATCGATCGGAATCGGTCCGCCATCGACTTGGGTGGCAATTAAGGCATCACTGCGACTTAGGTTTCCGGCGAGGTCGTCGTACTTGTAGTTGTTGAGCGCGAGGGTGTCTATGTATTGGTTGTCGCTGATCCCCGCGGCATCCAGTAAATCCTTGAGTGCAATCGCTTTGAACGTTTCTTGGGTCTTGCGGAATGGTTCGAAGATCGTGACCGTCTGAAGTGTGCCAACGGCTTCGAGTTGGCTCAGGGTGTAATCCTTGGTGCCATTGGTGCCGCCGAGAACTTTCATCACGCTGTCATGTGGGCCTGGCGGGTCCACTGGCGGGGGCGATCCGTAGGGGTTCGTGGTGGCGGCAGCCGACGCTCCGGAGGCGGCCGGCGCGGCTGGGCTCGTTTGCGACGTACTGCTGCCGGTCGTGGAGCAGGCGCTGAGCCCAACAACGGCGACCAATGCCACTGTTACTATAAGTGATCGCAACGTAACCATATGAATACAGTATGGCGGTTCCAACGGGTTTGCGACGTCAACTGGGCCCATCCGACTCAAGATTGCGTCAAAGCGTGTCGACCTGGACGAGTTGACGATTGAGGGCGTGTCGATGACGTCGCCGCCGGCCGGAGTTACCTGTCAGGATGTGGGGATGTCCACGGATCCGACCGCCCCGATGGACCCGGTCGTAGGTGGTTCGTCGGGCACGAGCTGGCGTGACATTCTGCGCGGCTCGAGAGGTGTGCCGACGACGCGATGGACGGCATCCCACAAGTGGAAGCCAACTCCAGCCTCATTTGCTTCCCTGATCGCCGGTTTATGGCTCTTCGGTACTGGTGAGGCGTTCCTATTTGCGGCCAATCTCGGTGCGACGCCTTGGGGAGTTTTGGCTCAGGGAGTGTCGCGGCATGTGGGGATCGATATTGGGTGGGCGACTTTCGTCGTCGGTCTTGTGGTTCTCCTAGCGTGGATTCCTCTCAAACAGCGCCCCGGTCTCGGGACGATTAGCAACATCATCGTGATATCCATTGCCGTCGACGTTGTGTTCTCGCATTTGCCGACCCCGCCAACCCTGCTGCTGCGATTGCTTCTCATGCTTGCTGGAATCGCGACAATCGGCCTAGGTAGTGGTTTCTATCTCACTGCCGGCCACGGACCTGGACCGCGCGACGGCTGGATGACGGGGTTGCACCGAGTGACGGGCCGTCCAGTTGGACAGATCCGACTGGTGATCGAACTATGCGTCCTGATCGTTGGATGGTTACTGGGGGGAACCGTCGGGATCGGCACTGCATTATTTGCACTTCTCATCGGGCAGAGCGTGGCCTTGGGACTGGCCATCGTGAAGGCTATTGCCCCGCATCAGCGGTCTGCGCCTAGTCAGTCGTAGCTGAACTAGGACATGCAGAGTTGGTCGACGCTCAGTTAGTCGACGCGGACGATGTCTCCCTGTGCGGTGCGGAAGTGCACCGCAATGAGGCCGTTCTCCTCGGCCTCAACCCACTGAATATCCGAACCGCCGATGGGCGACTCGACGGAGCCACCGAGCCACTCGCGGACCCGTTCCCTATCGCCGGCGATCTCGCACGCTACGGCAGCGACATGTACCGGCCCTGACAATGATGGGTGTTGGGAGGGTTCGCTCGTCCACTCGATGAAGTAGGGGAGCGATGCATCTCCGATCAAATCGTTGACACCTAATTGCTTCCAGGTGAGATCAAAACCGTCTGGACGCAGGCGATGACCATCAACGGCGGGACGGCCGAGTCGCTCTTCGATGGGTGAGATGTCGTCGACGGCGACTGCGAAGCCGAGCCAGCCGCCACCGTCCTCCGCGCGTGCCTTCACAGCTTGGCCAAATGGCGCCTTGTCCGATGCCGGGTGGTCGAGTGCGGCAACGACCTCGACGTAGACGCCACCCTCAATAGGTAGCACGAAGTTACGGGTCCCGAATCGAGGGTGTCGACCGCCGTCGGTGAACGAGCCCCCGAGCTGTAGGCCCAGGCGCTGAACAGTGTCGACGAGCTCGTGATTGCTCACTGCGTACGAGAGATGATCCAAGCGCATGTTCGTATGGTGTCCCACCGGTTTTTCGGCCGGTGAAGGGGGGTCCCTATTTGACAAATTCCCCCTGGGTTAACTCACTGTTTCTCGATAATCGCAGCCGTGAAAAGGGTTGCAAAATATGGCAGATTCACCCTTTCTCGGTGCTGCGCTTCTTAGCCCGATCGAGAGCTTCAAGACGATCCATCCGAGTGGCTTCCGCCAAGGTTGGCGCGGTGCCGCCGAGCCGCGCTGGAATCCACCACATGTCGTCAGCACCATTGGGCTGCTGCGGATACCTAGCAATCGCGTCTTCCAGCATGCTGGACATGGCGTCGTGAAGGTGTTTGCCAACCTCTTCCACGTCGTCGTCCGGAGCGATAGTTATTGGTGTTCCCACGGTCACGCTGATTGCCTTTCCCCGTGAAAAATCGCGTTCGCGGCCCTTCGTCATGAGTCGGTGTGTTCCCCAGATAATTTCCGGGATAAGCGGAACGCCCGCCTGCTGGGCTAGCCGCACTGCACCGACTTTGAAGTCTTTGATTTCGAAGGATCGTGAGATCGTGGCCTCGGGGAAGATGCCGACGATTTCACCACGTCGAAGGGCGTCGAGAGCGACGCGATAGGACTCAGCCCCCGCGTTACGGTCGACCGGGATGTGCTTCATGCCGCGCATGAGTGGTCCGGCAATTTTGTTGTCCCAGATCGAATCCTTCGCCATAAACCGCACGTAACGTCCCGACGGGTTGGCACCAAGGCCGGCGAAAATGAAGTCGAGATAGCTGATGTGGTTGCTGGCCAAAACTGCCCCGCCTGACCGCGGTACGTTCTGCGACCCACGTACGTCACATTTGAGCCCTAGCCCGGCGAATGCGCCTTTGGCAGCGACGATGACGGGTGCGTATACGGGTTCGGCCATGGGTAACACGCTATTGCTAGGTCAGCAGATAAGGCCAGAGCCGCGCGAGGATGAGCGCAGATGTGCGTTACGTCGCATACGCTGACGGTCATGGCCGACGACATGCACGTTGATTCACCAGTCACCATTTTCGCCGACGATCAACGGATTGAGTCGCTGTCGATCTACACAGATCGACTCGACGAACTGGTTGACGTCTTCCAGGACGCCAGCGCAGATGATGGTCAGTTGCTCGACCGGCGTCCAGCTGCAGACTCCTGGTCGGTTAGTGAGGTCCTACATCACCTCGCCGACGCGGAAATGATTCAGTCCGTGCGTCTTCGCGAGATGCTGGCCGTCGATCGACCGGTGTGGTCTGACTGGGATGAGGACAGTTATGCGACAGCTCTGGGCTATGACACCCGTCCGGCAGGGGACGCACTCACATTGATATTGTCGATACGCAATGTCAATTCACGATTGCTGGCGATCCTGTCTCCGGAGCAGTGGAATCGCACGGCGGTACATCCGGTTCGCGGCGAAGTAAACGTGGCCGATTGGGTGCAGATCTGCCACGACCATCTTGCTGGACATGTTCTTCAGGCGCGTAGAGCTATCGTCGGGATGATCTGACGTCACCGACTTCGACGCCTTACGCAATACTTATGCCATGTTGCAGTCAGAAGCTGAATTAGTTGTTGCAGCGCTTCAGGAGCGCCGTTTGTTTGCCCACGTGTACAGCGGTGGGGTCGGACGTCATGGCGTCCGCGTCGTCTTGACCGAGGGCCGTGAGGCGCTGTGGGATGTGGACGGTGCAGCGGGCCTCGAAGCGCAGGTGATGCGCGATGGAGTTCTCGTTGGTTTCGTGCCGAAAATCGTCGGATCAGAGAATTACAGCGTCGAACAAGTCATTGACGCAATCGCCACAGCCACTTACGAATAGGCGCCGCGCTGATTGTGGGGTGGGGGACGGCTTGCCCGTCGCGCGCCGTACACAGGGCATCGGTGTTGGCGTGTCATCAACGGTGAACACTTTTCGGTGCGATGGACTCAGTTTCGGCTCGCCATTGTGGGCGCATGTCGATTCTCACTCCAGGCGGTTCGCGCGTCACCCTCGATGGGCCGGCAAGTTTGCCCATCGTCATTCCACATCTTCTGGGATTTCACCCGGTTAGTTCGCTCGTAGTCATTGGTCTTGATGCCGACAGATCGCGGGTCCGCGTTACGTGCAGGGTGGATATCCCTGATCCGGTGCCGCAGCGGGGTGCTTGGACGGCTCTGATCCGCGCACTTCGTCAGTCGTCGGCCGCAAGTGCAATCGTCGCCGTCTATCCGGCCTCAGCGGAGTCGCTGAACGAATTGCCGCACTTCGAGGTTGTTGACTCGCTGGTTACCGGCCTGAATGGTGCGGGGTTTCGGGTTCGCGACGCACTCGCGATTAGCGGTCGCAAATACAGGTCGTACTGGTGTCCCGACGATGGGTGCTGCCCTGACGCTGGAGCGGAGCCGAGCTCGGAATACGCCTTGTCACTATCGGCCTCCCTCGTATTTACCGGAAGCGCTCCTCATGGCTCGCGTGAGGCGATTGCCGATGCTCTCAAACCTCGCACGGCAGACGACTCCATAGTCCGAGACATCGTTGATCGACGTGGGGGGATTGAGATGCGGCTCCCCGCGGGTTCCTTGGAGAAGGTGACAGCGTTAGTTGATGCACTTTCTGAACCCGAACCGCTCTCGCTATCTACGCTCGTCCGTCTCACCGTGTTTGCAGCCCATGTTTGCGTTGACGTTCACGTGCGCGACATGTTCCTGTTCGCCTTAACCCGAAGCCCGGATCGCGCAACGCTTGCCCGCGCGCGAGAAATTCTCAGCGAGGTGGTTCGCTGCTTCGAGGGCGTCGAGCGGGCAGCCGGCGCTGCATGTTTAGCCGTGTGTGCGTGGGTATGTGGTGACGGCGCATCGGCTCGGATTGCCGCGGACATTGCCCTTGACGCAGATCCGACCTGCAGGTTGGCCGCCTTGGTGGCGATCGCCATCGATCGTGGTCAGCCTCCGTCGCTCTGGACTGAACTCCTCGATCACCTGAGTCTTGAACAACTCGCGGCGGTCGGCCAACCCCGAGAGGAATTCTGATGTCACCCACATGGCGTTTACGAGTCGGCATGTTCGGCTGCAGCGATTTACGTTCGACGAACGTCGACGAGTGAAGTCCGCTCCTGTTCCAAGCGGGCGAGTCGCGCAGAGATGTGTGTTGTTGAGGGACAGTTGGTGGGGGTGAACTGCGTGGCGTTCTGGTTCAAGGGGAAGTTTGGACTTCGTCGTTTGATCGATGCGGCGGCAATGATTGCTGTCGGCGTCCTATTTGTGATGACCCCGGTGGTGAGCCCTGACAGCGGGCGACTCCTGGCCTCTGCCGGTGCAGCTGCTCCAGCACCTTCCCCGTCTCCCACCGCGGACGTTCAAGGTAACGATGGGCGTGACGTTTATGTGGGCACCGGCGGGGTGCTTGTTCCGGCTCGACATTGGCGCGGTGATCCGTCGAATCGTCGACAGGCAGCCGAGTGCGTGGATTGCATCTGGCGGATGACGACTGCGTGTACCTCGCTGCAATTCGATACCGGGAGCTGCCCGGCAAGTCATGTCGGTTGTCCAAGTGGCTTGATTCGCGTTCGTGTGTGGCTCAAACGCAGCGGTGGGCCTTGGGTTCTCGTCGGTTACGCCTGCGTCGGAGGGTCGCCACCGGTGTCGCGTGCCGTCGTTGAACGAGCTGTTCACGACCAAAGCATTGCGGCTCTGCCACCGTTGAGACCGTCGTATCAGCCATCTTCAGGTGCATTGACCGGGCTTCCGGTCATCTTCTGGTCGGGTCAAAGTCGAACAGGACTTCGTCAGGCGGATCTCAGTGTTTTGGGGCTAGAAGTTCGGCTGGATGCGCAGCCTCGCTGGGGTTGGTCGTGGGGGGATGGTGGGTATTTGTCCACCCACGACCCTGGCGGAAAATACCCTTCGACGGTGGTGAGTCATACGTACTTTCATGCGGGCCGCGTTCACGTCACAACAGTTAGCCGTTGGAGTGCGCAGTACTCGGTTGAAGGACTTGGGCCGTACCCGGTTCCTGGCTCTGACCTGAATCAAAGCGCCGCAATAGTGGTGGACGTTGTCCCAGCGCACTCGGTCCTCACCGGGTGATGTGACACCGGCTCTTCGACGATCCATGATGCGGCCGCAGCGTCTTACACCGGTGTGGCGGGGCACAACTGTGTTAAAACAGTCGCCGAACCTCCGCGGTGTGGTGGCGATGCGAGTAGCGTGCACTCAACACCAGACGTTGGAGGTCACTATGGCGGGGCTCGGAAGTCCGATTGTTGTTGGATACATCGATACGCCTGAGGGCGCGGCGGCGGGGGATCGCGCAATTTTGGAAGCAAAGCACCGCGGAGCAGCACTGGTCATTGTGAACTCGCAGCGAGGTGGCTCGGGTCTTGACCGGGAAACAGTGCTGGCGCTAGAGGCCAATGTCGAAAACCTCGCCCAACGTGCACGCGACGAAGGTGTCGACGTGAAAATTCGTCAGCTCGTTCGCGACGCGGACCCCGCGTCGGACTTGATCGACGTCGCCACTGAAGAGGGTGCCGACCTGATCGTGATTGGCTTGCGTAAGCGAAGCCCAGTCGGCAAGTTGATTCTCGGGAGCAATGCGCAAAGTGTCTTGCTCGACGCACCATGTCCGGTACTCGCGGTTAAAGCGGACTGAACGCGGGCCTCATCCAATCGCGCAAAGTTGGGTTCGGCAGTACGGTCGAGATATGTCTGATACGCCGCTCGTCGACGCAAAGTCGGTCACGCTGTGCTTCGATTCAGAAGGGGACCAACTGCTTGCGCGAGATCCCTTCTCGTTGATCACCGGAATGTTGCTTGACCAGCAAATGCCCATGGAGCGAGCATTTCTTGGGCCGTGGAAATTGGTGCAGCGGCTCGACTCACGCGACCGACTACCTGTCTCGTTAATTGCCAACTACGAACCCACAGCATTTGCCTCGCTCGTTTCCAAGCCGCCTGCGGTACATCGTTTTCCTGCAGCGATGGCGGGACGGATTCAAGCGCTAGCTCAGTACGTAATCGCTGAGTATGCGGGTGATGTCCAAGTGATGTGGCGCTCGGTTCCGTCAGGTGACGCGTTGTTTGACCGTGTTGTTGCGATGCCGGGATACGGCGAGCAGAAGGCGAAGATCTTTGTGGCGCTGCTCGCTAAGCAATTCGCTGTTCAGCCGCGGGGATGGCGAGAGGCATGTGCGCCTTACGGTGAGGCGGGCAGTAGGCGTTCTGTGGCCGATGTCGTAGACCTTGAATCCTTGGTAGCCGTTCGTCGATTCAAGCAAGAGGCCAAACTTGCGAAGAAGGCTTGATCACCTAGCCGACGAATACTGGCTGCGGCTCCTCAAGCCTTGCGTTAGCCCGTCGCCGGGGTAGTTTGCCGGCGACGCGCCGACCCCCGCTTTCGCGCTTTGGGGCAAGCCGTGTGAGAATTGTCCTCGGCGGGTCTTGCGCGCCGCCTCACCTCGCACGTCTATGTGCCGATGGTGCTGACCAATTGTCGAGAGGTTCCCTTCGTGGCGTCGAAGAAGTCTGCTGATGTATCCCCTGCGAAGAAGGCCTCTCCGGCGAAGGCTGACACTCCTGCGAAAAAGTCCGCCGCGCCCGCGAAGAAGTCGGCTGCACCAGTCGTAGCCGAGGCGCCAGCGAAGAAGGCTGCTCCGGCGAAGGCGACGGCACCGGTGAAGGCGACGCCACCGGTGAAGAAGGCTGCTCCCGCAAAGGCTGAGACCACTGCCAAGACGCAGGCGCCTACTAAGAAGGCGGCCCCGGTGAAAACGGCGGTACCGGCAAAGAAGGCTTCCGCGCCAGCAAAAAAGACTGCTGCAGCAGCCAAGGACCAAGCGAGTACGAGCAAGGCCGCAACGTCAACGAAGAAGGCCGCCGCGCCCGCGAAGAAGGCCGCTGCTAAGGGTGCTGCGCCTGACAAGGCGACTGGCTCGGTCGTCGACGCTGCTCTCGAAGATGCCGTAGACGCGTCCGATGTTGATGTCGATGTGGTTGAGGTCGACATCCTTGACGTTGATATTGCGGTCGGTGAGATTGGTGAAATTGGCGAGGTCGATTTGGTTGACGTGCCCATCGCCGATCTGGCCGATGATGCAGAACCGGATCTCGCCGTGGCCGCCGTGCTTGAGGTTGAACTTGAAGCCGAGTTAGAGGTTGATCTGGCGGAGGTGGCGGAAGAACAGGCTGCTCCCGCGGAGGAAGCGGATTCCGAGACGTTCGTCATTTCTGACGTGGACGACACGGACGAGCCGGTTCAAACGGTCACCGTTGCCGGAGCGACAGCCGATCCTGTCAAGGATTACCTCAAGCAGATCGGTAAGGTTCCGCTCCTTAACGCTGAGCAGGAAGTCGAACTTGCCAAGCGTATTGAGGCGGGCCTGTTCGCTGAGGAGAAGCTCAACTCCAGCATGAAGATGACGGTGACCCTTCGAGGTGACCTCGAGTGGATCGCTGAGGACGGGCGTCGCGCGAAGAACCACCTGCTGGAAGCAAACCTCCGTCTCGTGGTGTCGCTGGCCAAGCGTTACACCGGTCGCGGCATGCTCTTCCTTGACCTGATTCAGGAGGGCAATCTCGGTTTGATTCGTGCGGTCGAGAAGTTCGACTACACAAAGGGTTACAAGTTCTCCACATATGCCACCTGGTGGATCCGCCAGGCCATCACGCGGGCCATGGCCGATCAGGCGCGTACGATTCGTATCCCGGTCCACATGGTCGAGGTGATCAACAAGCTTGCTCGCGTTCAGCGACAGATGCTTCAGGATCTCGGACGCGAACCAACACCGGAAGAGTTGGCCAAGGAACTCGATATGACCCCTGAAAAGGTCGTCGAAGTTCAGAAGTATGGTCGTGAGCCAATTTCGCTGCACACGCCGCTGGGTGAAGATGGTGACAGCGAGTTCGGTGACCTCATTGAAGACTCTGAGGCGATCGTCCCTGCGGACGCTGTGTCGTTCACACTCTTGCAGGAGCAGCTTGATTCAGTGCTGGACACGCTGTCTGAGCGTGAAGCGGGCGTTGTAAAGATGCGCTTTGGCCTTACGGACGGTCAGCCCAAGACGCTAGACGAGATTGGGAAGGTCTACGGGGTGACGCGTGAGCGCATCCGTCAGATCGAGTCGAAGACGATGTCAAAGCTGCGTCATCCAAGCCGATCCCAGGTATTGCGCGACTACCTGGACTAAGCGTGGCTTGTGTGCGCCAAGTTGAAGTGTGGGTTGTATATGAAACCTAGGATCGTCTGGCTTGGAGTTCGAACGGTAGCGGTGATGATTCCGTCACCTACGTCGGTCGCTGGCGTGTGCTCAACGGCTCCATTCGCGAGGGCTTCCCGGATTGCTGCGGCCACATCCTCTACGCCCCAGTAGACGAGTGCGCCGTCAGCAATGGCGGCATCGGGCAGCAGGCCGAGAAGAGTTATGGACATTGCCAGGCCAATCTAGGTAAGGGGCGCGAAGCCGTTTCTCGCGATGCTAACCCAGGTATGACATCGGGTGCCGATGTTCAGCTATCCACGTGTGAGCGGGCTGTGCTTCGCCGCTCGCGTCGACTCGACGGCAATGTTGGATCACTTGTCGAGGAAGGCCTTTCGGCGTGCAACCAGTAGCAGGCTGGCAGCCGTTAACAGATGTCCGATCCCGTAGCAGAGGAAGAGATCTGTGTACCAGGAAGACAGCACGCCGGCATTAGGGTTGAGGGCTTCCATCAGGTAACCGAAGCACCAGATTGCAGCGCTCAGCATGCCTGTAATGATTGCGGCCCGGCCGAATCGTGCACTCAAATGCTCAAAATGTAGGAACAGTGCGATGGTCACGCCGAGAGACCCGGCGACGGCTAGGTCCCAGCCGATCTCGCTTCCACCCGGTTGCGCTGCGAGATCGAGAAAGCCGACACCCCATGTGAGCAGCCCGGCGGCACCAAGCGCGATGGATGCAAAGGATGAGTGAATGACCGTGCCACACACGCAGCCGACGGGGCAGACAGGATAAGAACTCGACTCAGTGGAGCTCAGGTGCTGTTCCTTGCGAACAAGGACCGCGCCTAGGGATAGGGCGCCCAGGATGAGACCTACGCCGTAAGCGGCATATCCAAACGCCACGCCCGCAGGCTTTTCCAGGTTTGCCGGGTTGATGGCAAAGATGGAAGTGGAGAAAGCTGCGATGAGGGCTCCGGAGGAGGCTAGGACGACTGCCAACCGTCCGATCCGGGGAGTGAGGGTCTCTTCGTACATGATGAGTGCGATTGCAATGAAAAGCGGGCCAAGGAATTCTAAGGCCCATCCGAGTTGCGATTCATGGTTCGGAATGAGAACCAACCATCCCAATCCCCACATCGCGAATCCGATCGCGGCGACGTAAAGCACTGCGGGGCGGATCTGGGGAGACACAACCTTGCCCGCTTCTGATGAACTTGCATCAGACGGCGACTGTAGACCACTCATGGGAATCCGATCCAGGCTCTCAGGTAGCGCGATAGTTGTGCGAAGACACTGAAGTCCACCATGTGCGCGGGCGGGAATCCACTTTCGCCAAAGATGTTGACCCGTGGAAGAGGGCCGCTTGAGTCAGCCCTCTATCGCTACGGGCCTATCTCAAGATCGATGCTCTCGTCGCACTTACGACCGTGGCGGTAGCGCGATGGTCCAGTAGCCGGGTTGGTTGGGTTGTTTGCCGGGGGTTGGGGTGATCGTGATGTTGTTGTCGTGGATTGCGTGGTGGTGGGTGCTGCATAGGGATGCGAGGTTCGCGAGTTCAGTGGTGCCGTTATCTGCCCAATGTTGAACATGATGGGCATGCGTATGTTGAGGTGGTCGCTGACAACCTGGGTATATGCAGCCTTGATCGCGACGCGCGAGGACGCGACGTAGGCCGGGTGGGACGATGCGTTCTTCTCGTCCGTAGTCAATGATCTCGCTGGGTGCGTTAAGTAATCGTCGGATCAATCGTTGGCGTGATTGTCGTGGATCGCGTTGATGTTCTGGGTCTGGTGGATCCCATCGGTACCAATCATCGAAGTCGATTGATTCATCAGGTTCGACAGGTGATGCCCGAGTGAGTAAGTCGGGTTCGGCCAAGATGACGCGACGGATCTGTGCGTCACACGAGTGTTCGCGCGCATCGCTGGTCGGAATTGGGCTCAGCCTGCTGGGGTGGCTCGCACCTATGAGGGTGAGCTCGCCGTATCCGGTTTGATTGTGTAGATCGTCGAGCGTGATCGTAATCTCAACGTGGGGTCGTTCTCCGCCGATCACTCCCGCATAGCCACCAGTCAAGAGTTCATCGGCGATCTCGCTCATGATGACAGCGTTCTGCTCATAGATCCGACGAGCTGATTGTTCATCCGCGTAGATCGGATCACCGGCCTCATCGCGAACAATCGCATCCTCCCGCTCCGCGGCCGCAGGTTGGTGGCCATCTGGGTTCCGGCCGGTGTGGTACTTGGTGTTTCGACGGCCTTCCAGAATGGTGGCGAGTTTGGTCCCGTTGATCTGGTTGAACCATCCTGAGGCTGCATAACCATCAGCTACTGGAGTCAGCTTGAAAAACTCCCGGCCGTCAAGCTCACGAGCAGTTGCTTGCATCCCGTCGGGATCAACGGCAGCGCGGATTCGTTTAGTTGCCGCGGCTACATGGTCAGCTGCATAGTCTCGCGCGATCTCGATCAAGGCGGCTTCTGATTCACGACGTGCATCGGCTCGTAATTTCGGTTCGACAGCTTTCATAGCTGTGTGAACACCACGGACAAGAGTGGACGCGTGAGCGCCCGTGATCGACCCTGCCAACCACGCATCATGAGTGGACGTATACGTATCAGTGAGGAGACGAGCGTTACGGATCTGCTCACGCGCGAAGCGTTGATCCAACCGTGTCTGATCACGCAACCACGACACCGTCGACACATAGCCTTGACCACGAACAACACCTGACCGATCCACGCGAGCCAACGCGGACGCGTTCACTGCCGCTGCCGTATCTGCCACACGAGTTAACTCCACGGCGAGTTCAGCAACTGCCGGATCAGACAGATCTCGCAACCCTCCCTGTGCCACCAGGCCAGCAAGCTCGGTCAATGAGGAACGAACAGTTGCGACCAACTCAGCGCAACGAACACCCACGTACACCTCACGAACAGCGTCACTCACACTGACACCCACAGCACTCTCGGCGTCGTCACAAGCTTGCGTGGGCGGCCGCTGATCAAGCAGCGAGGTATTCCCAGAAATGGACGACTGTGCTTCGTACATGTGTTCTATTATAAACGCCGCTGATGAACCGTGTCAAGTCGAAACCTGTTTATTCACAACGGATTACGAGATTTGCACCCTGTGGATAACGAGCCGCAGCGCAAGAAAGATGTGCTATAGAACTGCTTAGTCGGCGCCGAATTCGTAGGCGGCGAGCTCCAGTGCCTCGTCGGCCATCTCAGCACCTGAACCCGCACCCTCAATCGCAGCTGCTCCACCGGGCTCGAGATTGCCGACGAGTTCGGCATGTCCACCGAGCTGACCCTGGCTTGCGTACAACTCCAATTTCGCGCGAGAGTCGGCGATGTCGAGATTGCGCATCGTCAACTGACCAATGCGGTCCAGTGGACCAAACGCCGCATCCTCAGTTCGCTCCATCGACAATCGATCTGGATGGTACGACAGCGACGGGCCAGCGGTGCGAATGATCGAGTAGTCATCTCCACGACGCAGGCGCAACGTAACGTCTCCAGTCACGGCCCCAGCGACCCATCGTTGCAAACTCTCGCGAAGCATGAGGGCCTGCGGATCGAGCCAGCGGCCTTCGTAGAGCAGACGTCCGAGACGCCGGCCCTCTGCGTGATAGTTCGCGATCGTGTCCTCGTTGTGAATCGCGGTGATCAGTCGTTCATACGCGATGAACAGGAGCGCCATTCCTGGCGCTTCGTAGATGCCGCGGCTCTTAGCTTCAATGATTCGATTCTCGATCTGATCCGACATGCCAAGTCCATGGCGGCCACCGACAGCATTCGCGGCCTTCATGAGCTCGACCGCATCAGCGAACTCAACGCCATTAATCGCAGCAGGACGCCCACGTACGAACGAGATAGTGACATCTTCGCTATCGATGGCAACTGCTGGATCCCAGAATCGCACTCCCATGATCGGCTCAACGATTTCCATCGTCTCGTCGAGATGTTCGAGGGTCTTGGCCTCATGGGTTGCGCCGAGAATGTTGGCGTCAGTTGAGTACGCCTTCTCCTGACTTGCGCGGTACGGGAGGTCGCGCTCGGTGAGCCAAGCCGACATCTCTGCCCGTCCGCCGAGTTCACTGACGAAGTCAGGGTCAAGCCACGGCTTGTAGATCCGCAGACCTGGGTTGGCAAGCAAGCCGTAGCGATAGAAGCGTTCGATATCGTTGCCCTTGAACGTCGATCCGTCGCCCCAAATATTGACCTCGTCATCGCGCATTGCCCGCACGAGCAACGTGCCGGTAACAGCGCGGCCAAGGGGAGTGGTGTTGAAGTAGGCGCGCCCTCCCGTGCGGATGTGGAACGCGCCGCACATAATCGCGACGATGCCCTCGTCCACGAGTTCCCGGCGGCAATCCACCAGCCTCGCCAACTCGGCGCCATACTCGACGGCGCGCGTGGGTACCGAGTCGATGTCGTCCTCGTCGTACTGCCCCAGATCAGCGGTGTACGTGCACGGAATCGCGCCGTGCTCTCGCATCCACGCAACGGCGACGGAGGTGTCTAGACCTCCAGAGAAGGCGATGCCGACACGCTCGCCAGCCGGAAGATGAGTGAGAACCTTTGACATGACTCAAAGCGTAGTGGGCTTGAGTTGGGCGCCGATCATCGGTGACACGACGGGGTGCAGTGCTGCGGGCTCAACCGGGTTCAATACCTAGAGTTCCGAAAGAAGTCGTGATGCGAACACACTTAATGGGAGCCTTCGCTAGAGTTTCTGGGGGCCGTAATCCGTTAGGCCCACATCGACACTTCGAATGAAAGAGATACGTCCATGAGTTTGTCTGCCCACCCTGCCGACTCGTCGACAGTCTACTTCGGCGGCCCAATCCTCACGATGGTCGGAGTTGAGCCCGAGTACGTTGAAGCCCTCGTCGTACGCGACGGCCAGATCGAGTTCGTCGGCTCAAAGTCTGACGCGCAGGCGATCGCGGGTCTCGATAGTAACCGCGTCAATCTTGGTGGGAAGGCACTTCTGCCAGGTTTCGTTGATGCCCATGGGCACATCATTGTCGCTGCCCACCAGATTGAGCAGGCGTGGCTGCGTGGGGAAAAGGTGACCAGCATCCCTGAGATGGTTCAGGCGCTCAAGGAGCAGGCCGTCATTAATGACGTTCAGCCGGGGGATTGGATCATCGGAGCTGGCTGGCACCCTGCCGTTTTAGCCGAGCACCGTCCACCCACCGCCGATGAGCTTGACGAGGTTTCAACCGAGTATCCCGTCATGGCGATCCACGCATCGGGTCATCAAGCATCCGTCAACCACAAGGCGCTTGAACTGGCTGGATACATTGCAGGCGTGGCTGACCCAGAAGGCGGCGTCATCGGTCGCGTCGAAGAAACCGATGTTCCGAATGGGTACCTCGAAGAGGCACCGGTCTTTCACTTGCGCACGCTCATGCCGCCGTTGGCTTCAACGAAGTATGTTTCGCTGCTAGATCGAGCCATGACGCAGTGGGCGAGCAATGGCTTCACCACGGCTCAGGAAGATCTTCTTGGTGGGGGTGCCTCAGATGACTGGGACATAGTCGCCGCGGCACTTGCTCAAGGCCCGTTGAAGATTGACGTCCTGGGGTTTGTTGAGCCAAAGAACGTCGCATTCGCTCGCGAAAACTACGGTGATCGCATAACTGACTACGTTGATGGTTTCCGTTTAGGTGGCATCAAGATCTTCCTCGATGGCTCACTCGGAGGTTGCACGGCATGGATCTCGCAACCCTATGTAGGACTTGAGGATTCACCGAATTCGTGCGGCGTTCCGACGAAGTCTGACGAGGAGCTCGACGCGCAACTTGATGAGTTTTATCCGAGTGATCTTCAAATCCAAGCTCACCAGAATGGTGATGCCGCTCTCGACCAGTTCATGGCTGGGTTGACCAAGGCGATCGCCAAGCATGGAAAGCTCGATAAGCGTCCAGTTGCTATTCACTGTCAACTGGTTCGTCCTGAACAGTGGGCCCAAGTAAACGCGCTAGGCATCATTCCTAGCCTTTATACGAGTACCTTCCGCGATCAGGCTGACATCGTTGCCAAGCTCGTCGGGGATCGCATCAGTCAACACAATGCTGCCGGAACAGCTCTAGCAAACAACGTTCTATGGACGACACATAATGACGCACCACTGCTTCCACCGAGTGCGATGGCGCTCCTCGATGGCGCGGTGAATCGTACGTCCAATGCGGGCAATGTGTATGCACCGGAGGTCGGCGTCTCGACGTATGAAGCGCTCAAGGCGATTACGGTGTCGGCGGCCTATCAGAACTTTGAGGAAGCCTCTAAGGGCACGCTCGAGGTCGGCAAGTTGGCCGACCTCGTCATCCTTGATCGCGATCCACTGGCCGTTGATCCCACCGAACTGCTTCACGTCAAGGTCGTCGAGACGATTAAGGCAGGCACAACCGTTTACACAGTGGACGCATAGATGTCGACCGCAGATATTGTTGCGAGGGACTCATACCAAGGGCCGACCTGGCTGAGGAAGTTCGTCATCGCTGCCGGAATAGTGATCCTCGTCGGGATTGTCCCGGTGGCCCTGATAGCACTATGGCTCGGTCCTGTCGCCGCTCTGGCCTTCCCATTTGGTCTGATGGGTGGCGTCTTCGCGTCTCGGGGTGAAAACCAAACAACGGCATGGGCTCTCTTCCCATTGCTCGCTATTGGAGGCGCGCTCTCGGCCTACACTGCTGGCACATGGTCGTGGGTTGTTGTTTTGGCAGTGCTTGGAGCCATCATTGGTTTCTTGTCGAGTGCTGGCCGCGCAGTGGCTGTCATTGAGGTCTGCATCATTGTGGTGTCAGGCGACTCTTATCGCGAACCTCGTGATCTGCTGCTCTACACGGCCTTCTTGGCCATCGGATACCTCGCTGGAATGCTGATTGGGCGGCTCACGGGTGCGGCCAAGTTGACTGAGCGCAAACCCTTCACGTACGTCTCGGGTCCTCGTGCGATGATTCTGTGCGCAGGCATCATGGGACTGGCAGGCGTTATTGGTGTCGTACTGACATCGCAGTTCGGGTGGACGAAGGCGTACTGGCTCCCGATGGTGTTCTTGATCCTTCTTGAGTTCTACATCACCGATCCACAGGGCGGCGCTCGGATGATTATCGGACGGGTCGTCGGAACAGTTCTAGGAATAGCGTTGCTGATCCCAGTGTTGAGTCAGCTGCCGTTGGTCGGGCAGGTCGTAGCTTTCGTTGCCTTGATAGCAGCGGGGATAGCCACCAGTGATGCTCGATATTGGCTCTCGACTGCGTACATCGCGGCCGCTGTTGTCCTGATCACAAGCATTGGCGCTGACCCGAAAGTTGTTGGTAATCAACGATTTTGGTCGACGTTTATTGCGTTCGTACTCGTTGGACTCATTGCGTGGGGGATGCGCTGGGTTCGGGTAGGGGAGAAGGTAACTGTTCCTTCGCGAGAAGTGGTTTAACGAGATACAGCGCCAGGATCATCAGCCCAGTCACCGTGGCTGCAGCGACAGCTCGGGTGTCAATGAGGGACTGCGGACGTGTCGTCTGGAAGTAGGTAACAGCACCACATGTGATGACCCACATCACCATTGTTGTTATCACTCCACTGCGTTGACGTTCGCCAGTCAGTGACACCGCCAGCAGCCAACCGGTAAGCAGTACGAGGCCGATGTTGAACAGGGCGGCAAGTTGCACTCCGACAAGATGATCGAGCAGGTTCAAACCGAACAACTCGATGCACACCACTGATGCAACAACTGCCATGGTCTCTGGATATTGTCCAATTGCTTCCAGCCACGTTGGCGTGATCCGATCGGTGATCAACACTGCGCACTGGGGCAAGCCGAGCAATAGCAGCGAAACCGTGATCAGGTTCGTCGCTCCGTTGGCATTCGGGGTAGCCAGCGGCCCGATGCGAGACATCGCAATGGCAACGCCCACTGCAAATCCCATGACTAGAAACTCAGTGGTGGCGTAGCGGGTTAGTCCCTTGGTGCTGACTGCGCCGTCTGCGTCAAGGTGAGGAATCACCCGACGTCGCTGCAGCATCCCAAAGTACGCAAGCCAGCCGATGAAGACGACCTTGGCGATCACCAAGGCGCCGTACCACGTCGTCAGGAACAGCACCGGTTGGGTGAGACGCACCGACGAATTGAGCAGCCCGGATTCGGCGGCGACAATTGCTGCTCCGAGGGCTACTGCGCTGAAGCGTGGGAGAACCGATTGAGCCCGCGTCGGCTCCATCGCGAGCAGCGCGACGACGACAGCCAGGCCGCCAAGCCAAACCGAGACTGATACGAGGTGGATGGACAGGCTGATCGTCGCAACAGCATGTCCACCGGACAGTCCGCCATGGCCAAGGAACGATGGTGCTAGGCATGCGGCAGCGGCGACGAAAACCACTACCCAGGCTGTCACCCGGGAGAAGACGGCCTGCGACAACGCACCGACCACCGCCACGCCAATGAACTGCCACAGGAATACCCGGCCCACATCCACTTGCGTTAGGACTGACCAGATCGTCGTGGGGTCCAGTGCACTAGAAAGCGGAACAGCGAGCACATCGGAAATCGTCAAAATGAATTGGACAGACACAAGGACAAGCCACAGCAGAGCCCACGCTGACGCCCACCGCAAAACGCGCACAGATCTCTGTGGGACGACGAGTCCGCCGACAAGGACACAACCGAGCGTGACGGCCGCAGCAATGTCCCGGGCAAAGCGCACCACAGGTAGTGACAACCACGTCACCGCCGGCGCTTGCGGGATACCGATTTCATTAGCAGGCAGAAGAGAACCCGCCACCCACAGGACGAGCAGCAGTAGTGGAATTCCCCACCACAGCTTACGACTGGTGGCGAACCGGTTCATCACTGACTAAACGTACCGAATGGGGGTGAATTTGTGTTGGGACTTTCCTGCATGACGGTCGTGAACACACAGCCGAGGAAGGCTGCCACGCACAAGTACGTCATGAACATTGCTACGAGTCGCGCATGGTTGGGATTTTCGACGCTCACCCGGCCTGCGCGGGTTCGGTTGAAAATCGCTGCAGTGAGAAAGACTGCGAGGAAGAGCCAAATTCCGTTGGCAATAGCAAGCCAAAGCGTTGCTGAGGCGTACGCCCCGTCCGCGGGTCCGAAAGGAAAGCGGGCGATCTGGAAGATCTGACCGATGAAGGCGCCAAGTAGAAGCAGGCTCGATAGGAGGGCAGCGGACTTCATGGCACCAACCTTGCCTTCGCGCAGGCTGCGGTAACCGTTCCACATGATCAGCGTGGCGATAAGCATTGCCGTGAAGATCACCCAGAATGGCCACACCGGAGCCCAGTTCGCCGAGCCCGGCGTTGGTGCCCATGCCCCATTTACGTTCAGGGACCACAGGTACGCGTAAGACACCAGAAGAGCGATCGTTCCCGTCGTGCAGGAAACGATGATCATCCAAACGCCAAGCTTGTCGCGAGACCCGGTGACCTCAACGCTCTCACCCGTTGTTGGTGACAGTGTGCGACCAGCTTCGGTTGCTTTGGTATCACTCATGATCGTGCACTCACCTTTTCAGCGCCTTCGGTCTTTTGCATGATGGCGTCATCTGCCAGTTCGTATGGGTCCGGAGTTCCGAAATCGTAAGGACCTGAGGTGACGACGGGGAGCACGGGGAAGTTCTCATGCGGAACTGGCGTGGACGTGAAGTTCTCGAGCGTCTTTCCACCCCACGGATTGTCCGGTGCGGGGATTCCGTTACGCCACGAGTCGATGATTGCGTAAAGGAAGATCAGCATTCCGATGCCGATGATGTAAGCGCCGATCGTCGAGATCCAGTTGGAGATGTTGAACAAAGAATCAAACTGAAGCACGCGCCGAGGCATCCCCTGCAAGCCAGCAACGAACATAGACATGAACGTGATCTGGAATCCGGCGAAAGCGGTCCAGAAGCCGATCGAACCCCACAATTCGTCTAGGTAACGGCCGATCATTTTCGGGAAGAAGTAAGAGATCACGCCCATGGCTCCGAAGAGTCCGGCACCCATGAGCATGTAATGGAAGTGCGCCACCACGAACATACTTCCGTGCATGTACTGATCGACAGGAGTGTCGGACAGGTACACCCCGGTGATGCCACCGATGACTTTGTTCCAGACGACCGCGTAGACGGCCATCATTGGGAGTCGCTTCCATGGCTTACCTCGCCACATAGTTCCGAGAATTACGAGCACGAGGAAGCTAAATGGAATTGAGATCATCTCAGTGGACATCATGAACGGGTAGTTCGATTGCGGAGCCCAACCAGTCATGTACATGTGGTGAACCCACACAACGGCACTTAGGCCGACCACGCCAAAGATGCCAGACACCGCCAGCTTGTACGAGAAGAGTGGTTTACGGACGAAGACGGGCAGGTACTCAAGCAGACCTGCGGTCGCTGGGATGACGATGACGTAAACCTCGGGATGCCCAAGCAGCCAGAAGAGGTTCTCGTAAAGCCAGACGCTGCCACCACTTGAGGGTACGAAGAACGAAGTCAGTAACGTGCGGTCGCTGAGGGCCAAAATCTGCGAGTACTGATACATCGGGAACCACACCAAGCCCATGATTGATGAGCCGAGAATTCCGTAAACCAGGATCGGAGTGCGGCTCCACGTCATACCCGCAGCGCGCATCCGGACGATGGTCGTGATCAGGTTGACGCTCGCGATACCAGTGGAGAAGGCGAACGTAA
The DNA here is from genome assembly GCA_903826575.1 of uncultured bacterium. Classification (GTDB taxonomy): domain Bacteria; phylum Actinomycetota; class Actinomycetes; order S36-B12; family CAIYMF01; genus Longivirga. The sequence goes on from CAIKEU010000068.1 coordinate 78,573, forward strand.
TGATGCAGATCTGGTAACCGATCATGCCGATTGGCGCCTGATCAGCCAGTGGCTGATACACCGTCCAACCGTCACGAATACCACCCATTAGCAAGTTGCTGACCAGAGGTGGAATTGCTGCGATGAGCAGCCAGATACTCAATGCATTCAAGCGCGGAAATGCCATGTCGCGCGCGCCACACATGATCGGCACGATGAAGTTACCGATCGGTCCAGAAATGACGATGATCATCGCGATGATCATGACGATGCCGTGGGTGCCGATGATCGAGTTGTAGAAGTTTGGGTTGAAGACCTCAGTCCACGTAGCCCCAAGTTCGGTGCGGATCAGCATGGCCAGCAGACCGCCAAACCCGAACAGAACAAGTGTGACGACCAGGTACTGGATACCGACAACCTTGTGATCGGTCGTGAACTTCCAGAACTTCTCGCGACCCATGTCCTTTCCGGCCATGTATTCGGCGTCAGCGTGGGTGAGGTCGTGGCCGAGGAACCAGCGGATGGGTCCGGCGAAGGCGCCGATACCGGCCATGAATCCAATGACCCAGCCGATGTACATCATGGTGATGTTGATGTTGAGGCCAGACGGCAGAGCCATGCTGTTAGTGGCGCCAGCACCGGCAACGGCAGAGGTGATCTTGTCGGTCACAAACCAGAAAACGGCGGCTGTGACAACGCCAGAAATGAGGGCTGTAAGGAAGTTTGTGCGCCGCAACAACCCGCCCGGCTTACTGATCTGCTTGGGCTGCGGTACGTGAGCTTCTTCGTGAATCGCTACTGCAGTACTCATGAGGTTGTAGTTCCTCCCTGCTCGCGAATCCAACTATTGAATTGCTCTTGGGTCACGACCTTCACTTGAGTCTCCATATAGGCATGATGAAGTCCACATAGTTCGGCGCATCGAACGTTGAACGTTCCCAACTTCGTTGGCGTAAAGCCAGTGTTGGTGATGGCACCGGGGTTGGCATCGATTTTGACGCCTTCTTCCACGACCCAGAACGAGTGCACGACATCGAGTGACGTGACATTGAAGTAGGCAGGGACATTCACGGGGAGAACGAGTTGGTCAGACTTGATGTTGCCGGAGTCTGGGTAGTCGAAGCTCCAGAGCCATTGCTGGCCGGTTACGTTGACGACAACTGGCTTGGCACTATTGGGCTGCTGGTTTGCAGGTACCGAGCCATACGAGTCCGACGTGATAGTCGCGAGTTCGACCAGGCCCCAGACGACGAGAAAAGCTGCGAGCACGCTGCAGACCGTGATCCACGTAACCACGGCGACGCCATTGGTTTGGATCGCCGGCCCATCGGATGTCGGCTCATCTCGTGATGCGACCGATCCCCAGCCGCCCCACCATGAGTAGGTGAGCACCGCCAGGGTGCCTGCCATCAGGGGGGCGCACGTAAACGTTAAGACGAACATCGTCTTTTCGATCTCGTTCATGATCGCCGAGCCCGGTCCGCCGGACATATTCATGAAGGCGACCATGACGAATGACAGGGCAATAATCACGGCAGTGATTGCGACGGTAATCCAGAGCAGTCGCCGAACATATGGACGTTGGAGCCATTGCTTAACCAAGTGCATGCTGCCAGGACGATTGGTCGGGCTTTCGGGTTCGTCGGCCGAAGCTAGCGGGCGCTCATCGGTTGTTGACATATCAGGCCACCGTGACCGTTCCGCTCATGAAGCCGCGTTGGCTCATTGGTCCACCAAACTCGACGTATCCGTTGCCACAGGGAAACTCGCAGTTCCAGACATAGTTTCCCGGCGCCCCTGTCATAAATGAAAACGTAACGTCAATTGGTGTTGGGTAACCGTTGGCCTGATTTGCAGCGTTATCTGCCTGCGCAGGCAGCGGGACACTCACATACATGTAGGGCTGGTTGCTGTCGGGGTACTGGTGGATGGTGAAAGTGTGGGCCACATTGGACGGGGCGACTGATGTGACGTCTTTGCCATCGACGGTCATCGTGTTGCCCACCGTTCCAGCCGGCTTCGCGAACCAGTTGTTGTAAATCTGGCCACCGGTGTCGTACTGGTGGATGGTCACAGTCACGAGTGCGTTAGCGGGCAACTGAATACTGGTGGAGGGTGAATAGAACGGCCACTGTTGGCTATTGGCCACGAGTGTGGTGGTACTTGCCGGAATATTCGGTCCAGCCTGAGTAGCCGATGCATTCGGGAACACCGACAGCTCGAGGGTCGCGTGCTTGACTTCGCCATTCGACGTTTGTGACGTCCCCGCCGCGGTTGCCGTCAGGGTGGGGGGCTCGGCGCCGTTCTTTGCTACGAATAGAGCTGTCCCAGCCACGACGGCGATGCCGATCAAGACGGTTAAGAAGGCAAATAACGCCCGCTTCATATGACCTCCAATGTCGTGTGACAACGTATCGGTCAACACACCATTCGTGTGGATCGGCACGCATCGCTGGATCAGGAATGATTTCGGGTTACGAGACCCGTAGCAGACAGGACACCGACCGCATGGAACAGTTCTTCTCCACCTGGTCTTTTGACGTATTCATTGCTGTGAATCTCATTGTGGCCGCGGGGCTTTATCTGTGGGCGACCCGGCACCTCCAAGATGCCTCGCTGCCGTGGTCGAAGGTCTCAAGCGCCTGTTTCCTGTTCGGCATTGCTGCTCTCGGAATCTCGTATCTTGGCCCGCTTCCGGCGTGGTCGCACACGTTCTTTTGGGCCCACATGACAGCGCACCTGATCGTCATGATGGTTGCCGCCCCACTTATCGTTCTGGGTTCGCCGATCTATCTGTGGTTTCGAGCCAGCGGATCGTCGATGCGACGCCGGGTCATAATTCCTTTTCTACGCAGTCGCGCAGTGGGCGTCCTCACTAATCCTGTCGTCACCTGGTGCTTGTTCGCAGGAGTCTTGCTCTTCACTCACTTCACGCCATTCTTTAACTGGGCATTGCAAAATCACGATGCGGATTTGTTCATCGAGCAGCCGCTGTTTCTGATTGCAGCCCTTCTGTACTACTGGCCGGTCACAGCTCGCGATTTGCTTCCTCGACGGCCACCGGCTGCCCATCGTGTCGTATCAATGACGCTCATGATGATTCCCGAGGCACTCGTGGGTGCCGTCATCTATTTTGCGCCGGTCGTTTTGTACTCGGTGTTCTTGCGCGCGAACCGTCCATTTGGGCCGGACGCGATGACTGATCAGCATTTAGCCGGGGGACTGATGTGGGCGTTGGTCATGGTTGTCGAAGCGTTCTGGATGATGTGGATTGCCACGGAATTCTTCCGAAGCGAAGAACAGCGAACCCACCGAGTTGATGCGGAGATTCGCGCAGCGCAAAACAGCTAGAACCTCAGTGGCTATCGTCCACTGCTAGGTCATGAGGTGATCCGTTACCAGGCGTACGCCTCAGGCGCAGTTCCACCTGGACCAGGGAAGATCTCGTCGAGCGCTGTCAGGGCGGTTGCATCGAGAGTGATGTCCAGTGCGCGAACTCCACCGTCAAGTTGCGCCATGGTGCGCGGACCGATGATCGGCGCTGTTACGGCAGGTTGATGCAGCAGCCACGCGAGAGCGACGTCAGCGGGATCCTCGCCTCGTGCCGCGCACCATGCTTCCCACGCTTCAATCGCCGGACGATGCTTGCCGATCGCATCGGCGGCCCGACCAGTTGTACTGCGAGCGGCAGATCCTTCAGCTTCTTTGCGTAATACGCCACCGAGTAATCCACCGTGCAGCGGCGACCATGGGATGACGCCAAGACCGTAGTGCTGCGCCGCAGGTAGTACTTCAAGCTCGACGGTGCGTTCGATCAGGTTGTAGATCGATTGCTCGCTCACCAAACCAAGCCCGCCACGACGACGAGCGGCCTCCTGACCTTGGGCAATGTGCCAACCCGCGAAGTTGGACGATCCGACGTACAGAATTTTGCCCTGCTGACGCAAGACGTCCATCGCCTCCCAGATCTCGTCCCAGGGTGTTGCGCGATCGATGTGATGCATTTGGTAGAGGTCGATGTAGTCGGTTTGCATGCGCCTGAGCGACGCGTCGCAGGCGCGTCGAATATTGAGAGCCGAGAGTTTTCCCTCGTTCGGCCAATCGCCCATGTCGCCGTACAACTTGGTGGCAAGAACGGTTCGCTCCCGCCGTCCACCGTTCTGCGCAAACCAGGTGCCGATGATTTCCTCTGTGCGGCCGCGGTTTTCACCCCACCCGTACACGTTGGCAGTGTCGAAAAAGTTGATGCCGTGAGCGTGGGCCGCATCCATGATCGCGTGAGAGTCCGCCTCGTCCGTCTGCGGTCCGAAGTTCATGGTGCCTAGGCAAAGACGGCTTACCTTCAGGCCAGTGCGGCCAAGTTGGGTATACTCCACGGCGAGACTCCTTAATCGAAGTTGTAGACACTGCTATCGAAGACTACGAGGTACGGCGCACGCCTTCAAACGTCTGTTGGTCTAGATCTGCCCACTCGAATTGATCGCGAAGATCGGCCATGTAGTCGGTGTACGAGCACATGTCTACGTAGTTCGTGTGGCGCGGGCTATCGACGTACGTAACTCCGCCGCGTAGATCAGGCTGATCTGAGATCTTTAGGGCCCGCCATTCATCTCGATGCTGCCCGGTTTCGCGGGCGCGAATATCCATGATGACCAGTTGCGACATTTCATCGAATCGGGTGTACGCCGCACCGGCGAACTCCACGAAACCCAGAACGTACAGAGAGTCGAGTTCGCGAGAGAAAACATTTAAGTAAAGCTGCGGATGGCCGTTCTGCCACACGAGATGTCGGGGGTCGATGAACGGAATCTGATACTCGTATCCAGTTGCCAGCACGATCAGATCGATCGCCTCGTGACTACCATCGACAAAGTCGACCCCATCGTGCGTTAGGCGAGCAATATCCGGCTTGGCGATGAGATCACCGTGTGCCAAGTAGTGGAGTACCTGGGTATTCATGATCGGGTGGCTGGTCAGTAAATCGTGATCCGGCGCCGGTAGCCCAAGACGGGTGAGATCACCGACGAGTGAGTCGATCAGTTTTTCCGGATCACCCGAGATGCTTACGCCCTTCGGTGGCTCGATCGCACCGCCTAGTAGGGCATCGGTTGGGAGTCCAAAAATGTGTTTGGGAAGGAACCGATATCCACGTCGGACGGACAGGTAAGCCTGATCGGAGGATCGTGCCGCGTCGCAGGCGATATCGACGCCGGAGTTTCCGGCACCGACGATCAGAACTCGTTTTCCAAAGAATTCCGATGAGGCACTGTACGTAACGGAGTGCCGAATCTCGCCGCTGAAGTCGCTCGCACCGTCAAGTGCCGGTTGTGCCGGGTACCAGGTAACGCCTGGTGCGGCGATCACTCCGTCGTACGTGTTCGTCTGGCCGTTTGAGAGCGTGACAATCCATTGATCGTCGGCGGTGGGTTCCGCGCTCACTACAGCCACGCCGAGTTGGACGTGGTCGTAGAGCCCGAACTCGTGTGCGAAGGAGCGAATGTAATCACGGATTTGTTCCCACGACGGGTAGTCCGGGTAATCGGCAGGCATCGGGTAGCCAACGAAACCCGAGGTGTATTTCGAACTAATGAAATGCGCGCTTTCGTACATCGGACCGCCCGGGTTCTCCATGTCCCAGATACCGCCGACGTCTGTATGGCGCTCGTACCAATCGAAACGGACGCCTTCGGCGATCATCGCGCGTGCCATGACAAGCCCTGCCGGCCCAGCCCCTACCAGACAGTACGTACGCGAGTAGGTGATGCGTTCGGCCGGGAGATGTGCGGTTCGTCGACCTCGACGCTGCGACTGTGCGAGGGCTGCGTACGTTGCAGGATTGCGACGTCGCAACTGCAACGCCATCACGACACCAGCGAACGCAACTGCGAACAGCACGATCGGCGTCGAGTTAATCAGCGGATCTGTTGAGCCGGTCAGTACGGGGTAGTGAGACAGGGCCATGAAGAACGCAGTTGTGAGGCCGACGAACCCGATCATTGGTGCGATGACGCATCGCCACAGATCGCGATCGCCCCTTCGCCAGAAGAATGTAACGACGGCCAGGGATGCCGTTGCCTGCAAGGCGATGATGCCTAGCGTGCCGACACCGATCAAAGTCGCTGCCATAACAACGTACGGATCCCACCCACCGATGATGAAGATTGCAGTCACGATGCTTGCGATGACAGTGACCACGATGCTGGCGATGTGGGGGCTCAGGTGCTGCGGATGATAATCACCAAGTCGCGAGGGGAGGACCTTCTCGCGTCCGAGAGCGAACAGGTATCGGCTTGACGCATTGTGAAGCGCCTGCAAGCCGGCGAGCACGCTGGTGCACAGCAGGACGGCTGATATGTCGTAGAGGATTTCGCCACCGTATTGCTGGATCAGGTTGAAGACGAACAGCCCCTTCTGTTCGCTTGCCTGCGCCACGACATTGCTCGCTCCGGCACCGCCGATGATGAGCCATGTTGTAAGTACGTAGAACACTCCGATCGATGCCACGGCGATGTATGTGGCTCGCGGAATGCTTCGCTCGGGATCTGCGGTCTCTTCACCGTAGAGCGCTGCGGATTCGAAGCCGACGAAGCTGAAGAAGGCGAACATTAATGCGATTCCGAGTGACCCTGAGATCACATTGCTCGGCGCGAATGATGCTGCGGGGAAAGCAGCCGCACCGTTATGGGCGATCACGAGGATGTCGAAAACGATGAGGACACCGAATTCCAGAATCATCAGTGCGCCAAGAACTTTGGCAGACAATTCCGCAGATCTGTATCCCATGACGCCAACGAATATGAGGCCCACGATGCTGAAGACGTACCAGGGCACTGTCACCCCAAGGCCGGCCAGTACCAGTGCAGTGAAGTAGCCGAAAGCTCCCACCAAGCCACACGTCAGCGCTATGTATGCGAGCACCGCGACGTACGCGGAGGCAACGCCAGCGGGCTTGCCGAGAGCGCGCGCGATGTATGTGTAAAACGCACCAGTGTTTACGACGCGTCGACTCATCGCGGCATAGCCGACGCTGAAGCACATCAAGACGAGCGATGCGATGAGGAATGCCGCCGGAAGGCCAACACCATTTCCGTCAACAATCGCCAACGGAACATTGCCTACCATCGCTGCCATCGGTGCCGCGGCAGCGATTACAAGAAAGACAACGCGTCGTGTACTCAACGCGCCACGACGGCCAGATTCGCGCACGCGGACAGCAGCCTGATCGACGCTGTGTTCTTCGAGTGATGCCATCCGTGAAGTTTGACATGGGAGAGCGGTGAGAGGGATGAGTTAGCCTGTTGTGGTGTATCGAATTGTTGCCGCGACGGCGATCGTGTTGTCGTTGGCGATCGCCGGTTGCTCAACAAGTGGCGACATCGGTAAGCCCGTGTCGACCAGCCCTAATCAGATCGGTGCGGGCACGACTGAGTTTCCGATCGGGCAGCGACCACATGTGCCAGCACTCAGTGGCGGCACCATCTCAGGTGAGAGCCTGAACACCGCGACGCTGGCGGGTCAGGTTGTTGTGCTGAATGCTTGGGCATCCTGGTGTGAGCCGTGTCGCGAAGAGTCGCCAGCCTTGGCGAGAATCTCGAAACGAGTCGCGTCGCTTGGTATTGACTTTGTCGGCCTAGACGAGGAGGACACCAAGGACAAGGCGATGGCCTTTGCGACGAAGATGGGCACGACGTATCCGCATCTGTTCGATGAGCACGGTGAGCTGCTCGCCAGTCTGCGTTTACTTCCCACATCGGGTATTCCGAGCACTCTTGTTCTTGATCGGCAGGGCAATGTTGCGGCCCGGGTGATCGGCGCGATTCATGAGCAGGAGTTCGAGGCATTACTTCGGTCGGTGGCGTCAGAGCCAACGCCCACAGCCAGCGCGTGACCCATTCGACGATCCCCTCGGGTGAGAGTTGAATAGGGGCAGGGAGTTACAGGCGCCAACAGAGTTCAGATGAGCGGTGCCTGAGTAGTCTGACTATCGAGTCTGCGCGACTTCTGCTCCTCATGCTTCCACCACTCCGCAACCACGATGCTGATCCAGATAGTGTCGAGTACCATCCCGGCACCCCACATGATCGAGCCGCCGACTCGCTGATCCAGCAGCGGGGTAGACGGCCCCCAAGGGCGATCCGTCACGTGCTCGTAATACGGGTACAACACTGATCCGACGGTGTAGATAGCAAATCCAACGATTGCTTCGGGGATCATCATGGTGAACATCGAGACGATTTTGTAGTGCGATGGAATTCGATACGCGCCGATGCTGCGTCCGATTAGCGGGTAGTAGTAAATCAACCCGGCAGTGAAGTAGATGGCGGGCACGACAAACGTGCGCAAGAAGCTGTGCTCGAGGGCAAACTCGAATAGCGGGGTTATGTGTGTGGCAAGCAATGCGGCGGTGAAGATGCACCAACCCGCAACGGGATGCGTGACGTTTCGTAAAAATTGATTGCGAATCAAAGGCACTATCGATCTGCGACGTGTCTTGGGTCGGGCAGCACGCAGAGCCAAGAGAACGGGGTCGCTCAGAACGATGAGCGGTGCAGCCAGCATCATCAGCAGGATGTGTTGAGTCATATCGGCCCAGAAAAAACGATCCGTCATGCTTCCGACCGGCCCCATTGTCGCTACGACGATTGTGGCCATGGCCCCCAGAAACAACGCGGTTGACCGCCCCGACCAAGGCCGCTGAGAGTGCTGGCGACTTACCGTCCGGCCCATGTACAGGTACCCAAAGGTAGCCGCGAGGACGACAACGAGCCACGGAACATTGAGTGAGAATGAAGTCAGGAACTTTCCCACTGAACCCATGCCGGCACCCTAGCCCCTTTGGCGAACAGATCGGTCCACACTTTTGAAACGTTCGGAAAATGGAAGTGATCCCTACTCAATATCCGTTTGATCAAAATTTGACGAATCTTGGCGATTCGCTTGCGAACAGGTGCCGGATGGTGAACTGTGCGTACCGTGGGATGTCAATAGAGGGGAAGTCGGCGTGAAACCAGTTGTTGGGGCTCTAACTGCAGTTGTGCTTGGCGGGGTCGTGGTCGGTGGCACGGTACTGGCATTTCATGGCGCAGCGCCCAAGCCCCCACTCATGGTTGTTGACGGCGTGTCATCTACCAGTACTGGCATTCCCGGCGTTACGAAAACTGCGGAACTTAAGCTTGAGTCGTATCCCGATAGTTCGCCCATCACCTGGCGTCGGACGAACGGCGGAGTCGGACCGCACCCTGGCTGGGTGAGTTACGGCCCCACCACCAACATTCAGTTACCGGCAAACGCTCTTGTTACGGTGACGATCACCAATTACGACGGCGGTGAGCCGATTCCCAACCCTGGCTACCTGGCATCTGTTCACGGAACTGTCGGCGGAGATATGACCGTGGATGGTCAGCCGGCGACGAGTATCGATCCGTCCCACGTTGGTCACACCTTCACCATCCACAACTACCCCAGTGACACGCAGCAGAACATCTTTGTCAGCGTGCCGCTCCCGGCCGTGGCCGATGACGTGAGTTCGAATCCGACGGCCGCACCTTCGGCATCGAATCCGTATGGCTGGGCGCCGCACGTGGTCACTTTCAAGTTCGTTACCAAGGGCCCAGGCGAGTATGCGTGGAACTGTGAGTTCCCGTGCGGTGGCAATTACGCAGGAATGGGCGAAGCGATGAGTTCGTACGGCTACATGTCGGGAGTCATTCATGTTGTGTGATCGCGCTTTTGAGACCGAAAGGGCAGCGTTGTGAGCTACGACATCGACGAGCTACCAGAGTCGCCGTCGCGTCCGCCGCTGTCCGAGCGCCTGAAGACACCTGAGGGTCAGAGGATCGTCAAGGTGGCAACGGTCGTCAGCGTTTTGACGGTCTTGCTCTTGATCTTCTGCGTCTGGTGGCCGCTGATCTCGTTGCCGCCAACCATGTCCGATACTCAGGCCGAAGTTAAGAGCACCCTGCTGATCTTCTCGATTGCATCAGCACCCGTTATGGCTTTGGTCTGGGGTATCGCGTATTACAGCTTGCGGCACTGGAATGCCGGTTCAGGGGATACCCCGCCCGAGGACGGACCGCCGATTCGCGATAACAATCGGCTTTCTCTTGCCTGGGTCGTAGGCAGTGCCCTCTTAACGGCTTTCCTGCTGGTCTGGGGCTTGGCTGCCCTGACCTCCACCACCACACTTCCAACTGACGCCAAGCCGCTCACGATCAATGTGATCGGCCAGCAGTGGCTATGGAATTTCCAATACCCAGAGGATGGCGGCATTACGAGTAATGATCTCGTGCTGCCCAAGGATCGTCCGGTCATCTTCAACGTAACAAGCACTGATGTCATCCACTCGTTCTGGATTCCCGAGATGGGCATCAAGATCGACGCGAACCCGAGAGTGACGACGACAACGCTCACCACCCCCGATACGCTCGGCGTTTTCAATGTTCGATGTGCCGAGCTTTGCGGTTTGAACCACTCGTACATGGAGACATCTGGTCGAGTGGTGGCCCCGACGGACTTTGACCAGTGGGTTAAGGATCAAGGCGGATCACCAGGGATGCTTGTGCCACTCGACGTCAACAAGATCGAGCCGAAGGAATAGGCCATGGCTGACACTGAGATTGTTTCCCAGGGCACCGCTGACGCCGAGCATTCGACCGGCGGCGGCCTTATGCGCCGACTCAATATGTGGACAGGCATCGTGGTGGGCGTTATCGCCGCCGTCGTCGTCTATTTCATTGCCGCAAAGCTGTGGGTGAATCCCGACAACGAGAACATGGCGCAAGGACCAGACCAGGCGGTTATCGCCGCAGAGGTTGCTTGGGTCATCGGATTCCTCGTTGGTGTCGGAGCTTTCGTTGCTCCTTTTCGCTGGCTGCTTGGTAAAGACCAGACCCACGATGACGAAATGTTCCTCGCCGGTAAGGGCCAGGGGGTGGGTCGCTATCTGAGATTCACCACCGACCACAAGGTGGTGGGTGTTCAGTACCTCGTCTTGGCGATGACGACGTTCGGTGTCGGTGGCATTTTGGCCATGACGATTCGAACGAAGCTAGCCGCACCGGGCGAATCACTTTTCGGGGGCCAGATCTACAACGGGCTCGTCGGAATGCACGGCATCATCATGATTGTTTCCACGATCATCATGGTCGTTGGACCGTGGGGTAACTTCATCATGCCAATCATGATCGGTGCCCGCGATATGGCGTTTCCGCGCCTGAACGCACTGAGTTTCTGGACGCTTTTCCCCGTCGTTCCGATCTTCCTGTCGGTGGCCTTCCTTGGTGGTATCCCGACCGGCTGGGTGGCCTATGCGCCGCTGAGCGATCAGGCACCTCCGGGCATGGATGCCTTCGCCGTCGGGATCATCATGTTCGTGATTTCGTCCGGAATCGGTGCGGTGAATCTAATTGTCACCGCGACGACTATGCGTGCACACGGCATGACGTGGAACCGCACGCCAATCTTCGTGCTTGGTGTCACTGCTACCTCAGTACTCGGCCTCATTGCCCTGCCTTGCTTCGAGGTCGGCATGATCGAGACGCTCTTGGATAGGAGCCAGGAAGCATCCTTCTTCGTGCCTATGCAGGGCGGTAGTCAGTGGCTTTACGCGAACCTGTTCTGGATCATGG